>JAHQWL010000024.1 GCA_029856155.1 Promethearchaeia archaeon
GACCATTATACCTCCTTTTACTGATGGTTTACCTATTTTTAAATATTTTCTAATTCTCAAATTAATAACTTTTCACCTGTTTAAGTAATTTGATATATCCTTGAAGCAGTATCAAAATTTAAGAATAAGCTCTGGTTATTAAAATTTATAATAGAATTTTTAGTGCCGAAGTCTTGATAACAATAATCATTATCAAAACGAGGATATGGCCCCAAATCAACCTCATTACCTCCCACATTCATGGGATCTTCCCAAGCTACACTAATTAATCCTTGAGAGGGAGATAAATAACGTACATTATATCCTAATGCTTGTGGAATAACTTGAACTTGAGATTGCTGAATCTCTGATACAAATTGGGCAAAGGACCCATATTCATCAATACTTCCCAATTCAACTATCCATAGATTTTTAAAACCATCTACTCGAAGTTCATAATTAGAAGCCCAGTAAGTATCCATATAAGAATACAACGCAACATATCCATCTCCACTAACACCAAATGTCCATCTACCATGTTGCTCCCAATCATCAAAAGCCCAGCGAGGAAAGTAAGCATGTTGGTAAAATTTATTACCCATAAAGAGATTCAAAAAGTACAAAAGAAGTTCCCCCTCTAAAGGTAATGTTTCACGGTCATACTGAATAATCCCTACATTCTTATATAACGTAGCACGAGGATTCCATCCTCCAACATATTCCTGTTCAAGATCTTTAGTAAGACCTCCTGGTGAGCTAGTATATATAAACGCATCATCATCTAAAGAAGCTTGCCAGATATGTTCTTGATAACTATTCATTCCTTTTTGATGGTCCTGGGAACCAGAAAGTTGGTAATATGGTGTTCTATATGTATAAGTATTTGAAGTTTCCAAACAAATACCTTGAGTAATTAATTTCAATTTCTCTGAATATGAGCTTAATGGTATACCATGTAAAAATGCAGACACTTTAAAGAAATCAGCAATTATTTGAGGTCCGTACATAGTATCCGATTTTATATTATATTTTTCTACTAAATTAAAGACTTCCTTGATTGTTTGTGAAGGTAAAACCGCTGACATTCCAAGCCAGAACATAAGATCTTCTTCATTATAGTTTAGGTTGTATAATGAGCCTTCATCCATATTTATGCTATTTCGTTCTTTATGTTCATCATATAAAGTCGCATTATTAGCAATATCTTCCAAAATTGGTGGAGGAGCATAATAATCACTTGTAGCTAAAGCAACAGCAGCAAGATTACTGTTATCATAGGGATTATGATCTCCAATACCAAGCATTATCCAAGCCGACTCAGAGGTACTGTCTCTAGAAGCTGGGGATATAACACTAGTTCCTATTTTAGTTCTATCATAACAACGACCATGTGTAGTTGCATATCTACCTTTAAAATAATTATTAGCAAAGTCAAATGCAATAATATCCAAAATCATCGCTGCTTTATAGACAATTTCTGGGTCTTCTGAGAAATCTACTAAATTAACTAACGCTGCAATATCCTCTGTGTAGTATGTATTTGAATGCCATTCTGAGAAACCAAATTGTGCTCGCCAATCAAGCCATCTTTTTACAAGCGGTAATGCATGATTTACATGTTCCAGTCCTGTCATATTAGAGTTAACGAACGTATCATTAGGAAAAAGTTGTCCGATGAGCAATTCCGCGGTATGAAAAAGAATCTGATGATTCTCAGTATAAAAAATCATATCATCTCTAGTAGGCTCTGTATACCAATATTTAGTTTTACCAAAGGCATCAATAACTTTGTTCCTTATTGATGGACTCAAAATACTCCTATTAATATCAATATATATCAAACGTATAAGATTGTTTAATGTAAAATCTAAACAATCCTTAAAATTATAAAGTTTATGAAGGGAAGCTTCAATATTGATCTCGCTTACATTCAGACCAAGATAAACCCGAGAGACTTGTGCGTAAACCTGATCACTATTTTTGCTATCGTTTAAATACATATTTTGTCGTTGTTGAAACCCTAGGGTAGCGTTGAATGTTTCAAATAAATTGAATGTACGATTAAAATTAGTTTTCATTGAGAATTCCCATTGACTTTGACTAATTCTGGGTTTTGAATAATTTTGTTGAGTATGAAAAAATTGAGGTAAAATTAAAATAATAAATATAAATAATAATTTTGGTAATCTTCTATTTTTATTTTTAATGCCACTCCTATTCCCTATTAGTTTAAAAAATAAATATATTACCAATAAAATTATCACAATGCCACTGAAAACGCTGATTGATGATATGAAATATAAACTAAAACCAATGAATATTAAATAACCCCCTATATTACTTGAAACGATAATCCTCCAAAGAGGAATAACAATACCTAAAATTAATATAGTATAGAATAACCATCTAATGATTTTTCTCTGATTCTTTAATTTTTTCATTAGCTCTAATTAGTAAATTTCTACAATTAATTAATGTAATAAATTCGTATTAATGGTTAAAATAATTTTCTCTAATAAAATTTATTTCTTATATTGTGGATCTCTTGTAGCACATCCTACATTTTTCCCAAGTTTCATGAAATCAGAACATTTTGAACATGAAATACAACTTTGCTTTTTATCAATAATTCCGTCTTGGAAAATCTGTTTGGGAAAATTAGGATTTGCGAGAGCCATTCTTCCGAACCCACAAATATCAACCTTTTTCTGATGGATCATACCTGCAGCAATATAACCTGCAAATTGACGTAAATAAGAATAACCAGATCCTACAATATAAGTATCATTTGGTAAATGATTTTTAATTAAAGATGCTAAGTTTAAAAGTCTACTCACACCAAATAAAGGATTTTCATTTGGTAGAATCTCTCCTTTAACGGGTATATCGAATGGACGTGTAATTTGGGGTTTATAATGTGGATTTCCAGCAGTAATATTAATTAATTTTACTCCTAAATTATATAGTTTATTTATTAGCTCAATAGGTTCAATAAGATCAATAGGAGCTGGAAATTCTTCATTTTCTACTGGTTTCACTCCAAACCCATAAGGATAAGGAATACCATCATATACACTCATTCGGGTAGTCAATAAGAAGTTACTTCCATTCTTTAATTCTTTATTCAATTTTTCTATAATATTTAAAAAGAATCTTGCTCTATTTTCAAAACCTTTTCCACCATATATAGAGTTCTTTCGAATTCTTGAACTTAATAATTCATGAATTAAATACCCATGACAAGCTTTAATATCTACTCCATCAAACCCTACTTCTCTTGCAATAATCGCCTTTTGAATCCAAATATCTTCTAACTCTCTTAAATCTTCATCAGATATTATAATACCATTTTTCTCTGTAAGACCTCTATTTTTATCTAATTCAATATATTGATATGCTTTTATTGGATATTTTTTGTCCTTTCTTACGCAATATCTTCCAGAATGATTCAATTGGAGAATTAAAACACAATCATTTAAAAAGCCTAGTTCTCTCAAAGATTTATTACAAATATCTCTTATATACGAGACAAATTCTTTAAATTTATCAGAATTTTCTTCAGTTAAAACTAATTGACATGCGTTTGAGCGGCAATCATGATTAATTGCTGTTGCTTCAAACCAAATTAATCCTGCTCCCCCTCTGGCATACCGCTCATATCTTCTATAAGTTAATCTTCCTGGAGCTCCATCTGCATTAGCATCAAAACCCTCCATTGGTTGGATGGCTAATCTATTGGGGATAACCCTCTTGGCAATATTTATTCTTTGTTGTAAAATTTCAACTCTGGGATAGAAAGGAATATCTAAATCTAATTCCATAACTTTATTCTTTAAATCATCTAAACTCTTATAAGTAAATGGTTCAAATTTCATGTGGGAAGGATTAAAACTCATTACATTATAATTAGAGAACCCTTAATAAAGAACTTTTCATTTTTTCTTATGATGATTTATGGCTAAAAAGAAAATTTTATTATGCCAAAGGGGGAGATATTTTAAAAAGGATAAGACTTATTCTTATTTCCAAGAAATTCTAAATGAGTATATAGTTGATAATTATGAGGATGTCGAAATTTTTAAAAATAGAGACTTTTTTGAATATGACACCACTATTTTTTTTACTCAATTCGGGGAATTTACTAAGGAACAAGAGAAAAATGTGTTAGATTTTATCTCCAGCGGAAAAGGATTTGTAGGATTGCATGGTGCTTCGGCATCTTTTAAAGAACATCCTAAATATTATGAAATGATTGGAGGAAGATTTACTGGTCATAAAAAAAAATGCAATATAGATATCAAAATTTTAGATAAAGGACATCCAATAACAGCAAATTTAGATGATTTTACTTTTTTTGATGAACCTTATAGGCATGATTTCGCTATGAAAGGAGATATGAAAGTTTTAGCTGAGGCTTATTACCATGATGAAGAAGACCCTGAAGCTGAACCGATTATCTGGGTAAAGACTTATGGGGAGGGGAGAGTAGCATTTTGTGCATTAGGCCATCAAGCAAGAGCCCTAAAAAATGAGATTTTTCGTAAAATCATTAAAAGCTCAGTTAAATGGGTATTAAAAGGACAATAAAAAAGGGGGATTATTATCGAAAACCATAAATTTGTAAAGGTGGGAGTTATTGGATGCGGTTGGATAACAGGAACATATAAACTAGTATCAAAAGTTATTAAAAATACCAAGATTGTTGCAGCTGTTGATTTAGATATAAACCGAGCTAAAAAGATTGCTAGCAAGGACCATGCATATACTAATACTGAAACTATGTTTGCGAATGAAGATATTGACGTTGTATATATTGCTACTCCTCATTACTTGCATAAACCAATGATTAAACAAGCTTTTGAAAATGGAAAGCATATTTTATGCGAAAAACCAGTAACAATCTCATTAGAAGATGCTCGAGAAATAAAAAATTTAGATAATCAATACCACCAGTTAAAGCTTGGATTCAATTATAATTATCGATATGATCATAATTGTTCTCGTTTAATTTCTGCTCTTCAAAACAACCATTTGGGAGAAGTATATTATGCTAATTGTAATGTTTTTTTTAGTAGAAATGAATCATATTTTGAAAAAGGACCTTGGCGAACAAAAAAAGAGGCCGCTGGTGGTGGAACACTCTTAACACATGGGTCACATATGGTAGATATTATGATTTGGGCTTTTGGTGAACCTATTTCTGTAATAGGTAAGGTTTATACTAAGAATTTTAAAAATTTAGAAGTAGAAGATCTTGCATTTGGTATAATTGAATTTGATAACGGTATATCTACTCAAATAAATAATTCAATGTTTGTAAAACCTCCCTTTGGAATGTTTAAGGATAAAGTAGAATTACAAATCTTTGGAAATAAAGGAAGATGTTATTACAAAGGCCCTTGGCCAAAGTCTTCCTTAAAATGGAAAGGCGTTAAAAATTTTAAAATTAAAAAAAATGTAAAAGGGTTTTCCCATTTCGGAAGATCAGTAAAAGCATTTGCAGAGTGGATTCTTTACGATAAACCTTACTTAAATACTATTGAAGAAAGTTCTAAGGCTCTACGAGTAATAACTTCTTTGTATAAATCTTCTGAAACAAGTAAAAAAGAGCAAATAGAAAAATTATAAAGTTATTTTTATCATTTGGGTTTTATAATTGAAATTGGACTGATAAAAGATCATCAGTTTTAGATGAAGCTCCCATATAAAGGGTATATTTTATCTTTTCAATCTCCCATGATTTAGATTCTGGATTATACCAAGCAAAGTTTTTCTTTGGAACTTCAATTTTTATGTTTTTTGTTTCGTTTGGATTTAAACGGATACGTGTAAATCCTCTCAAAAGCTTTACAGGACGGTCAATTTGAGACTGTTCAAAACCAATATATAATTGTACTACTTCATCTCCAGCTAATTTACCAGTATTTTTAACATCTATTGTACCAATTACCTTATCATTTTTTACTTCGATTTGTAAATTATTATAAGAAAACGTGGTATAACTTAGCCCAAAACCGAAAGGAACTGCTGGTTCATAGCCCTTTTTATCAAAAAGAGTATATCCATGATAATATCCATATTCAATTTCATCTGCATTTTTATCGAAATAAGGTAAATGCTTAGGATCTTTAGGAATTGTAAAAGGTAATTTTCCGCCTGGATTCACATCTCCGAACAATATTTTTGCTAAAGCATTACCTCCTTCTACACCAGAATACCATGCCATTAATATAGTAGGTACTTGCTCTTTCCATTCTTCCATAGTAATTGCGCTTCCACCAATCAGAACAACTATGCAATTTTCATTTTCAGCAGCAACGGCTTTAATTAAGTCAATATCTTCATCATGTAAAGAAAGTTTGTCCCGATCCCCACCAGTTCTAAATTCCTTAATGTATTCTCCTTCGTCCTTATAATTTAACCCTACAACTACAATTGCTATATCCACTTCTTTAGACAAATTATTAGGCCTCTTATTGTTTGATCCATTATGGTAGACTATTTCAATGGAATCTCCTAAGTAATTTTCAATGCCTTTTAATGGAGTAATAACTTCTTTAACTGATACGTTACTACTGCCATGATCTCCAGTATTCTTAACTCTTGCATATTTTCCGAAAATCGCTAATTTGTTAATTTTATTTTTATTCAATGGTAAGATATTATTTTCATTCTTTAGAAGCACCATACTTTTTTCAGCAGCTTCTAATGCTACTTTATAATGTTCTTCACATCCAATTAGCTCTTTCTCATATTTTTGAGGATCTTCTTTTGTAACATAGCTAAGGATTGTTCGCATAACTCGTCCTGCTGCCTCATCAATCATTGCTTCTGTGACTTTACCTGCTTCCAAGGCTTTCTTGATTTTTTTGTATTTAAAATATCTTGCTCGGGGCATTTCAACATCTAATCCTCCAGTTACTCCCCCTACGGTGTCTTTCACACCATACATCCAATCAGAATGAACAAAACCCTTAAAATTCCAATCTCCTTTTAAAATATCACGCAATAAATACTCATTATGTCCACAATATTTACCCCGAATTTTATTGTAAGCACTCATTATGGTGGCACATCCTTCTTCCGCACAACGTTTAAAATGAGGAAGGTAAACTTCACGAAGTGTCCGTTCATCCATTTTCACATTTACCTTAAATCGAGCATTTTCAATGCTATTTGCAGCAAAATGTTTAGCCGTAGCCATAACATTATGTTCTTGAACACCTCTGGTCAAAGCTGCTCCAAATTCACCAAGTAAGAAAGGATCTTCACCATAAGTTTCTTGAGCCCTACCCCACGCAGGATGACGCAATAAGTTAATGCAGACCCCTCCAAAAAGATTACCGCCCTGAGCTCGCACTTCTTTTCCAATGACATCTCCGATTTTTTGTTCTAAATCTATATCCCATGAGGCAGCACGAGCCATAGAAACGGGAAAACAAGTAGAACCGGGAATTATTACTCCACGGGGGCCATCAGTAAATTTAAATGGAGGAATATTGAATCTTGTTGAACCAGCTGCGTCATAGGCTCGTTTACCAAAACCTCTATCTTCTATTACTTTTATAAAGAGCCCATTTCCTTTCATTTGGTTAATTTTTTCTTCCAAACTCATCTGATTAAGAACATGATTTACATAATTTTCAATCTCAATATCACTCATATCTTTTTTAACTTCAATCATCTCTAATACTCCTAATTAAGATATTAATACTATAAAAATTAAATAAAAAAAAAATTGATTTAAAGTAAATTTTACGCTTTGAAATTATTTTTAAAGTGACAATCCAAGATCTGACAAACTAAGGAATAATGAGGGAATTAACCATGCAAAGAAGATTATTATTCCTATTAATGAAATTAATTGTGCTCGTTTATTATATTTATTTTCTCCTTCAGTTTGTATAGATTTTCTTGCTATAATAAATGTTATGAATGATATCGGGAAAAACAGAAATCCAAAAAATGATAATTTGTACGTCATTATTGAATCTGCATGAAGATCATGGCGGATCTCATCTTTTTCTATTACATTTAACCATTCTGCATTATAGAACGCTTCTTCGACATTTAATTGTCCTGATTGCCACCATTTCTGATCAACTACTTTCCTAGCGGGAATAATCTGCGCAGCAATAGTATCCATAGTCCATTCTAAGCTTCCTGTATATTTCCCTCTTTCCCAAAGCAACAATAAACCATGTAGGATTAAAAATGTAATTGCCATTGTCAGAAATGTACCAGCCCAATCAAGTTTTAAATAAGGATCACCATATAATGTTGATGAGATAATAAAGTGTATCACAAAATAGAACCACTGAAGATTATACATTGTGAAAGCAACAAATCCAAATCGACGGAAAAATCGTGTTTTGTCCGCGAACTCTTTTCCACGACCTCGGAACTCAACTACACGAACTACAACCATAATTAAACAAATAGCAGCTCCGTTTAAACTCAAAAATTGGAATAACCATCCTAAAATTGGTAACGTTGTACTAGCAATCCCCGGATATTCAGGAACCCAGTTTCGATGAAATGGAAGACCTTTATAAAGATTCAAAGCCGCTGTCATACCTAATTCATCCATTATAAGGACTAAATTGACGATAAGACCCATGATGCCTATAAAGAACATCAGAAATCCTATCTGCATTGTTTTTTTAGGGAGAAATGACCATTCTTTTTTTACAGTCTCTCTTTCCTGAGCTAGAATAATACCAATGATACTACCCATGAATGATACTGCGAGATAGGGAAAGATCGGTTCTTCTCTTCCTGCGATAGCATTTAAAAAGAAATGAGTTATGAATTTCCACCATTCTGAAATTCCCAAATAAGGATACTGGACATCCACACCTGTGTTTGGATCGATTGCCCATGGATATCCTGGAATCGCTAAGTCCACTAACCACCATAATAATGGCGTGAGTGCTACAACAATTACAATCAATATAATATAAATTTTTACAAGTCTTCTGGGATTTTTCCACGCATCATTTCTTGAAAGAATACCTTGTACAATACCATTAAGGATAATACACCATGCTATTGTATGAATTGTTTCAAAGTGATACCCTCGATAAAGAATAACCTGCCAATTCCATGCTGAAACATCATCCAACGATTTCATTAAATTTGGGATCGCTCCATGAATACCTAAGATACTTTCAGAAATCATAGCAAAAATTAATAACAAGACTCCGCCCATGATCTGTCTTATAACCAAATCCCTCACATTTCTTCCTGCTTGTAAATGGCGATACATACTAATCATATTACCTATTGCTGAAACCATTAAGAAAAATCCTGCTAGACCTCCCAAGAAAGGCAAAATGATAAGTGCTACAATATTAATCAAAGCTATATCATTCATTTGAAGAAGTAACCCATCAATATCTAATACATGTAGTATTATATGCAAGAAAATCATTAATACTATTGCTATACCACGTAAAAAATCAATACTGGCAAATCTTCTCATTTAGAATCATCAAATAATATTAGTTTTATTAAATTAGAGTATGATTATAAGATAGATAGCTTCTTATATTTATTCTTTTAAACTCGGAATTTCGATGTCTATTTGAAAATATTTTTAATAATATCAAATAAATAGTATTTTATGACTGAAGATAATAAAAAAGTGGCTTTAATAACTGGAAGTTCCCATGGTATAGGAAAAGCCATTGTATTAGAACTTGCAAAAATCGGATTTTCTGTAGTAGTTAATGGCGCTTCAACTCAAGAACTACCTAATAAGTATAAAAATAATCTTAGACAAATTTTTAAAGAAGGATTAGAATATAGATACATTTATATTCAAGCTAATGTAGGGAAAAAAGAAGATCGAGTAAAACTGATTAACGGAATTAAGAAAAAATTCAATCGGATAGATGTGTTAGTGAATAATGCTGGTGTTGGTCCTATTAAAAGAGGAGAAATGTTAGAAATGACAGAAGAATCCTACGATAGAGTAATGGGAATCAATCTTAAGGGTCCATTTTTCTTAACTCAGACTATAGCTAAATGGATGATTGAGCTTAAGAAAACTCTAAAGGATGATTACCAACCATATATTATAAATATATCTTCTATAAACAGATACACAGCTTCACTCAATAGGGGGGAATACTGTATTTCCAAAGCAGGAATGACAATGATGACTAAACTTTTTGCTGTAAGATTAGCTGAAGAAGGAATTCCGGTGTTTGAAATATCTCCTGGTATAATAGATACACCTTTAACAAAACCTAGGCATGATGCATATGATAAGTTAATTAATGAAGGCGTTTCTCCAATTAGAAGATGGGGAACGCCAATTGATATTGCTAAACCAGTAGTTGCTATTGTAAGTGGGTTAATGCCATTCTCCACAGGCACAGTTTTGGATATAGATGGGGGATTTCATCTTCATCGATTATGATTTTTTATTAAGAATTAAAAATATTTTTTGAAATTTCTTACTGGGCAATTCTCTTTATTACTACATTTTGGGCATAGAATTGGCCACGCTATTGTTGCATATATGAGGAAGCAAAAGGGAGGGATTAATATAATCAAAAATAAAGATGACCATAATGAAATAATTATCACGATAAAGCTAAAAATAAAATTACCCATTCCTATTAAGGTATAAAATATTAAAGTAATTCTCATCACTTTTCGGCTTATTTTTTCTCTTTTAATCAACTTTTTTGAGAGCAAAGCACCAAATAGTAATTGACTTGGTCCGGGACAGAAATGACCTTGATGAGGACAATCATGACAAATAATTGCTATTAATAAATTCATTAAAATATAAAAAAAAATGAAAATCATTAAATAGATGATTGATATAATACCAAGTAAAATTATAATCCCAATAAAGGATATTATATAAAAAAGATCAATAATAATAGTATCTTTTAGTTTCCAATTATAGATTTTATTCATTATAACAATAAATAATAATCAGTTTTTTATATAATATATAACTGACATTATAATAAAATATGAATGATTTTAATATCAAAGATCCTGAAATTAAAGAATTTAATGCGATAATAATCGGATCTGGTGCTGCTGGATTAAATTGTGCGATTCATTTAGTGCAAGAAGGTATAGATACTTCAAAAATCGCAATAATCACTGAAAAATTAGGTGGTGGAACTTCATTTAATGCTGGTTCCGATAAACAGACATATTATAAAATGTCAATTTATGGAGATCAAGGTGATTCTCCTTATGAATTGGCTAAGGATCTTTATGCTGGAGGTGCCATGCATGGTGATATTGCCTTAATTGAAGCGACCAACTCAATTAGAGAATTTTTTCATTTAGTTCAATTGGGGGTTCCTTTTCCATATGATGAATATGGAGGATTTGTAGGATACAAAACTGATAATGATCCTAAACAGAGAGCAACATCAATTGGTCCCTTTACGTCTCAAAAAATGGGGAAATGCCTATTAAATACAGTTAAAGAGAAAAACATCAACATTTTTGACAAACATTATGCTATAAAAATTATTATTGATGATAATACTAAACAACGGGAAGCTATCGGTTTAATTTGCATTAAATCTGATGAATTATCAAAAGAAAAGAATGTAAATAATCTTTTTAGTTCGCTAAGGATTTTCAAAGCAAGAAATATTATCATTGCAACTGGAGGACCTGCTATTTTATATAAAAATTCTGTATATCCTACGTCTCAAAAAGGAACAACAAATTTAGCAATCGAGGCAGGTTGTAAACTCCAAAACCTAACAGAATCTCAATTTGGTTTAGCCTCAACTAAATTTCGTTGGAATGTTTCTGGCTCATACCAACAAGTAATTCCTAGATACTATTCAGTTGATGCCAATAATGCTGAAATTGAATTTCTAAATGATATTTTTCCTTCTTTTACAGAGCTATCGAAAGCAATTTTTTTAAAAGGTTATCAATGGCCTTTTAATGTAGCTCTACTTGAAGGTTACGGATCTTCCTTAATTGATTTGGCAGTGTTCCATGAGAATATAACTTTAAATCGACATGTTTTCTTGGATTATACAAAAAATCCAAAAGGATTTAATTTAGCGGAACTTCACCCTATTGCAAAAGATTATTTAAGTAAATCGAACGCATTAGCCGATATTCCAATCAAACGCTTGAGAAAATTAAATGAACAGGCAATTAAGGTATATGATAAACATAATATCGATATTACAGTAGAACCTTTAGAAATTGCAGTGTGTAATCAGCATCTAAATGGTGGAATAACATGTGATTTATGGTGGGAATCAACTACGGTTAAAAATCTTTTTGCAATTGGAGAGATTAATGGTAGCCATGGTATTCACAGACCTGGCGGGGCAGCATTAAATGCAGGGCAAGTCGGAGGATTAAGAGTCTCACAAAAGATTGCTCATATAGATTATAGAGATCAAGTAATAGAATCTGAGCGTTTTCAAAAATTTCTTAAATCAGAACTAATTAATTTGAAAGACCAATTTAAAATTTTATTAGAAAATGCTCCAAATGAGAATAGTATAACACCACTTATTCTTTTAGATCAAATTCAAAATAGGATGTCAAAATATGCTACAATTATTCGTCCCTTGAAAGATTTGGAATCTGAAATTGAAATTATTCAAAAGCAAATAAATAATATTGTAGAATCAATTGTTTTAGAGCGCCAAACGGATATTATTGACTTTTATTGCGTAAAAGATGCTCTATTTACTCAATTATTCTTTTTACAAGCAATTTTAAACTATCATCTCTCAAATGGGCGAAGTAGAGGTTCTTATTTAATTTTAAGAGATAAATTGCAGGATTCTTTGTCAGAAATGCATATCCTACCTCCCGGGTATCTTAAAGAATATAAGTTTATTCATAACAATGTGGATTTATCAAAAAAAATCCAGACTCTTCAATGGAAGGATGGACAAATTTTCATTAAATGGGAGGATATAAGAGAGATACCTACTGATTTTGGATGGTTTGAAAACGTATGGAAAGAATTTTTAAAAAACAAAAAAGAGTATAAAAAATGAAAAACTCAGAAGATTTAGGGAATATAATTTCTCTAAGCAAAATCGGGCAAAAAATTTTTGAGATAAAAGGGAAATATCACCCTAATCTAATTGCTAATTTATCTAGAGAAGCCTATGATTTGTATGTAATAAGAATGTCGATCTGTGATCAGCTTCTTGAACAATTAGATAAGAAAGGTATAACTGTTGAAAAGATAGAAGATTTTATCAAGAATAAAATGAAGGAAAGCAAAGAACAGCTAGATAAAGCAAAAGACGAGATGGAGTCTGAATTAATCCAATTAACGATTAAAGAATGGAAAGATTTTTATAAATATATGAAATAATATATAGTTTCTCAAAATTAATAATTATTTACCCTAATGAAATCTTCTTCGTTATTTGTTCTCTAATAAAAATAGGAAAAAAAGGAATATAAGATGAAAAAAATATTTAATATTTTTTTCTCATTTTTGATAATTTTATGAATTAACCAATTATTATAGGACCTCCACCACCGCCATTACCTGGTGGTTGTACCTCGATGGTAGCTTGAAAAAAACTTTCATCAGGAGACCCGTCGTTATTAATTGCCCAAACTCTTAAAACGTGAAATCCTTCTATTGGTGGAACTGCAACATTGTAATAAACTTCAATTGTACCATCAAGTTGATCATCGTAATATCTTACCTCTCCATCAACTGTAATATTTATTAACTTTAATCCAGATTCGAGATCCTTGATGTGAACAATCCACTCAGTAACATCTTCTGTTGTATACCCTCCTTCATATTGAACCTCTATTGTAGGTGGAGTATCATCATCGTAAATATTTAAAGGATTTATCTCAGAGAGAATTAAATCACATTCAAAAAGAAATAATTCTTTTAAATCCTCACATATAATCCATGGGTTTTTGAAAACTCCATCTCCCCATGAGTCTGCTTCTTCATTTGTTTTCAGTCCAGTTAGTTTGGGTTTGATATCATAAAGCATCTTATTGTAAGCGTCTTCAAAGATTTCATTATATATTAACTCTTGTACTTTTGATAATTTATATAAAACTACATCCTTTCTAATTTTCGCTGGTTTTCTCCAACATTCGTCTGGAGAATTTTGAATTAATTCTTTAAATTCATCAATATCAGACGTAAAATTATTAGTAAAAGATTTTCCAATAGGAATTAAAGACAAAAGACCTAAACCACTTAATAAAATTATCAAAATATAAATATTCGGCTTTTTTAGATTGTATTTTTCTATATTCATTTTGTTGAATTCACTATCACTATTGAATTTACATTTTTTTATCATTTAGATATAATTGTAACATATTTTCTCTGCTTAATTTATAAATCAATAAGGACTGATTTTTTACATCACAATTCATAGTTTTTTTCATTAAATTTTAATCGATCAATCAATCAAGATTTTAAAAAATAAACAAATGGTTTAATAACCCCTAAATACAATAAAAAAATTAGAAGAATTAAAATGAAGTGATTGAATGGAAGGAAAAATTTGTATGATTACAGGAGCTAATTCTGGTATTGGCAAAGCAACTGCTAAAGCTTTAGCAAAAATGAATGCTACTGTCGTTATGGTTTGTCACAATAAAGAACGTGGAGAAAAAGCTAAAGAAGAAATTATCAATGAAACAGGAAATAAAAAGATTGATTTATATCTCTGTGATTTATCTTCTCAAGAGCAGATTCGGAAACTCGTCGAAGAATATAAGAATAAATATCAGAAGTTAGATGTGTTAATAAATAATGCAGGAATTATGCTTAAAAAGCGAGTATTATCTATTGATGGAATTGAAATGAATTTTGCTGTGCATTTTCTTGCACCATTTTTATTAACTAATTTATTGCTCGATGTTTTAAAAAAGAGTGCTCCAAGTCGTATTATTAATGTTGCTTCAGCCGCTCACAAAAGAGCAAAAATTGATTTTAATGATCTTCAGAGCGAAAACAAGAAATACCGTTTATTTACAGTATATGGCATATCAAAATTGGCGGAGGTATTATTTACCTATGAATTAAGTAGGAAATTAGAAGGAACTGGAGTAAATGCTAATGCAGTTCATCCTGGAGTAGTTAATTCTAATCTTGGTCGAGATCAATCAAAATTCAGCCAATGGTTTGCACGAAAATTTTTCAAAAGTCCGGAAGAAGGAGCTCAAACTTCAATATATTTAGCATCTTCTCCAGAAGTAGAAGGTATAACTGGGAAATACTTTGTTAATAAACAACCAAAAGAATCTTCTGAAGAATCCTATAATGAGGATTATGCTAAAAAATTATGGCATACTGCTCAGGAAATGACAAAATTAAAGGCTTAACAATTTTTTCTAAATTATTTTGTGTGTAAACAAAATATAAGTATGTAAAAAAAAACCTTTAAATACAAATTTTATCATCTTTTGGTAAAATATATGTAATTTTTATCTTTTTGCATATTATTGATCTATTTTTAAATTAAAGGTGTGAAATATGAATGTACCCTATGTCGGCTGTGCTGTTGTAATGACACTTTCTGCTATAATTTTCACTGTAGCTTATAAAAAGAGAAGAGAACTTCTTCCTTGGTACGTAGCAATAATATTGAATGCAATAGGATATTTTTTTGTTGCTCTAGAAATTGGTACCGGTGAGGGTCTACAAATAAGCCCAATAGCAATGATATTTTTTATGTGTGGGACTTTTGTATTAATATATGCGGTTATTAAAGAGTATTATCAAACATTTATTAAAGTAAAATCCAAAAATAAAATGGCTCTGAAATATGCTGCTCCCGCGGCTATACTCCCTGCATCCTTTTCTTTTTATCTGATGCTTATGCTTGCAATGATTCTGTGTATAAGCATGTTAATAAGACTCTTTCTTCATAAAAAATCATTAATACATGCTTTCTTTTTGTTAGCATTGATAAATGGGTTATTCAATATTATTGTTGCAATGATTACAGAAATTGCACCATCAGATAATAGTCAAAAATTGAGTGATTTCATTGGAGCCGTTATGACAACAACTTATCTTATAATGGGTATAGTTGCGATTGTAGAAAAAAGAATTATGGATACAAATAATATTCTTACAAATGTACTAGATTCTGCTTCATCTGCTAGTATAAATACAGCAAATATAGCTACTGAATTAGCAGCAAGTGCAAGTGAAGTGAATGCGGCATCAGAAGAAATTGCATCAAGTACTCAAGAATTGACAAATAGTTCTCAAGAAATTATGGTTTCAACTCGTGAGATTGGTGATGTCTTAGATTTAATTACAAATGTATCTGATCAAACAAATTTATTAGCACTTAATGCAAGTATCGAAGCGGGAAGAGCAGGAGAACATGGAAGGGGATTTGCTGTTGTTGCAGATGAAGTTAGAAAACTAGCAGAAGAATCAAAAAATGCAGTAAGAGTAACGAATGAAAAAATTAATCGAATAATCAGTAAAATTAATCAAACCTTTAATAATATGGAAGGTATTAGCGCCTCTGCAGAACAACAATCAGCCTCAATGGAAGAAATATCTTCAACAGCACAGAAATTAGGAAACTTAGCAGAAACTTTAAAAGAATCATTATCAATAAAGAAAATTTAAAATTGAACTTCTTTTTATTTTAGCTCTTTAATCTTCATATCTAATATGATTAAAGTATTAGATTAAGAATTAATTAATTCTATAATTATCTTTAATGATTAAACATTAAATATTTCAAAAACGATAGTATTTTTGATCTAAAATGTTTCATAAGATACCTGAATCTATTAAGAAGCGAATGAAATATTTAGAAGACTTCGATACCAAGGATAGGATTGATGGAACTCCCAGAATGGAAAGACTTCGTCAAATTCCTCCAGAGACTGGAAAATTTGTATCAATTCTAGCTGTTAGTGCTCCAAAAGGAGAATTTTTAGAAATAGGGACTAGCGCAGGATACTCAGCGCTATGGATAACTCTTGCATGTAAACTTAATGGAAATAAATTAGTAACGTTTGAGATTTTAAAGGATAAAATAAAATTAGCTCGAGAAACATTTGAAGTAACTGATTTACATGATGTTGTCGAATTAATTGAAGGTGACGCTCGAGATTATATTCCAAATTATAGAAATATATCGTTTTGTTTTTTAGATGCTGAAAAAGAAGTTTATGAAGATTGTTATGATCTTCTAATTCCAAATATGGTTAAAGGAGGAATTCTTGTTGCTGATAACGCGATTAATCATTATGAAACATTGAAACCAATGTTGGATAAAGCTTTAGCTGATGAACGAGTTGATGGTATGATTGTACCAATTGGTAAAGGAGAATTAGTTTGCAGGAAAATTTAAGGTCATACAGACTTTTCTAGGGAAGTTCCCATATTTTTATCGTCTGATCTGTTGCTCCACTGGCGATATACATTCCATCAGGTGAGACTGTAACCGCAAAAATCGCACCTTTATGCCCCGTTAAAGAGCGAGTTAATTGACCTGAAGATATCTCCCATATTTTTATAGTTCTATCCATTGAACCACTGATTAAATATTTCCCATCAGGTGTTAACGCAAGAGCATACACAGCTCCCTTATGAGCTTCAAGAGTATTAATCAATTCACCAGTAGAAAAATCCCAAATTCGAATACGCTTGTTCCATGAACCACTAATGACATATTTCATGTCAGGGGTTATCACAAGTGAATGAATATCACCCAATTTTTTAGTTTTAAATTCTTTAATGGTAGATCTAGTTGATATATCCCATATATTAATAGATTTTCTTGCCTTCACATAGGCTATATAATTACTATCTGATGAGATCACTAATGTCCTACTTACTCCACCGGTTTTAAATTTATCAATAAGTTCCCCTGTTTCCAAATCCCATATGCTTATTCCACCATACGTACTAGATATTCCAATAACAAATTTGCCATCGGTGGAAACATCAACTTTTAAAACAGCTCCTTTTGTTTTTGCTTCCCACACTAAGTTTCCAGATAAAAACTCCCACACTTTTATTCTAACATTCTCAATGCCAGAAATAATATATTGTCCGTTGGGGGAAATTGCTACATCGTTTACCCAGCTAAAAGTGCCTGTAGTTGCCTTAATTTTTCTAACTTGACTTCCAGATGCAATATCCCATACTTCAATATAGTTTTTTGAAGCACAAACAATATAATTCCCATCAGGCGTAAATTTTAATGAACTTATTGTTCCTTGGGTACCCACATCTTCTTTTTTTCTAATTGTTCTATGATTATAACTACTTTCCATTTTTAAAATCACTCATAAATTTAGATTAATATAATTAAGTGATGTAGTCTTATTTATATCTTCAAAATCTGGGATGAATATCTCATTTCGATCTATTTTGCAATGAAAGAATTATATCAAAAAGAGGGAGGGATTCCTTGGAACATATTGGGTTTTGTATTGATTGAATAGGATGACAAAAGATCTGTAATATTTATGATCATTCATAATCTTGCTATAATTAACATTTAGAGATATACTTTCGCAATTGGAACCTATAAAGTACTTTGCGATGCAAAGCTTTAAATATTTTGTTTCATATCATTTTAATAGGACTTAAGAAAGTCCCTCTGGATAGGAGAAGATAAATCAAATTCATAGTTTATACTCTTAGTCCAATTTAGATTGTTAAATTTAAAATATATCAATTAGTTCAATTTAGGTTTAGAAAAATAGGAAGTGATAAAAAATATGGATAAGAAAATATTAATAGGGATTTTTGTTCCTGTTTTAATTACTACCACATTATTTATAATAACTTTAACAATTGGAGGAAGGGACGGGTCTGGAACCGATTCCTCATGGATCCCATTCGGGACTTTTTTTGTTGTATTTATCCTGCCAGGAATTCTACGACAACAGAAAAAAAGAAGAGAGCAAATGTTAAAGAAATATCAATTGGGGGAGTAATAAAAGGATGTTCTTTAGTAAGAAAAAGGAAGTAATGCTCACAATTGGCCTATTTTCGTTGACCATCGCTATTTTATTAGACAGATTTGCTGGAGCAGGAATAATTATTGATTTTCTTTGTGGTTTATTAACAGGAATTTCATTAACGATGAATCTAGGCTATTTAATTAAATTGAGAATAGAGAAAGATTCAGATTTTAACCAAAAATAAGGAATAAGAAAAAATGAAAGTTTTGAATACTACTGAGAGAGGATTAATTGCTGCAATGGTCATTTCGGATATTTCTAGCATTCTATTACTTATATATAATTTTTATACAACTCCAGATCAACGGGACATGATTCCAATATTCCTTATACTTATGCCTGCAATTTATTATGAAACTAAAAAACAGTTAAAAGCAGAAGAAGATAAAGATTTTCAATATAAAAAAGTATTATGGGTATTACTTTCATGCTTGATAATAACTGAGAGCATGAATTTAATTCTTTACATATTATAACTTCAAATTTAAAAAAAACACACAAAATTTAAAAAAAATTAAAAAAAGAGGTACAAAATATGAGTAAAACATATGCAATAAGAACCCAAAACCTTACCAAGAATTTTGGTGATCTTCTTGCGGTCAATGAAATAGATTTAACAATTCCTTATGGAAAAACATATGGTTTATTAGGGCCGAATGGAGCAGGGAAGACTACAACTGTAAGGATGCTCAATGCTATTATATCGAAAACCTCAGGAAATGCATTAGTCGGAGGGTATGATATCGTATCCGAAAGTCAGAAAGTTAAAATGATTTGCGGCTTTTTACCAGAATCTCCCGGGTTATATTCTAAACTTACTGCCAAAGAATTCTTAGAATTTATTGGAGAATTATATTATTTACCAAAAGATGTAATTTCCAATCGAATCAATGAATTAATAGAGTTATTTAATTTGGAAGGGCGAGAAAATGATCTTTTGGAAGGTTATTCAAGAGGAATGAAACAGAAAGTTTGTTTATGTGCTGCTTTGATTCAAGATCCTGAAATAATATTTTTAGATGAGCCCACATCAAACTTAGATCCTGCTGCAGCTAGAATGGTAAAAGATTTAATCTCTCAATTAGCAAAGAAAGCAGATAAGACAATATTTATCTGTACTCATCTTCTTGATACTGCTGAAGAATTATGCGATATAATTGGGATTATTATTGATGGTGAAATAAAAATTGAAGGTACACCAAAAGAAATAATTGAATCTTATGGAGCAAAGGACTTAGAAGATGCATACTTAAAAATTACGGGAGCATCTCATATAGATGATTTACTTGGCTGGCGAGAGGAGAATCCTAATAATAACCATGTTGAAAGTAAAAAAAACAAGAAAAAGAAAAATAAAAAATTGAGGTAGATTTCACGTGACAGTTCTCACAACTGAAGAAGTAATTGATTCAACCACAAATGATATCAAGAAGGAAGAATCTATTAGATTTGCACATCAAAAAGGGAGTCTTTGGAAAGTCATTGCTAAAAATGAGATAAGAATTAGAACAAGTAATTTCAGAACTCATCGAATGTTATTTTTTATTGCGTTGTATTCGATTTTAGTGTTATGGGCAGTAGTTATTGCACCCTATCTATTCGATTTGTTTATGCCCACTTTAGCAGAACAATTATCCGATATATTTAAACCGATGATTGCAATTTTGATCGAATCTCTAATGACGATGCTGTTTTTAGTTTTAGTAATATACCCGTTAAATAACGTATATAAGGAAGAAGAAATTGGTTCTAAAGAAATATTATTAGCGACCCCTGTTAAGGCAAACGACATCTTCTTAGGGGAATTCTTAGGTAAAGCTCCGATGTATTCAATTGCAATCTTATTAATTGCCCCAATCATCGTTGGATTGATAAATCCTATTCTCGATCTAACGGCGATCCAGTATCTGATAATATACATAACAGTTTTTATTCATGTATATTTTGCTAATCTAATAGGTTCAATCATCGGAAGTTGGATTGAACATAAAATTTCTAAAAATGAAAAAGCAAGAGATTTAGGAAAGGCATTGGTATGGGTATTTACCATTCTTTTAGTTGTAATAATGTACGCGATAATATTTTTCCTTAACTTTCTGTTGGAGCATCCTGAATTAAAAAATTGGCTAGCTTTTTATCCTTCTCTATGGTTTTCAAATATCATATTGTACTCAATTGATCCAGTTTTAATCAGCACTTTCATACTTAATATATGGATTAATGTTCTATTAGCCGTTGGGATACCTATTATTACATTATATCTTTCATATAGAAAAGCAGAATCATTCTATACTTTAGAAGGAGGTATCGAAAAGAGCAGTATTACAATCATCGAGCATGAAAATCTCTTTTATAAGCTCGTGAGAAAAATTTCTGGTCGTAAGTGGGGAGGTTTAATTGTTATACAACTAAAGAGATTTTTCAGAAAAAAAGCGAATATTGCCAGAGTTGCTTACGTAGTAGGACTTTTAGGATTTATGAGTTGGTTTATTTCAAGAATGGCTGAAGATACATTTATGATAGTCTTCAGTTCCACTATATTGATTGCTATAGGAGGAGGATTAGGAAGTATAATCGTTGGACATCTCGCTTTTATTGATTCAAAGGATTTAATATGGGTTTACAAAAGATCACCAAGGGGAATTAAAGCAATTGTATATTCTTATCTGCTTATGATGTTAATCTTTAACATCTTCTTAGCTATCTTTGTCACTACGATGCTCACGATATTCTCTAATATAGATTTTTTCAATACGGTGATTTTCTTTATTGAGTTTTTGATATTTGCAGAGATTTCAATGTGTCAAGCGATGGGACTTCAATGCATTTCTCCAGCTTTCGGAGAAAAAGATTCAAGTATGAAAGGAAATTCAATGATCTCTATGTTACTTTTACAACCACTGTTGTTTCTACCAATAGGATTATTGATCTTTATCAATCCTAGAAGTTTCGAGTTAATGAGATTAATTCTACAAGGATCTTTATTTCTGTATAATATCGGTGTAAGCTTTCCACTGTTGTATTTTGGCATTAAAAAATTGAATAAATTGGAGTAAAATTAGTTCGAAGAAATTTCATTTCTTTTTTTTTTTATAGGTTATCAATTATCAATTAAGAAATAAAAAAAAATAAATCAAAGGGGGATAAATTAATGAAAAAGATATTAGTTTTAAGAATCATATTAATCATAGTATTTTCTGCAATTTTTGTAGTAAATATTATGATATTCTTAGATAATATGTCTTAAAACTTAATATTAAGGTGAAAAAAATAACAGAAAAGATTGATTTAAAGGAAATTGAGAAAAGAACATGGAGATCTACTTTCGAAGATGGAATTTTAGATATTTATTTTGGTATTTTAATTCTAGGTTTAGGTGTGGGTATGAGTATTAGTTCTCTGTTACCAAATCATGCAGATATGCTTGTACCTTTTTTTTTTATTGGAATTGGGTTAGCTTTTTTTCTACCTGCAAAAAAATTCATTACTAAACCTAGATTAGGTGTGGTAAAATTTGGATTAAAACGAAAAGGGCGCAAATTAAAAACATTAATTGTCTTATCAGTAAATCTTATTATTCTTCTAATTCTATATATAATCCGATTTACTAATCCTGAATTAAACTTAGAATTTCCAGGATACTTAGATGGATTAATTTTAGGGTTACTCTTTATAACAGCTCCAGTATGTTTTACAGCATATTTCATACAATATCCCCGTTTTTACCTCTACGGTATATTGGTGGGAATTAGTTTCTTTTTATCAGACTTATTCTCAATTTTTATACCCGAACCTTTTGACACATTAATAGTATTTAGCCTTATAAGTAGCATAATAATAATTATGGGGATTATGTATTTAGTCAAATTTCTCCAGAAATATCCATTATCTAAGGAGGAAATATAAATTATGACAGAAAATATAGATTTGAAGACAATTGAGAAAAATATTCTTAAGGTGGGGCACCAACATGGTTTATTTGACATGATGATCGGTTTTATTGTTGGTGGAATGGCTTTAGGACCAATTTTTCGTGAGATTCTACCTTCACCATATAGATATTTTTTGTGGCCCTTGATTCTTGTTATTATAGCATGTTTGTCAATTTTTATCTTTGTTAAATATGTGATTCAACCAAGAACAGGGATTTTTAAACCAGGGCCATCGCTTAAATCAACGGGAAAGAAGCTATTTTTAGTCACGGCCGTACAATTCATAACACATATAATATTTATAATTCTATTAGGAATTGGAGATTTTAACGGAATACACCTAGAAGGAATTCTATTTAGCCTAATTATAGCCTTATTTTTTATGCCTTTATTCGTGATTTTAGCCTTTTTACTAAAATATCCGCGATTATATTTCATTGGAATGCTTATTTGGTTAGCTATTTTTATCAATGAATTAATGTATGATGTTTTAGATAGCAGAATTAGATGGCCAATATCATATGGAATTCCAGGAGCAATTATTTTTTTTATGGGCTTAGTATTTTTCATTCGTTTTCTTCGAAGATATCCACTACCTAAGAAGGAGGTCGCCAAAATATGACAGAAAAAATTGATTTAGAATCACTTGAAAAAAAAGCATATAGATCAGTATTTAATGACGGTTTATGGGATTTATTTATTGGTATGCTAATTTTAAATATAGGAATGGGGCCACTATTTACTTTTCTTTTTAGCTCACTTGGATACATAAGCGTGTTCATTATCATTACAGTATGGAATATAATTACGTTGCTAATATTTATTTTAGGTAAGAAATATATTACAATCCCTCGTGTTGGATATGTTAAATTTGGTCCAAAACGCAAATCAAAACAACTCAAGCTAAAAATATTTTTATTTGTAGTTCTTTTTCTGAATTTGATTTTATTTGGATTACATCTTGGAGATTTAATAGATTATAGCTTACTGCAACCTCTATTTATTGCATTATTTTTAGGTTTTGGAATATTTACCATACCATTTTGCGTTGTCGCTTATTTCTTAGATTTTACAAGATTATACTTTTATTCTTTGTCAGCAGGATTAGGATTCTTTTTAACCGAACTAATATCACCAATAGTAGGTGATTACTTAGATGATTTTATTATTTTTGGAGTCATAGGAGGGATAATTATACTAATTGGATTATATTATTTCATTTCTTTCTTAAAAAAATATCCTTTGTCGAAAAAAAAGGTGATATAAGAAATCACAAAAAAGAAAACAGAATCAAAAGATTTCGTCCAACCTCTCAGTGATATTGACAAGGTTATTCATGAGCCGGCAAGGTTAATGATTATGTCATATTTATATGTAGTTGAGAGTGCTGATTTTGTTTTCTTGAGAAATCAAACTGGTTTAACTGATGGAAACTTATCATCTCATTTAAGTAAGCTTGAATCTGTGGGATATGTACTTATTAAAAAAAGATTTAAGGGTAAAAAACCTCAAACAATGCTGAAACTTAGCATAGAAGGTCGAAAGGCTTTTGAAATTTATCGAAAAAAAATGGAGCAGGTATTAGGTGGATTGAGCGAAAAATAATTAATTGAGTCTAGTGTATAAGCAGTTAACGAATTTTAAATAAATTGGAGATTAAACTCTTCTGCTAGTTTCCTTAATAATAAAATTAAATTTTGCTAATTAATTTAATAATTTATGTCTATTATAGGAATAAACTATGAAGAATGTAATAATTGCAATTTGTGCGTTACAACTTGTATGTTATTTAGACGAGATCAAGAACAAGATAAAATAGTATTTAATGATCCAACTGACTTTTGTAATTTATGTGGCCAATGCATCGCAAGGTGTCCTCAGGATGCTATTATATATGAAGGAATTGGAGAAGCATATTCTTATGAAGATGTTGATAAACCAGAAAATATCGCATCATATGACACAATTTATAACTTCCTAAGAGCAAATCGTTCAATTCGTCGTTTTAAATCCAAAGAAGTGCCAAACGATGTTTTAAGAAAGGTTTTTGATGCAATGTTGCATGCTCCTACAGCAGAGAATGCACGTACTGAAAATTTCACAATTCTTTCAGACAAAGAACAAATAAAGAAATTAAACGATGCTGTCATTGAAGAGTTAATGAAACAACCAGAAGTAAAGGTTAAATATGGAATGTTATTTAAGCTTCTTGGAAAAGCATTTAATAGTCCAGTATTTTTTGACGCGCCTCATGTTATTTTTGTTGATTCTCCACTTAAATCTGAAGGTGAATTCCTAAATATAGGAATAATTATTACATATGGAAGATTAGCTGCCCAAGCTCTTGGTTTAGGTACATGTTGGAATGGTTGGACGCAAATTGCTATAATGAGCAATCCAGAAATAAAGAAAATAGCAAACATTAAAGGAAATACAGTGGGGGTGTTTATATTGGGATATCCTGCTGTTAAATTTTACCGTTCTCCACCTCGTGCTCCAAAAAAAGTAGAAGGTTTAGACTAAAAGATGAATTAAAATATGGCATACTTGAAATTTTCATCAGACAATACCCATGCTTCCAAGAAATCGTCTCTTATTTTTCTATCCCATATTTTATCAATATTTTTTATCCCCTTAATAAGATCTACTAACAAATCTTTACTCACTGCAAATTCTTCATGAGAGGGATAAATTTCAATATTTTCTGAATCATTAAATAAATCTAATAATTTCGTAATACTTGAAAGAATGATCGGAAACGTCTTTTTAGTGAGATACATCATCCCATAATGGGCAGTATCACCAGTAAAAAGTTCATTTTTATTAGTTAATAAAGATATACAACCGGGAGAATGTCCAGGAGTATGAATAATTTTTACTGAAATATCACCTAGATCGATTATTTCATTATCTATTACAGGTTGGATCTCTTTAACTGGTGGTAGAATATAATTTTTGTTTTCAAAATGTTTAACTACTTCTTTAGGAGAATCACGTAAGAATGTTATATCACGCGGCTTAGAAATTTGTTTACGCTCTTTTTTGTGGATTAGAACTTTATCAAACTCATGATTTCCACCGATATGATCAAAATGAGAATGAGTATTAATTACTAATAATGTCTTTCCCACTACTAAATCTTTGATAATAGGTTTAAGTGGAAAAAGACCACATCCCGTATCAATCAATAAAGCAGAATGAGCACCTATAACTAAATATAAATTTGTATAAGTAGTATAAAATCTCGGATCAATCTCATCAAGTCTTTCTCGAATAACATATAAGTACTCTTTATGTTTTATGATTTCAAACCACTCTTGGTTATCTACAATTTTAGGCATTTTGCTAACTTCTTAAATTTATATCTTATTTTTTAAATTATTCCTCCAAAATAAAGTTCTTATAATTAATATTCTTTGATGGTTTAAAAAAAATCTAATACATTTATTGACATTAATGGGAAAGGTTCTACAAAAATATTAAATAATAATTCAACGAATTTGTATTAATCAATAATTAATATTATTGGGGAAATTTAAATGAAAAATGTCTGGAAATCAAAATGGTTTAGTCTTTTCCTTTGCCTAGTTCTTTTTTTCTTAATGATAATCCCAATTAATTTGTATAAATTTAAAACCCTTGAAACTGAGTGTTTAGATAATTGTAATATATTAAATTTAAAAACTGCTGGATATTGGCATCTTACAGGAGAGGCGATATTTATCGATGATAATGACCCTGCTAGAAATTGGTCTTATACAGCAATGAATTATGATTGGTGTTCTGGGAGTGGAACATGGAGCGATCCTTACGTTATAGAAAATGTTACAGTTGATTATTATGGTATAAGTTTAGGCAACTCTATTTATATTAGAAATTCAAAGAATTCGTATTTTATGATTAGAAATTGTACATTAGATAATTCATATCCCGATACAGATCCCGAGAATGTTGGAATCAGGTTACAAAACGTTAATAATGGGACTTTAATTAACAACACCTTCACATTTAATGAGTATGGAATCCAACTCCATTCTAATTGTGATAATAATACGATTTTAGAAAATAAATTAGATTATAATGAAGCAGTTGGTATTGATTTAGAAACGGGGTGTGGAGGAAATAAAATTTTTAATAATACTATAACAAATACTGAACAATATGGCATTATAGTTGCTTACAGTTCAAATGGTAACAATATTACTAATAATATTATTACAGGCAATGGATGGCATTGGAGTTTAGAAGCGGATTCCGGAATTAAGATTCAAGCAAGTAATGACAATATTATAACTAACAATATAATAACTAATAATGCTCAAAATGGTGTCTACATCTATAGTGATTACTGCTATGATAATGTTATTATCAATAATACTATAAGCGGGAATAGAAAAGGAATTCGAATGGTCAATAATGTGTTTGGTACCACCATTAGAGACAATTTAATTAGAGACAATAGTGAATATGGAATATATATAGCTACTTATCATCCTCAAGGCAGTGACATTTATCTAAACTGTTTTATTGATAATGGTATTCAAGCTTATGATAACGTTGTCGGACAGAATAATGATTGGGATAATGGAACGATCGGAAATTTCTGGAGTGATTATGCTGGTGTTGATGTTGATGATAATGGGATTGGTGATACTCCTTATTTAATTGGAGGTGATAATGGAGGAAATCAAGATACTTATCCTATTTGCCATGATTCTCCCAATATTAAAATTGAATCGCCTCAACCATATGAAATCTATGAAAGTTTGGCCCCAACCTTTAACGTAAGTATCAAAGATCCTAATTTAGACTCAATGTGGTATACTTTAAATAATGGAACGCAAAAAGTTCCCTTTACTACAAATGAAACAATCAATCAAGGATTATGGGATGCTTTATCTGATGGTCTAATAGATATCACTTTTTATGCAAATGATACTGCGGGAAATGTAAATTCCTCATCAGTTACAATAATTAGAGATACAGGAGGCCCAACTATACATATTAATTCTCCTGCTCAATATGATGTTTTTGCACTTACAGAACCTACTTTCAATGTAGAGATTAGAGATTTTCTATCAAATACAACATGGTATACTATAGATGGTGGATTAACCAAGTTTATTTTTACATCTAATGGATCCCTTAATCCAGACGAGTGGGATAATGCTTTAGATGGGTTAATAAGTATTACATTTTATGCGAATGATACGTTAGGCAATCTTAATTCTGCATCTGTATCAGTCTATAAAGATACACAAATTCCCTATATCTGGATTGTCTATCCTGATTATGATGATGTTTTTAACACAACAGCACCAGATTTTATAGTAGAACCAGATGAAGTAAATATAGTGAGAATGTGGTACACAATTAATTTTAGTTTGACTGAATATACATTTACTACAAATGGAACAATAAACCAAGCAGCCTGGGATGCACTTCCAAAAGGTGTCTTAGTTTTAAGGTTCTATATTGAGGATATTGGGGGGTATATTGGCTTTGACGATGTAATTATTACCAAGAGCTTACCAACAAATGGAAACGGAGATGGAGATGGAGATACTACAGGTTCAGCAATACCTAGTTATCCCTTAGTTTTGCTGATTTCGACAATTTGGATTGTTTCGACCATAATTCTCGTCTTAATCAGGAAGAAAATAAAGAAAAAATAAAATATTTTATCTATTTTTTTTTACTTTTACTTATATATTCTTTTCTCATTAAATTCTAAGTGATTTTTAATAAATACTTGAATAAATAACAATTCTTTACGTAAGTAAAAAAGATCATTTTACAAATCAAATTAAAATATAATTATTGCTAATATTTAATAAAAACTTGGAGTGAATTATACTTGAAGATTGTAAAAGGATTTCCTGCTGATCCCGAAGGCAATTATCAATTAAATATGATAAACATGATGAAGCATGCTATTAGAAATTTCTCTAGACAAGAAATAATAAGCAGAAAAATGGATGGAACCTTATTTCGATATACTTACAGGGATTCATATGAGAGAATGCAACGTTTAGCGAATGCTTTGAATTCAATTGGTGTCAAAGTAGGAGATAGAGTTGGGGTTTTAGCGTGGAATCATCACCAACATTATGAAATATATTATGGTCTTCCGGGAACAGGTGCAGTAATGGTTTCATTAAATCTTCGTCTTGCTCCTCAAGATTTAGCTTATGTAATTAATCATTCTGGTGCTAAATTAATCATCGTTGATGAGGATTTACTCAATGTAGCTGAATCTATTGTCTCATTATGTAAATTAATAAAGGGATACATTATAATTACTGATAAAGATATAAACGAAATTGATACAAACTTAAAACCCATCTATGGTTATGAAGCGCTTTTAGCTAAAGCCTCACCTATTTTTGAATGGCCTAATTTAGATGAAAATTCGGCTTATGCTGCTTGTTATACAACAGGCACTACGGGTAAACCGAAAGGAGTATATTATTCTCATCGAAATGTATATATTCAAGCGTTAATGTTTGCTGCTCAATTGCCTATGTCAGTAAATGATGTAGTATTTCAATTAGTCCCGATGTTCCATGTTCTTGGTTGGTCTAAACCACAAGCTGCTACATATGCTGGTGCTAAGTTGATCTTTTCAGGAAAATGGAACTTAGACGATTTAGAAGAACTTACTGAAATTATGGTTCAAGAAAAAGTTACAGTATCTGCTGCTGTACCAGCAGTATTCATGGCAATGCTTGAATTTATTAGGAAAATGGAAAATAAACCAGATTTAACTGGGACACGTTTAATTTGTGGAGGTTCTGAACCACCAATTGCCCTAATGCGTGGGTTTTGGGACGAATGTGGAGGTGAAATAATTCATTCTTATGGTTCTACTGAAGCTATGGCAATCACTACTTTAAATTTCTTTAAACCTTGGCTTAAAACGGAACTTTCAGAAGAAAATCTTTGGGATCTTAAGAAAAAACAGGGCACAATTGTATCTGGTTTAGATGTTAAAATAATAGATGAAAAAGCAAATCAACTTCCACATGATGGAAAATCTTCGGGGGAAATTCTCTTACGTGGACCTTGGATTACTAGAAGCTATTATAACGCTCCTGAAGCAAAAGATAGTTTTACAGAAGATGGTTATTTTAAAAGTGGAGATGCAGGGAGCCTTGATCCTGAAGGTTATCTTAAGATTACAGATAGAATAAAAGATGTAATAAAGAGTGGAGGAGAATGGATTAGTTCAATTGATATGGAGAATACATTAATGTCTCATCCTGGAGTTCTTGAAGCCGCTGTTGTGGGCATACAGCATCCAAAATGGGATGAAAGACCCTTAGCCTTAGTTGTAAAACGAAAGGGATTTGAATCAATGAGTATTGATGAAATACGAGATCATCTTGCTAAATCTTTCGCTAAATGGCAAATTCCTGATGAAATTATATTTGTGAACTCAATTCCAAGGACTAGTGTTGGAAAACTTAATAAAAAAGTCATTAGAATGGAATATAAAGATATCTACATAAAAAGTTAAAAATAAAGTGATGTTAAATGCCTATAGTTGATATTTCAAAATTAAATCGACCTGAAATCATTGAAATCCTTAAAAATCGTATACAATTCCAAGATCAGGTCAATGATGCTTTTTTTAAAAGTATAGATCATACAAAAGAAGTATATATGCCTATTTGGAAAAAAGTGGGTGAACTGAATAGACGTTGGCTTGATGGAGAACACATAAAAGGAATGCTATCGATGGAGGAGATGTTACTTTTAACAAAACATCTTAGATTTTATATGGAATATAGCGCTAACTACATGCAAAAGTTAAATCCAATTCCAAAAGAGGCGATAATAAAATCAGTTAAAGCCAATGATGTACCTTGTGAATGGCATTTCTTTTCTGGAATAAAAGAAGATCGAGCTATCTTATACATCCATGGAGGAGGCCATATTATGGGATCTACAAATACTCATAAATTATTTACATTGAATTTGGCAAAAACAATTAATATGAAGGTATTAAGTATAAACTATCGTCTTGCTCCGGAAGCTCCTCACCCTGCAGCCTTAGAGGATTGTGTTACCGTTTATAAGTGGCTCCTTTCATCTGGATTTGAATCTAAAAATGTACTGATCTCTGGAGACTCTGCTGGGGGTTATTATACTCTTTTGACTCTACTAAAACTACGGGATGATGGAATAAATTTACCTTTAGGAGCAATATGCCTTTCACCTTCCACAGATATGGCACAAACAGGTGAATCAGTTAAGAAAAATTGCTATATGGATATTGTTTTAGGTGATTTAGGTTATATTTGGTGGATTCAAGCTCATTTAGCAGGAATGAATCCTATTGATCCAACAGTTTCTCCTCTTTATGCTGATTTACATGGTTTACCACCTATACTCATTCAGGTAAGCACAAGTGAAATGCTTTTTGATGATTCTCGGAGATTTTACGAACGTGCTAAAGAAGCAGGCGTCGATATTACAATGCAAACTTGGGATAATACTCTCCATGTGTTTCAAAATACCCCTGAATTACCTGAAACTCAGGAGGCAATGGAAAAAATTAAGGAATTTGTAGAAAAATTATTTAAATAATTTTTACATGTTTTATAGGAACCCAACCACTTTTCCCCTGTTGGTTTGTAACCCAAAACCACTCAGCTTCTTCTTTTTCAATGATTAATTCCTCACCAACTGTAATAGTTAATTCTGTTGCATTATAATCCTGTAGTAATTTACACATATTCCTATCAATTTCAAGATACTTTTCAGGTACCCATCGACTCTCTCCAAATTTGTTAGTACACCAAATCCATCCCAACCATTCACTTTCTTTTTCTCCAATTGTCAAAGTTTCCCCTTTAGTAATTATTAATGGATCTGTGTAAGGAGACTCATAATCTTCAATAACACGGCACTTTTTTCCTTTCATAACATTCTTCCCCTTTTTATTTCTTATTTTATCCCGAGATATTAATATTCTCTTGGTTTTTCAAGTTTAAATATTGAAAAAGTACCATAAGCCTTTGAAACTAAAGTTTCGCTATTTAAAATCTCAGATTCAAGAACTCCAAATGATTTACCTCTGTGAATAACCTTTGTGTTACATGTAAGAGTTCCTTCCCTAACTGCTTTAAAATAGGTAATCTTAATTTCAACAGTTGCGCATGATTCATTTCTTTCTAATAAAGAATATAATGCTCCCCCCATACCAGTGTCTGCCATTGAATACATGACAGCTCCATGGACGGTTTTGTGAGGATTAAAGTGGTTCTTATTAATCTGTAAAACACACTGGGAATACCCTTTTCTCAATTTAGTGAATTCAAACCCAATTAAATCTCCAAATGGGTGAAATCCTTTTGACTTAAGAGGACTGGGTTCAGACATAATCTATACAAAAATCAATTTAATTTAATCTTTTTTAAAATAATAAAAATATAAAACAAATTAGAGATTCATAAATTATTAAATATTAAAATTTCGGTGAAATGAAATGTCTGTTTTGTTTGAACCTTATAAAATTGGCAAAATGGAAGTAAAAAACCGATTCGTTAGATCAGCAACACATGAAAATTTAGCAAAAGACTCTGGTGAAGTCACAGATGAGCTTGTAAAACTTCATAGAACTCTTGCTAAAGGAGATATTGGTTTAACTATACCAGGTTACATGTATGTTCACCCTTTAGGGCGTGCATACAAATATCAAACGGGAATATACGATGACAATATGATACCGGGTTTGAAAAACCTTGTTAATGCGATACATGAAGAAAGGGGTAAGGTTGCATTCCAGATAGTCCATGCGGGGATGCTAACATTTTCGAGATTAATTGGAGGAACACCAGCGGGACCCTCTGGAGAAATTCTGAATCCCGTTGCCATTGAATATTCAAGAGAAATGACTGAGGATGAAATTCATGATACAATAGAGGCTTTTATTGAAGCAGCTAAACGTGTAGTCGAAGCAGGGGCAGATGCGATTCAATTACATGCAGCTCATGGCTATTTAATCAATCAATTTCTATCTCCTTTCTATAATCGTAGACAAGATGATTGGGGAGGGTCTGATGAAAATCGATTTCGATACTTAAAAGAAATAGTTGAGAAAACCAAAAAAGTTTTACCTTCTGATGTCCCTCTTTTAGTAAAATTAAATACCCATGATTATACTCCAGATGAAGGTATAACACCTTCATTAGCAGTTAAATATTCTGAATGGTTAACTAAGTTAGGAATCGATGCTATTGAGATAAGCTGTGGTTCAGGATATTCTATTTTTAATATGTGTAGGGGAGAAGTTCCCGTTAAAGAAATTGTTCAAGCAGTTCCAGATTATATGAAAGTAATGGCAGAAAATGTTTACCAGGATATGGCTGGAAAATTTAATTTCGAGGAAGGATATAATCTTGAAGCGGCTAAGATGATTAAACCTAAAATTGGAGATATTCCCCTAATCTTGGTTGGAGGTCTAAGGACTAAAACCTTTATGGAAGATTTAATAAAAAATAAATTTGCTGATTTCATATCCATGTCGCGCCCATTTATAAGAGAACCATTTCTTATAAAAAATATTAAAGAAGGAAAACAAGAAAGAGCAACTTGCATCTCTTGCAACCGTTGTCTTGCGGCAATACCGAATGATTATCCACTTAGGTGCTATACAAACAAGTGGCCAGAAGAAAAAAAACAAACGTGTTATTTTCCATAAATTTTTTCCGGTATTAATTTTTTAAAATATTCATAATTTATTATTCAATAATTTCATATCCCTTGTCTTCCCATGATTTTCTCATTACTGGATTTTTCTTAAGAAAAGTATCAACACATTCTTTTTTCACTCGATTGAAAGGACAAGAGAAATTTACACAATGACCACATCTTTTTATTATTAAAAAGCCAAAAAAAATGAATATTTCAATAATAGAAACTATTAAGAAGATGAATTGAGAATCAAGAGCCATAAAAATTAGAGGATATCCTACTAGAATGGCAAAACCAATTAGTAATTGAATTTTTTCGGCTATATTCATTGGTTCGGGATGATATTTCCAGAGCTTAAGGCTACTATAATTCGCAATACAATGTAAGGTTCTCCCTTCTTCAGCATAATAAGGGCAATGACTACAAAGAATCCGAATCTCCCAAACTTCAAAAAAAAATAACCAGAAACCAATCCAACCTAATAAATACCAACCATAACCCGCTAAGATAACCCCAATAAAAGCAGTAACAGCAAAAACCAAAAAAAATCCAACAAAACTAATTAGATATTTTTTATGAAAATGACATATTAGTTCTCCATTAATTGAGCAATCTTTACACTCTAAAGTATCTTTCCAAGTGCATATATCTTGTAAGTTTTTCATTTTGATTTTAAAATCGTGACATTTGAAACGTTTAAAACTAAAAATAACCAGAATTAGAATCTTTTTCCTTATTTATTTTTTATTGAAAAACCAAAAATTCTAATATTTTTCACATATAGTCTTTTTAATTAGAAAAGAGAATTTTGAAATGGTCTCGTTTACATTTGTAGTTTGTGCGGAGCCTTATAAGTATGAAGCTATAGACACGATGCTTAATTTAGGGGAAGCTATAGTTAAAAAGGGGCATTCTATTTTAGGAGTTTTTCTATATGGTAGTGGTGTCTATAATATTAAAGAGAGAAACTTAAAAGATGCAACAGTCCGAAATATATCAAATCGACTCAAAGAATTTTGTAAAAAAAATACAGTAGAACCGATTGCATGTAGTACCTGGATTAGTTTTACAGGAATTAAAGTTGGAGAGTTTATAGAAGGAGCAGCAAGGGAAGGATTAGGGGGGCTCTCTGATTTAATTGCTAGATCAGATAAAATAATATTTTTTGGTCCTGGAGGGTAATAAGAATGGTAACCTCAGTTGTAATTATTTGTGAAGATTCTCCATTTGGAAAAAATTCAGTGGTGGAATCAATACGTATGGCTGCTGGAATTCTTGCTGTAGGCGATATTGATCAGTGTAAGGTTATTCTACTTAAAGATGCAGTTTATTTTATGAATAAAAATTTAAATTCAGGTGCTTTAAATGTGGATAATTTCACAAATATTATAAGATTAATAGAACTCTCCGATATAGAAATATATATTCATGATGATGCATTGAAAGCAGCGGGTATCGAAATTACCGATCTTATTTTAGAGGAAAATACAAAAATTATTGGAACTCAAGAAATATCTCAGCTTATTTTTGAAGCTGATATGAGTTTCAAATATTAATTAGGGAGGTTGAGTTGAGATTGACGAATTCAATAGTCTATTTGTATGGCTTTAGCCCGACCTTAAAAGAGAAATTAGAAACTATATTAGAGATTTTAAAAGAACAAATAGAATTAAATATTGAAATAAATCTTGTTTTGATACATGATGGCGTAATTGGCACATCAAAAAAAGGAATAATACCAGAATCCTTAAAAAAGATAATAAATCTGCCTGTTAATATTTATGCTTTAATCCCAGATATAAAGGCTAGAGGGATGGATCCTAATGCCCTAATAAATAAAGTAAAAGGAATAGATTATGAAGATTTAGTGGATATTTTGGTGCTTACGCAAAAAATTGTATCATGGATGTAATTTATTTTGCCTTAAATTCCATTTCTTTCATAACTAAAGATTTTTAAATAGTTAGGTTCAATTTTAAATTAGAGTATTTTTTGAATTCAAAATTGATGAATTTTAATTATAAACATTAGATGAAAAATTATGAAAGATTATTCAGAGTGGGAAGCAATTCCAGATTACGAGAATGAGTCTCCTTATATCGAAAATCCAAATCGTCCATGGTTAAAACTAAAGCCAGATTATATTCCTAAAACTGTGAAATTTGAGCCCATTCCTGTTCATGAATATATTAAAAAGGTTGCTTCTGAATACCCTAATAATGTTTGTGTTTATTATAAACCTGCAGATAAAAAATATACATATCGTGAAATGAATTATATATCAGATAAAATAGCTAATGCATTATATGAAGATGGCATAAAAAAAGGGGATGCTGTTGGTATTATGACAGCTAATTGCCCCGAATTTTTATTCTGTTGTGTAGGGATTATGGAAACAGGCGCAACCGTTGTTCCAATAAACTCACTTCTCAAAGAAACAGATGTGGCTCATATTATTAGAGATGCTGGAAATATTAATACTGTATTTGTCCATAAAAGCAACTTCAGAACAATGAAAAAGGTAAGAGATGAAATTGCTATAAAAAATGTGATTTTACTTCAAGCTGAAGCAGCTAAACCAGATACTATTGCATTAGAAGACTTTATTAACGGTATTGCTCCAAAACAACCTGATATTGAGATAGATCCAATGAATGATATTGCAGCACTATTATATACTGGAGGTACTACAGGTTTACCTAAAGGAGTCATGTTAACACACCACAATTTAGTTTCAGATGCCGTCTGTACCTTACAAAACATGAGGGAATCCAGAGAGGACGATCCGAGTATTTATGGTACAGGCGTAAGTTTAACAGTTCTCCCTATTTGTCATAGCTTTGGTTTTCAAATCCTAATTATTAGTTCGGTACTTGCTTCAATGTTAGTCATTTTTCAATCTTTTAATGCATCTGAAGTTCTTGAAGCAATTGAATACTATAAATGTACAACATTTACAGGTGTACCTGTTATGTTTCAAATGTTAGTCAATTCTCCTGATTTTTCAGAGCGAGATCTTTCAAGTCTTGAGACGGTAACTTCTGGTTCAGCCGCATTGGCTCCGGAACTAAATAGAAAATGGGAAGAAGTTGTTGGAATGAAGGTTGGTCAAGGATTTGGTCTAACTGAAACTTCACCAGTTACACATCATCAACCAAAGTGGTTACCTGAGGTAATACCAGAAAGTATAGGTGTACCAATTATCGATACCGATGCAAAAATAGTAAATCCTGATACATTAGAAGAACTTCCTCCTGGAGAAGTAGGAGAATTATTTATTAAAGGACCTCAAGTTATGAAAGGTTATTGGAAAAATCCGAAAGCGACAGCAGCTACGTTTGCGGGAGATTGGCTTAAAACAGGTGATTTAGCTCGAATCGATGAGCGAGGTTACTTCTATATTGAAGGGCGGACCAAAGATATTATAAAATACAAAGGATATAAAGTGATGCCGAAAGAAATTGAGGAAAAACTACATGAACATCCTGCAATTTTAGAAGTAGGCGTAGTTTCTGCTCCCGATCCAAATATTGGGGAAACAATTAAAGCCTATGTAGCTCTTAAACCAGAATATCAAGGGAAAGTCACAGAACGAGATATTATCGAATGGTCAAAAGAAAAAATGGCAGCGTATAAATACCCACGTCTAGTAGAATTCGTAACTGTATTACCAAGAACTACGGTTGGTAAAATTTTTCGCAGAAAGTTAAGGGAAAGAGCCGAAAAAGAAAGTTAAATATACATCTATTACTCTATTTTTTAATTTATTCTAATTTTTTTCTATAGATATTCACTTTTAGATCGGGTAAATATTGTAAAGAATAGAATTAAAACCCCCGTTATAATAAAAACACTAAAAACGCTCCATTCTACTAGAAGCCCTACAATTGGGTAAATGATAGCTCTTAATAAACTTCCAAACATATTTATTGTACTAAGGACAGTAGCTCTATTTTCAGATTCAATTTGTATGTTAATTCCATCTACAAAAATAAGATACCTTGTATACCCAAATGCCACTATTGTTAAAATAATAGCAATACCCAATGGAATTATTGTAGTTACTCCTAAAAACAGAAATGTGATTCCATTTATCAAATTAATTGAGATTAAAAATCTTTTTTTATTTTTAGATGATTTTAATAATAGAGGTATTGTACTTGAAAAAATAGCATTAACTATATTCATACCCGCTAAAATAAATCCAAACCACAATTGAGGAATGTTAATCGCATCCAAATAGACTTGATACGTCCAAAATAGAAAAAATATCAATACATTAATTGGGATCCAATCAAGAGCTAGAATTCTTAATATTTTATTTTTTCGTAATTCCTTAAAACCAGATATTATTATCCTCGAATAACTTTCTTGCTTATAATTGTCAGTTGTTATTTTTGGTTCTTTAAAAGTTAATGCAACAAAAAAAGCACATATATAGATTAAAGCCAGAGAAGTCATTGCAAATTGTAAAGAGATAAAATAAGCGATAATTGATCCTATTGGTGCTGATATTGTTAATGCAATTAAATTCATGGTTCGAGATCTTCCTAGAGTTTTTGAGAGGTTCTTTTCATTCCCAAAAGATTTCAAAGAGAAATAAACAAAAGCATCACTCGTTCCAGACATTAGAGCTGAACCAAAAGCCCATAAAGTTTCTGCTAACATGAATAAGAAAAAGTTTGGAATAATACTATAAGCCAGTGCTGCACAAGCAACGGATAATGCAGATAGTAATAATGCTGTTTTACGCCCTAAAAAGTCAGCTATTGCTCCAGAAGGAATTTCAAGAAGTACAATCATTGCAGTGAAATAACTCTGTAAAAGCATTATCTGAAAAAAAGAAAGACCGCCCCAGATCATCATGAATGGTATATACACACCTCTAACCGTGTGAATCCCAAGGATAAATGAAAAAATATAAATTTTGAATATATTCGATTTATAATTTCTTTCCATAATTTCCTTTTAATTCTGCTTTGAAATATCTGAAAGTAGCGAATTTTAAAAAGTCAATTATAATTTATGCAGATAATCAGAATATTCAAAAAAGAAAAGAAAAGGATAGAATAATAGTACTTACTTATTTTTGGATTTTAAGAAAAATAAGATAGTATTGAGTATTCCCGCAATAATACCGCCGTAAAAACCCGTATCGGGCCACCATTCATATGCTTCATAAGCTATACCAAATGTAGCCAAACCTATAATTGCTAAAAGAACTGTGCAACCTGCTAAGAGTAAACCAAATTTATCTAGATCTTTTTGAATAAATTTATTTGGAAGCAAGTCGTTTATGACTATTACTATTTGTACTACTAAGAAAATTAACATGATAATTTGTGCCGCTAAATCACCACCAGTAGCATAAGTACAATCCAAACAAGAATGATAATAATAACTACCAGTATAAAGACTCGCAAAATATTGAGTTGCCATTAAAATTATCCCTATAATACTAAGTACCAATATCAATGCAGCAAATACATCAACGTTCCTCTCAGATGACATTTTAAATTCCTCTTAGGTTATTAGTAAATTTATTTTATAATAATGATCTTGAGAGGTAGAATTATTTAAATGTTTATTTTATATTTATAAAAGTCATTTTATCATTTGTTTTTCTCTTTTTTTCTTAGTGACACAATAGACGGGGCCTTGCATCATAGTCATATAACAACCATTACAACTAATGCATTTTGCTGGTGAAATATCACCATTTCGCCAACGATTTGGAAGATCTGGTTCATAAATCAGTGGTCTACATAGTGAAATAAAATCCGCAATATCTTCTTTAAGAATTCTTTCAGCAGAAATAGGATTTTTAATTCCCCCCATCGCAATTAATTTGCATTTATTGAGAAATGGTTTAATCCTTTTATTATGTTCTAAGAAATAATTTTCTTCTTCTTCTGATTTAATGTTCAGACTTGGATATGGCTTTTTACTCAAAATTTGAGCATCTCCCCCCCCTCCACTAGGCTCGATGGCATCAAATCCAATTTCTGAAAGAATTTTAGCATATTCAACACCCTCTTCTAACTTTAGACCATTGGGGATGAAATCTTCTGTTTGTAGTTTAATGGTTATGGGAAAATTACTTCCTAATTCATCTCGTAAACCATTATAGATATCAATTAAAATCTTTGCTCTTTTTTGAGTATCTCCACCGTATTCGTCGGTTCTTTTATTAGTATATGGAGAAATGAAATTACTTAAAAAATAACCGTGAGCAGCATGGAGTTGCACCATATCATAACCACACTCATAACTTCTTTTTCCAGCATCTACAAACTTTTGTATTAACGTTTCTATTTCATTAACTGTTAATTCTCGCGGTGTTAATCCAGTGGTTTTAAAAAGAACTGGGGATGGTGCTACTGGATGATATTTAGGATGGTAACCTTGACGGCCAGTATGAGCTATTTGAATAGCAATTTTAACATCCGCATATTCATGAACTGCTTCTACTAATTTATTTTGACCTGGTATAAATGAGTCATTATATAAACATGCTTGATATGGATTAGCAGTACCTCCAGGATCTACTGCTGTGAAACCTGATATTATTAATCCAGTACCTCCACGGGCTAAGTCTCTGTATATATCAATAAGTTTATCACCTATATAGCCATACTTTTCTGAACTTCGCATATGAGTTGCTGAACGCACTATTCTGTTTTTAATTTGAACGTTACCAATTTTTTCTGCACTAAAAAGAGTTTTAAGTTCCAATTTAATCACAATTTAGAATTATAATCTGAAGCTATTTATTTTTTTGATTATAATTTAAATAATAATATCTCTATTAACATTTGACATTTTAAAGATGAATGAATAATGACAAATATAAAAAGATGGGAAGAAGATAATCATTGGGTAGAAATAGATCTTGATCGTTGTATGGGATCAGGAGATTGTGTAAATGGGTGTCCCGCTGAGGTATATAAAGTTATAAATGGGAAAGTTAATGCCGAAAATATTGGTGAATGCATTGAGTGTGGTACATGCCAATATAGATGTCCATTTAAAGCACTAATAAAACACGCAGCTTGGAAATAAGAAGCATTAAATTTAGATTTTCTCTAATTCTTTTAATCTTTCTGAGAATATTTTTTCTGTAGCATCCATTTCTGATATCGCGTTTTTAAGAACTGGTACCCAAAAAAATGGAATTGCTAACCAAAAAATAATTGACATCATCATACCGTACACAGAACCAAATGCATCTCTTACAAATGAACCAATCAAAGGACCAAGGGACCGGCCAATTACATCGAAAAAATTAGCTGTTGCCAATGTAGTTCCTCTATGTTCTGGAAGGTTTAGATCTACTACTGTTGCATACCAACTCCCATTTACTGCCCCGTTAGCAAACATGCCAACCACCATTAAGATCAGCATTATTAAAGCTTCAGGAATTACGAAAAGTTCACCTACAGATACGTTATCAGGAGCGTTAAATGGAATTATTAAAGCAATAAATATCAAGGGTATTGGTATTATATTTCCCACTAGAGCAAGTAATACTCGAGCATTTCTTTTGCCTTTTTTAAATAATTTATCACCAATAACTCCAAATACTACAGTGCCAATAAGAGTACTTATGAGTATCGTACCTAAGAATATTAAAGATATATCTTCAGGAACATTATGATAATCACTCATATAATAAAAGATCAAAAATAATATAATGCCTGTGGGTATTGTATCAACAAAATTTATAACTAACCAAATATTTGCCTTTTTTTTGAATATCTCTTTTAAATCAGATTTTTTTATCCTATAAGTATACTCTACAGCATCTTTTTCATTTAAAAAAATGTAATCTTTACCAATGCGGGATGGTTCCTGAAAAAAAATAATCATTAATGCAATTACAAACCCCAATATCCCAATTACAAAATAAGATAATCTCCAATCGATTGGCCCCGATATAGTAGCTATTATTAAACCTAAAGCCATTCCTAGAAGAGATGCAATAGAAAAAAATGAGAATCCCTTAGATCTGTTATCTTGAGATATTAAATCACCCATTAAAGAAAAGATACTTGGAATAATGGCACCAAATCCGATTCCATTCAATGAAGTAAGGAAAAAAAATAAATAATATCCATCTAGGTTTGGTGTAACAAAAATAATCAAGACTGAAAAAATTGAATAAAACAAAGCACCACCAAGAACCATCCATTTCCTCGTGATTTTATCAGCTAAATATCCAAAAATTAAAATAGAAATACCCGAGAGAATTGTAAAAGTAGATGTCAGAACGCCTAGTTGAGCTGTTGCTCCACCAAATCCAAAATAATATGAAATAATCTCCAGATTTGGAGAAATCATATTCTGGATAGAATACACTAAGGAAAGAATTACGATGAATAATACTATTGATATAAGAGAAGAACTATGAGGTTTCTTTTTCATAATAGTAATTGAATTAAATTCTATATATATGTTGCTCTATGAAAACTCTAAAACCTTATTAATAATATATTAGTTTTGCATAATTAATTAAAATGTGAGAAATTATGATAGAAAAAGAAAAGATAAATGAAGTTATAAAGGTGTTAAATAACAGATGTACTGTTAGAGCATATGATCCAAAAGCATTGACTCAAGAAGAAATTGACATGATTATTCACGGTGCTATGCGTGCACCTACTGCCGGCAATATGATGTTTTATTCGATTCTTGAAGTACAAAATCAAAAAATGAAGGATAAATTAGTAAAAACTTGTGATAATCAACCCCATATCGCAAAAGCTCCACTAGTTCTTATATTTTTGGCGGATATGCAACGTTGGTATGATTATTATAGATCTTCAGGTGTACCAGAATTGTGTGCCCAGAAAAATCTTGTTTATAGAACTCCTGAAGAATCTGATCTTTTACTTGCTTGCTGTGATGCTCTAATTGCTGCTCAGAATGCTGTAATCACTGCTGAATCAATGGGGATTGGCTCTTGTTATATTGCTGACATTATAGAACATATTGAAATTCATCGCGAAATGTTCAATCTTCCAAAATGGGTGTTTCCTATAGCAATGCTTTGTTTTGGGTATCCTAAACAAGATCCATCCAAGAGAATACTTACCCCACGCTTTCCGAAGAAATTTATTCATTTTACTGACACTTATAAAAGGTTTAATAAGGAGGGCTTTACTGAAATGTTTCAAAATTATGAAAAAGAAACTCTATTACAAAATGCAGAGAATCTTGGACAGGATTACTATTTACGGAAAACGGGATCTGCCTTTTCACAAGAAATGAGCCGTTCAGTCAAAGTTATGCTTAGAGACTGGATAAAATAAGCATGATCTTTAAGGCTTAGTTCTCAATCTTTAGAGGGTTCTGTTAAGATAGTTTTTATTAAAAATACTTAAAAGACTGTATTTATATAATTTTACTTATAGGATATGGAAGGTATCAATTTCAATGAATATTCATTCGCTCTTCATTTTAAAAAGGACAGGTGTCTGCATTTTTCATAAAAATTTTACAAAAGACTTTGATAATATTGAGGTTAATTTGATAACTCCTTTCTTTTCAGCAATATTTTCATTTTCTGAGAATGTTATTTCAAGAAAAACTCCAGAAATTCTTGAAATGAGTGAATTCAGATTTGTTTTTAAAGTTCATCAAGATTTAATTTTTTCAATTTTATCAGATTCAACTGCGAGTCTTTTATTTGTGACTAGTCGTTTAGAAAGAATAGCTGACGTATTTTTAGAGGAGTATCCAGATACTACTAAAATAAAAGATTACCAACAAATTGAAAACCCCAAATTCGCAAAAATAGTTGATTCTATAGTCGCAGGAGAAGATGAAATATATATGAGTAAAACATTTTATGAAAAAGTAATTGATGTATTTGAAGGCTTAATGCTTGAGAACGAAATTATTGGAGCTGCGCTTCTAACTACTAAGGGTAATACAATTTATACTTCTCTTCCAAATGAGATATTAGTTAATTCATTGAAAGAATTAGAGATTAGATATATGGTTGGTGCAATTTCTCTTCCTGAAATGTATTATAGTTTAAATAATGGACAAAAGGTGTTTTCTAGAATGGTTGATATTCCCTGGAAATTGGATCCCCTTTTAGTTGTGGTTCTTTATGATAAAACGGTGCCCTTAGGAATGGCAGAACTAAACCTAACTAAATTAGCAAATAGAATTAAAAACATTATTTAACATAATCTATAAAGAAAATAAAAAAAGACAAAAAAAAAAAAATTTTAACCCTGAAAATAGAAATATATACAGACTATGCCAAGGATAAAAGCCAAAACTGCCCAAACGTACCTAAATGCTTTTGAATAATTTCTGTGTCTCTTTCCTGATTCAGACCATATAGTATCTACTTGAATGTATGGACTTGGGCCTCTACGATACCACCCCTTAATTCTAACCCTTTGCCCTATTAAACGATTAACAGATCTAAGGGAGAATATCAAGTCTACAATACCAATTCCAAATCTATAATCCACATACATTAAACCTGTGTCGTCCTGAAAGTACATATCTTCGCTGAAATAATATCCTGGAATACCTTTCCCTACAATTTTCCCCTCTATATAGGCTGGGATACAACGTATTGGGCTGACTTTTACGTTTGTAACGAGATCTAACACTTTTTTATCTTCATAACCACCCTTATACATATATCTCGTTTTTATTATAGACATAAATCCTATAATGTAAAACCCAATAGCCCATATAAACCACATATTACCATAAACAGGCGCTAGAAAAGCAATATTATAAAATCCAGCAAGATCGAATATCCATACAATAGTTATTCCTAGCAGGGCGATGAAAACAAGTGTAGGAAGTGTTTTCATAAAAATATCCGCTAAAAATTCATCCCACATTGATTTTCCCGCTTGTTCTTCTTTTAATCTTTTTGCATCAGAGAAATCTATCTCAGGCTGAACCCCATAGATATCACACAACATATTCAAGCGCATAATTCTCTTTGCTGGTAATGGGTGTGTTGAAAAAGCTTGGTAATATTTAGCCCATGGATTATATAAATCCCATGCTGCAGCTTTTTGAATTGCTTCCATCGATAAAGTTTGTGTTGTTCCAACGCTGATGATACCTAATCCTTTTGCAGCACTTGGATCAAAAATACCTAATCCTCTAAGTGCTCGAACTCGTGATTTCTTCCTTTCTTCGATATGACCATCTACTAATAAACCATACGCTATTTTTACAAGTCCAGTTGCAAGTGGGTTTGGATCTTCCAAGACTTCTGCACTATGTTCATCAGCATAATACTCACGGATTCTGCTGACGATAAGGGAAATTAAATAACTCAAATAATAACTTACAAAGGATAATACAGCAATGGCAATTAATGCAAGTCGAAGATAAGAAGCCTCGTCACTATCACCTCTTCTCGAAAAATAACTAGCATAATATGCCCATCGAGCAACTGTTAATAAAAGTAATGGAATTGCAAAAACTACTGTCATCAATATGAAATCCGAGTGAACAACATGCCCTAACTCGTGGGAAAACACAGCATTTTGTTCTTTCTTATTTAAGTATTTTAATATTCCATCTGTAAGTACAACTCTTGCGGAATTTTTAGTCCATCCGAAGGTAAAAGCATTTGGGTTAAGATCATGAATTATACCGAGTCGTGGCATCTTTATACTACGAAATGAAACTACTTTATCAAGAGATTCTGCTAGATGGGGGAATTGAGCAGCAAATTCTTCATAAGGTATCCAATCTATTTTATAAAGCCAGCCCACAATCAACGGAGATATGCCATATTGAAGAAGGACCATACCCACCGTTATCGCAATCATGATAATTAAGCCCCATATTGATGAAGGTAAAAACCAAACACCTATCACAAAAACAACAGCATACATTAATGCAAATAGGGAAGTTACAGCAAGCCCCGAAGCCAATCTTAATCCTATAATTTACCACCTTTAAATTAATTTATTTGTTTTTATTTAAATTTATAAATAATTTTTATTCATGATATTGTACGAATTTACACCTATAAAAACTTTCCAACTAAAAATTAAAAATAATAGGAAGATTATAACAAGTAATTTAGAACAATTCAAGAGTTTTGTCTATTTATGTATGATATTGTAATCATTGGCGCGGGAATTGCTGGCTCAACATTTGCTTCCAAAATTTCGAAATATGCTAAAACACTTCTAATTGAAGCCCAAGATTATAAAAAAGAAATCCCTATAAGAACAAATGTATTTCCCGAACATAATCGCCCTTTTATCAAGGAAGAAATCGACTGGGATGACAAAAATATCTTTCCTTGCTTTCATACTAAGACTAATTATATGAGCGATGAGTTTAATGGTGTTATTGATTCCACTGAATTTGGAATTCCTTTAGGAAATATTTGTTATACCGAGAATTTACTGGATAAGCTAATTAATCAGTTTGAAGAACAAGGAGGTACATTCAATTCTAATGAAAGAATTTCGAGAATTAATAGATATAATGATTATTTGGAATTAAACAATAGTATAGGAGAAACTTATAATACAAAACTATTGGTTCTCGCAACTGGTTCACGAGGGTTTGACCTACAACGATCTTTAGGATTTGATATACCTGATCATTACACAGGAGCATTAATCCATTTATTTGGAAGTGAAGATAAAATAAATGAAAATTTAGAATATAATTATGTATTCCACATAAATCCCAAGATCTCAACTAACGGTCCTTTTTTCTTTAATAAGGGAAAAGAAAGAATTTTAACTGGTTTTTTAGGGGGAAAAAATGATCCGAAGGAAACAATTTTAGATAAACTTGATAGAATTCTAAAAAATTATAAACATATTCAACCTTTTGTAGATGGATTGAAATATGACTTATCAACTACTGTTGTTGGGGAAATATCCAAACATCCAATTAATACTTTCTCGAAAGATCGAGTTCTTGTTCTAGGAGAAGCTGCGGGAATCGTGACTTCTTTTTTTTATGAAGGTTTGTTGCCTGGAGTTGCGTGTGCTGATATTGCAACCAAAACTTTAAAACCCTTATTGGAAAAAGACAGTAATTATAGCCATGCAGAATTAAGCAAATATGATCAAGAAATCAAACGTATACTTTTTCCGTACTTCAAAAATGGTAATGCCCTTGAGTATCTTATATATAATGAGGGTTCACATGTAAAATCGTTATGGCGTCTATACACAGAACTACTTAACGAAAATAAATTGGCTAGAAAATATATTTATGAAGCATATATAAACCAAGACCTTTCTACTCATAATACAAGTAATGATAGATATGTCGGAGAAAAATGGTTTGGCAAACTTCCTGCTCTTTCAAAAATAACATTAAGTCCAAAATTTTTTAGAGCAATGCTTTTGTGAGCTAATTTATTTTTAAAATTATATAAAACAAAAATATATTCTGATTATTATATTAGATCTTATACTCAATTTATGGGGATATACTATTTTTCCAGCAAATTAATTAGGTTTTATTACAAATTTTCGATATATAAATAAACCTAAACCAAAAAATAAAATAATATACGTAAATAAACCAAAAATATGAATTAAACTGGGGGCATCCCCGGTTAACACACTATTACCCAGAATGGTATAAGCATATGTAAAAGGAATCCAATCTACAATCGTACGAAGGGGTTGACCGAACATTTCAATATCTATAAATCCTCCGCATAAAAAGAGGGTAGCAAGTACTGTAAACAAGGACACTGGGAAAGTAAATACTTGTTCTGGGATTAAAGATCCAAGTAAAGTGCCTATAATAGCTCCTAAAACAGTAGTGGTTAAAGAAATTAATAAAAAACCCAAAAAATTTATTGGGAAAGGGATGCCAATCCAAAGAAAAATGATAGTTGCACCTAATGCAAAATGAATAATAAAACTTAGGATACTAGCTGAAAGAACTTTTCCTAAGAAAGTGTAATTTTGATTAGAAGCAGGAGCAAGCGCAAGCTCTGGAGTCATTTTATTATCTTTCTCAATAAAAATAAAAACTGAACCGATTATCATGGAGGAGACTAAACATACAAAAACTAAAGCGCCTGTACCAATCGTCCACATTCGTGGAAACGTTTTTCTTTCAGGATTTGCATCCTTATAAATATAAATAACTTCAGTCTCATTAAACAATATATTATCATAATATGCTTTAAGTTTGCGCTGAAATCCAAAGTATAGATTCTTGAGGTAATCTTCGTTAATATTTAAGCATCTTAATTCAATTGTAACCCTACCTCCCGTCCAATTACCATTTTTCACAGATTGGATTATATTTTCAAAATTTTCTGGAAGAATGACAATCATAACAATCTCCTCGAGTTGTATAGCATTTTCAAATTGTTGGGCTGAAATTCCAATCACTTTTATGTGGCTTTTAACAATTGTTTTTCCAACTAATTCGTTGTTGTTTAAATAATCCATGAATTCCTCAGTATTGGGTAATTCATTGTTTTCAATGGCAGTATTTAACTCATTATCAGAATTATAATCAGGAACTACAAGAGCAATTGGATAATTAAAATTCACAGCCCCAAAAATCATATTCATAAAAAATAAATAGGTTATAGGAAAAATTAAAGATAGGAGCAATAAAGTACGAGAGGGTCCATGAAAAATTATTCTAATATTCTTCAAGATCTCATATTTAAGAACCCCGATTGATGAATTCTTTTTTTTATTAGATTTATTAGTCATAACTTAAATCCCTCCCTCGAAATCAAAATCCAAAAAATAATGGTAAGACAAATACATGATATTGCTAGAATCCCTAATCTAGGTAAAACATAAAATGGGTTTGGTAAAAAGGTTTCTGAAAATAAAATTTCCATCCAATAAGTTGATGGAATGAATCTTGAAACTGAATAAACTGTATCTCCTAACATTCTTGTGGGTGCAAATCCTCCTGAAAAAAACCAAAAAAGAATTGCAACAATTATTGTTAGTAACATTACATTCATAGTTTGTTTTGATTTTAATCCAATTATACCACCAAGACATGTATGAAACCATGTTGAAAGGAGGAATGCTAAAATAACGACTCCTAAATTGCCACGAAATTCTATATGAAATATCAAAAATAAAATAAGAGAAAAAATTGTCACTACAATAGACCCTAAAATAACAGCTATTAATTGTTTTGATGCAATATAGGCACTACGCTTAATTGGACTAATTGTAATTTCAATCATAGTATTATCATTATATTCTTTTGCAACATTTAATCCTCCATATAAAAGACCACAGATAATCCCATATACCCCAATAACTCCTATAACTGTGCCTTTGTTTTCACTTACCTCTTGATCAATAACATAAGTCTTTTTTGCGATAAGCGCGAAATCATCAATATGACCGGTAGATAAATGTATATATTGATTGAAAGTGAGGACAGCTTCATCTAATCTTTGAATATAATTTTTTACATAATCATCGTTTATATTTTGGACTTCTAAAGTTAGCGTTCCTTTAATATAAGTACTATTAGCAGTGATGTTTGCTTGGAATCCAACAGGAATGTAAATAAGCCCCAAAACTTCATAATTTTCTAATTTCATTTTAGCTTCTTGATAAGAATCGATTTGTATTACATCAAACCACGGGGCAAATTCACTGGTGATATTGTTTATGTAATTAACCATAATGTTAGAATATTCAGTATTATCATCATCGACTACCATAACTTTGTAGGTTTCAGGATTATTAATGAGTGTAAATGATGTAAAAACGATCAAAATAACTAATGGAGGGATAATACCTGCTAGAAAATATTTTTTAACTCTTTTAGTGGAGATTAAATCTTTACGTAATATTGTTTTTAGATCATGAAACCATAGTTTTACCCCAAACCCCTTTTTCTTCTTAAACTTATTTTTCTCTTCCATTACTCTCTAAACTCCTTACCTGTAAGTTTTAGAAAAATATCTTCTAAGGTTGGTTTTTTAAATACGAATTCCTCAATATGGATATTATGAGATTTAGTATATCCCAGAAATTGTTCAATAATTTCTTCAATATTGTTTGATTCAAACATGATTTGGAAAAATGAATGAGTTTCGCTTAGACTTTTTTCCATTAAAATTTTACCATGTAATTTTTCTTTAAGAAGTCGATCATAAAACTCAGGTGTTAGATTCTTATGTGATGATTTAAATTCAAAAATGGTATTTGGAAATACACGTTCTTGAATCTCACGTAAACGTCCAGGTCCTTCAATAATCTTTGTATCTAAAATGACAATTTTTTCAGCTAACCTTTCAGCTTCTTCCATGTAATTGGTAGTTACTAATATTGTCATTCCTTGCTTAGCTAATTCAAGAATATATTCATGAATAGCACTACGAGTCTGAACATCTACTCCTAACGTTGGTTCATCTAAAATAAGAAGTTCTGGCTCATGGAGTAACGCTCGGATTAGTTGGAGCCGTCTTTTCATTCCGCCTGAGTAAGTTCCAACTCGATCATTCCTCCGTTCAAAAAGACCAGCAATCTTTAAAAGCTTCTCAATCTTACTAATTATTTCGGATTTTGGCATATTATATAATCGTGCATGAAAACCTAAATTTTCATACCCAGTAAGTTCATTATACAAAGCTATTTCTTGTGGAACCAGACCAAAAACGCCGAATAATGACTTTCGTTCACTATAAGGATCTTTTCCTTTAACTCTAATTTTTCCATTTGTTTGCTTAAATTGTCCTGTTATCAATTTTACCAGTGTTGATTTTCCTGCTCCATTTGGTCCAATTAGACAGAAAATTTCTCCTTTATGAATCTGAAATGAAATATTGTCTAATGCAATGGTATTTGGGTAATGTTTACTAATTTGATTTAATTCTATAAGAACTTTATCAGATTTTTGGCTATAATTATCAACCCGATTTGCTTTTTCATTTTCTAACACATTACTTACCCTAGCTAATTTTCATGGTTTTTATAACTATTTAAAATATAAAACCTTAAATATATTACTACTCTAGTAGTAACATAACAAAATATATTTAAATATTTTGAAATTGAAAAATCTATTTTTTAATCCTATCTAAGAATATGAATCATTTAGAAAAATTACTTCAAGAATTAGGTTTTACTCAATATGAAGCCCAAACACTTGCTACACTAATACGTTATAAAATGTTAAGTGCTCGGGAAATTCATAAATATAGTGGCGTTCCTCAACCTAAAATTTATGAGACAATGATTAAACTTCAACAAAAAGGGTTTATTGATATTTATCCAAGAAAAAAAAAGAAAGTGTATTTAGTCAAACCAAAGGAAGTTATTCAAGAATATTTATTAAAATATTCTCGTAAAATTCAAGATTTAGGACAAAGGAGTATCGAAATAATAGATAATATTTATGATACAGAAGAAGCTGAAGAGATTCCTTTTATCGGCATCGCGGGAGAATCCATGCTTCAAGAATATCTCCATATGTTGATAGACACAGCTAAAGAAACGGTTATTTCATTTCTTCCTCTCAATCATTATGATGAAAAGATAATTTCAATCTTAGCTAAACGTAAAAATGAGATTGACATTAAATTAATCTTTCATGATAGGAATATAGGAGATTTAGAAAACCAGCTTTCAGGAATTGATAAATATTTTCTTAATGCACCCACTTTTGATATAATAAAGACTTTAGTTGAAAATATCGAAAATTTCCTTCCATCAGAACATACTAAAGGATATTCATTTCAGATTGTAAAAGATATTGCAATGCAATTAGGGAATATATTTGGATTAATGATAATTGATTGGAAAAAAAGTTTTTTCAAAATTCCACTACCAATTCCCCTCCCAATGGCAATATTATCAATGTTACCGCAGCTTACTAGCTTTCATAATCGTGGAATTAAAGAAATTTTAGCATCCTCTATAAAATTCTAAAATAGATAGATTGATGATATCTTCATAATAAATAGAAAAGGAAAGCAATAGGAACTTAATATTCATTAATAAAAAAATTTGTTGGAGAAAAATAGTTCAGTAAATTTTCTTCACTTTCAAAAATCATTTTAATTCCTATACGCTTTACAGCATTTCTATATTTAACTTTTTAATACTTTACTCTGTAAAACGTAATTCTGAATTATTTTATACCTTAAGATCGATGATTTAGATTTATTTTGATAAAAATTTAAAAATCTAGTGATATTAGGTATCAATATCTAAGGAGATTTCTAATTTTTTACTTCTTAAATAAGGTAAATAAAAATTCAAAAAAGTAAAATGATGAAAGAAATATGTTAAAAATAATTAAATCAAGACAAATTTCTGTTATAATATTAGTAGCAATGCTGACTAGTATAACAACTTCTATGTTTTTTAGCTATAGTCCTTATAACTTACTTAATTCTACTGATGCGAGAGCTTCTATTAAAGAGATCGAATCTTTATCAGATCCAAAAGTGGTTCATCCAAATTCTCTTGTGGATGCTGATAATGATAAGATAGATGATAAGTTGTCGGCATTAATTAATGGAATAACCGAACTAGAACTGGAATCACCAAATGCTTTACGTGAAAATGGTCAAAAAGTTAAGGTTTGTGTTTGTGTTAATAAAAAACCTAACGATGCTTTAATTGAGAGATTAATAGGATACGGTGCAGAAATTGAAACTGTTTATGATGAATTAATTTATGCTATATATGCAATTTTGCCTGTTAGTATGATTGATATTGTCGCAGCGGATAACGAAGTTACCTATATTCAGAAAGAATACTATAGTACTGCTCATTTGGATACAAGTACAATAAATATGGGTGTAAGAGGATCTTCGTATGTATGGAACGCAATTCCTGCAATTAAAGGAAATCATCACTATGCGGTTGCCATTTTAGATACAGGTGTCGATTCTACGCATCCGGATATGGCCAATTTTCTGTATTTTCGTGATTTTTCAGGAGGAGGTTATCCAAGTGGCAGCACAGGATATGATTATGGTCATCACGGTACTCATTGTGCTTCTATAGCAGCTGGCACGGGAATGGCTGACACGGATCCTGAAATTGTTGAACAGACAGTTTCTAATCAATTTCCATCATCAATCTGGTCTACTTACTTAAACTGGTTCGAGATTAAAGATAACACTAATACTCCAGATACTATCGTAAGATTAGATTGGGATAATAGTGGTGGACAGGCATATTTTGGAGTTATGAATTCAACTTTAGATTGGATTACCTCTTATGGTCCTTATTCAACTACTCCAATTGAACATAACCTAGGAAATCTTTCTCCTGATGCTTATTTAGTTTATATAGCACCAGTAGAAACAGGAACTTACAATAGAAATTATACTTGTTCAATCGAACATGAATATGCTTATACATTAGGTGGAGAATATGGTGGTACACCTCTATTTACTGGTGTAGCTCCACAAAGCAAGATTGTTAGCTTAAAAGTATTAGATGATACTGGAAGTGGGACTGATCAAATGTTACTAAATGCTTTCACTTGGATTTCAAATAACGGTAAAAATCCTGCTTATAACATTACAACCGTTTCAATGTCTTTAGGTTTTGGTGGTTTTATTGTTCCAACGATAGACACTGCAATTAATAACCTTGTTGATGAAGGATTTATTTGTGTCACATCAGCTGGTAATGATGGAACTGACATTCCAATTGGTAGTCCTGGGATAGCACAAAAATGTATAACAGTTGGGGCTGTTAATGATGCTTTTGAAGTAGTATATTATAGTTCAAATGGAGATAACACGTATTATAAACCTGATGTTATCGCACCTGGTGGTACTGTAGCATATTCTGGTACTGGTTCAATTGGAAATTTAATAGTAGCAGCTGATTCAAACTATGGAGAGGATGGAAATTCTATGTCAGATCAAGTAATTAACGATTATAGAGGTATGCAAGGAACTTCAATGTCCTGTCCACATGTTGCTGGACTTGCACAGTTGGTAATTGATGCAATAATTCAAACTGAGGGAAGTTGGACTTGGTCGCAAACCAATGCATTAAAAGTAAAACAATTAATATGTATGGGGACATGGGAAGTTAATGCCGGTGAAACATACGATGGAGATGGAGATGGAAATCCGCAAAACCCTTCTTTAAATCGAATAGGAAGAGATAATGTAGAGGGTTATGGGATGGTAAGAGCGGATGCAGTAATTCAAGCTATTACTCACCCAACGACTGGTAATATGATAAATGAACCATTTTATCTTAACCGTGGATCCGGTATGTTTGCAAACGATTCAAAAGTCTTCCTTTTTTCGCTGAGTGCAACAGTAGGAGAAATTTTTAATTTTTCTCTTGAAGTTCCCTCTACTGGAGATTTTGATCTTATAATTTATGATGATGATTATGATTCACTTACAGGTAGACCTGTTGTTTTTACATCAAGTATAAACAGTGGTTTAGGAGTTGATGAATCTTTGATATTTAGTCCCTCTGATTCTGGTACTTATTATTGGTCAATTAGAGCTGCAGAAGGATATGGAACTTGTCAACTATCGCTAAGCGGATTTAATTCAGCTCCTGATGCTCCGACTAATCCCTCCCCATCTAATGGCACCATTGATGTGTCTATTAATCCTATTTTAAGTGTGAATGTATCCGATCCCGATGGAGATATAATGAATGTGTCGTTTTATGATGCTTCCGACGATTCGTTGATCGGAACCGATCTTAATGTTTTAAGTGGAGGAAATGCCTCAATTCAATGGTTTTGGCTTTCTGGAAAGACATATTATGAGTGGTATGCGAGTGCCGATGATGGCATATATTCTACTCTATCTGCAACATGGTCATTTACTACAGTTAACACTGCTCCCGATACTCCGACTGATCCCGTTCCCATTAATGGCACCATTGATGTGTCTATTAATCCTATTTTAAGTGTGAATGTATCCGATCCCGATGGAGATATAATGAATGTGTCGTTTTATGATGCCTCTGATGATTCTTTGATCGGAACCGACACAGGGATCTCAAGCGGAGGAACCGCATCTATTAACTGGGTTGGGCTATCTGAAGGTTTTTCTTATCAATGGTATGCGATTGCTGATGATGGTCAAGATTCTACTCAATCAACAACATGGTCATTTACAACTCTACAGGATACACCCATTTGGGTTGAAGAACCAACTGACCAAACAATTGACTATGGTAATGATTTTAACTATGATTTAAACGCATATGACATTTCTGGCATCTCTGATTGGTGGATTAATGATACCATTAATTTTATGATTGATAGTAATGGGTTGATAACTAATCGTGTTTCTTTGTCTTTGGGTGTTTATTGGTTAGAAGTACGGGCTTATGATGCATACGGTCGATATTGCAGTAATAATTTTAAGGTTGTTGTTGAGAGTGATGACGATAGTGGAAATAATGCAATCTTAGGATATTATATATGGATTATATTAAGTACAATAGCATTAGTATCAATAATATTAATTAGGAAAAGAATTAAACTATATGTGCTTTAATTGAGTTTGATGCGTAAAATCAATAATAGGATCAAAAATTTTTCAAAGTAATTCTAATTTGATTTTTTTTAATTTTTACTTTCAATTGTTCTATTCCTTTTTTTTTTAACTTCAATCCTTTTTATTAAAATTAGTGAAATTCTCCCAATTTGTG
>JAHQWL010000025.1 GCA_029856155.1 Promethearchaeia archaeon
ACTGTTAAAAGGATTAAATTATTAGATTCTATTTATATAGAGTTGAAAATATTAGTCATTGAACCTTTTTTCTTTTCTCTTTTATCACTAAATAACCAATTCCTGTAATTATGAAAATTGTACTTATTCCTATTTGAAGACTAAAAAGAAACCAGGGATCAGGAATGGGGGGACAATGACTAAAATCTGATTCAGTATAATTGACTACATGTATATCATAATCTCCTTCTCCGTTACAAGGTGAATTTATGGTAGCAACAAAATTAATTGGTGATTCTGCATATATTCCTTTACAAAAACTATCCCCTTTTGTACAACCACCACCTTCACTCCTTATATGGTTACCTAAATGATCAAAGACTTTTATAGAATAAGTCAGACTTCCAGGTGCGATCATCTCAAGTGATCCTCCAAAATAGATATTTCCTAAGGGATCAAATGCCAATATTTTAGGATATAAATTATTCGTCATTGATATTGTACGATTCCAGTTTAAATTCCCAGTGTTGTTGAAATTCATCAAATAAGTATCGTAATCAGTCATATTATACCCATAAATAATTGCTGATGTATTAATAAGTTCATTCCCTATAACAAAAACTTTATCAGAAGGATCTACAGCTAAAATTTCAGTACCTCTTAAAACATTTTGTATACATGTTAGATTCCATTCTAGATTGCCACCATTATCAAATTTTGTAAGATAAGTGTCATTGTAGGATCCAAGAGCATACAAATTATCAGAAGAATCTAAAACTAATTGCTCTATTGGTACATACTTACTATATGAGGTATTTAATAACAAATTACCCGAAGAATTATATTTCAATAAAAACCACTCTGATCCAGTGATATTTGTATTTATACCAAGAAAAATCTGATCCATAGAATCAATTACTAATGATAAAACTTCTTCAGATGTTTTGTTAGATTCAGTACTCCAAGTACGGTTCCATTGTAAAGATCCAGAGTTATTGTATTTTACAAGAAAAACGTCACAATTAGGATAATTCGTCATTCCAGAAATGTATATATTATCTAGGGAATCAACGGTTATTCCACTGCTAGAAACCAATCCATTCCCGCTCCATATAGTAGACCATTCTAATGTAAGATTATTTTTATATTTTAACAAAAACACGTCTTTTACCCCTGGTAAATGACCCGTGCTAGAACCCGTGATGAATATGTTTTCATCTGAATCTAAAACCATTCCACCAAATTCTTGCTGCATTACATCTCCCCACGTAGCGTTATAGCTAAAAGTTTCATTTATCTTAACTATAAATATATCATTAAAAGTTTCACTATAACTCCATATTTCACCCGCGATAAAAAAATCGCCCGAAGAATCTATAGTCATATCAGACATTATTTCTTGATTACTTCCACCCCAAGTCTTTACCCAATCAATTGGAGGAGCAACAATGCATGAATACATTATAGAAAAAGGCATAAGAATAAAACCGGTTACTACTTCCGAAACTATTACTATGATAATAATGCGAGAAATAAAATACTTCCTTCTGCTATTTATAATTCCATCCCTAGTTTTCGAATTGAATTACTTTTAAAACTAAAAGTAAAAATTCTATATATACATTAGTGTATACAATCAGATATAATTGAATATCCAGAATAAAGTATTTAATCAATTATTATATTGAGAAATTGAAGCTCTCCAAATAAGATACGTTACTCAATCTGCTTAGGTGTTTTTATATCCAGTATAAATTGGAGTAAAAAGAATGTAATAATTATAATTAAAATTCCTACTACTAAAATCCAGTCTGCAAATTTTTTATTATAGACGTATTTTGATGCGTAGTAAAGAATTATAAACCCAAAAGAACTTAAGAGCAACAAAATTGAAGCTACAATGCTTTCAATAATAAAAGCATCATGAATATTTTCAGGAATTATGAATATTGGTTTATTTTCACCATCTACACCAAACGCGGGGGGTTTTCTAACAATCAAATATACTATCCCTGTTTGAAGAATAAATAGAATTATGTATAAAGCAATAATGCTTAATGCCCGAAATGGCATCGGAATAGATAACCTTCGAAATTTGATTTTGGGAAAAAGTATTTTCGGTTTCCTTAATTTATTTCCAAAAATCCATGGTGTTTTTCTTTTAATTTTTTCTGAAACTGTTTCAGACCCAGATAATTCTTGATCTCGCAATATAAATTTCGTTTTGAGAATTTTTAAGTTGATTTAAATTTCGGATATCTATAATGAGTTTATTCTTACCGTTTTATTTAAATCAACCAAGATAAAAAACGAATATATTCACTTTTTGGATTGATCATTTTATATAAAAGAGGATTAAAATGTCACTAAAGAATGAAAATTATTGAATTCTTTATTGATTTTTTTGACAAAAAAGAATTTTTTTGAATATATTTATAAAACAAAAAGGTTGAAACATTATTTAAAAAAATCCGATTGTATTAATTTCAGAAGTTTGATGCGAATATGAAGAAAAGAACTAATATTAATCTCATAATTTTATTATTAATAATTTTAAGTTTTATATCAATTCTCAATTATATTAAATCACTTGAAATTGAAAATATTGAAAATCAAAAAGTAGATTATAATACTGATGATTTTCTTTTTGAAAATATTTATTCTTTAGATACTCATTATGAATTAATTTGGACTCCCTCTGTTAAAGACGTTCCAAAGAATGATTTTAATTGTCACTTTAAGGAGCTCTCAGGAAACTACAAAAATTTCATTTATATAATTATTTCTGGTACAATTTTTTCTTTAAAATTATCTGAACTATTTACTAATTTTTCAATACAGGAAACATCACAAAAATGTATTCCTCGAGATATAGAAGGAGTTAATTTAACTAAGGTTGAAAGGAAAATCTTTGAAATAGTTCAAGACTTTCTTAATTCTAATCGGGTATTCAACAACGAAAAGGCAGCATTGTACGTTAAATCAAGATATAAGATCAATGGTAATTTAAATTATAATGGAATAAGAATAGTAATTGATTCCCTTATTAAAAAGAATATAATTGTTGAAGGATCAAAATTCACAAGAAAATCTGTATTACTTAATTCAAATAGAAATCAGATTTTTAATTTGATTAAACAAAATCCTGGAGTTTATAAGAATATAATATCGAAAAAACTTAAAATAACTCCCTATGTAGTTAATTGGCATCTATCAATGTTGAAAAAATTTCATTTAATCAGGGAACAAAATTTCGGGAATCAAATCAGCTATTTTGTATTCTCTATGAGTTCAAAAAATGATTTAATCTTCCATACGATTTCTAAGGATAAATGTAGGAGAATTATTGAATTTCTGAAGAAAAATGAAAAAGGCTGTTCGAAGTATCAAATTGTTAAAGTACTACGAATGCACTATAATACTATTACTAAATATCTTAATAAACTAGAGAAATTTAACCTATTGATTAGAAGGAAGGGTTTAAATAAAGATTATTTATTTCTGAATGATGCTAACTTCAAAAAATTAACAACCAAAGAAAACAATTGAGGTTTTAAAATCTTAATTTCCCTTTTTATTTTACGTATTAAAACATAAATAAAACTCATAACAAAGAATTAAATTTCTTTAATATCTTCTTTGAACTAGCTATAAAATTCATCTTATAGTCATAAACACATAGTTATAAATCTGTCACAGATAAGACCACTTTAGTTTTAATATTTAGATATATAACTCAAATAAAAGAGGGATAATGATAATTTATGGAATCTGATGGAAGATACAGAGAAATTATTGAAAATATTGAGGATGGATACTTTGAAGTTGATTTACAAGGAAATTATACTTATGTTAACAATTATATTTGTAGATACTTAGGAATTCCTAGAGAACAGTTATTAGGAAGGAGTTATAAAGTAGCAGTAGATAAAGATTCTAAAAAAGAGGTATTTGAAATCTTTAATAATTTATACAAAAATAATCTTCCAAAAGGGACTTTTGAAAGTCAAGTTATAAGAAGTGATGGAGAAATACGTACTTTTGAAGGATCTTTTTATTTAAGATATAAAAATAGTGGAGAAAAGGTTGGTTTTTATGGATTTACTCGAGATATTACTGAGAAGAAAGAAGCAGAAAAGAAATTAAAACAATCAGAGAAACAGCTTCGTGAAGCATATGATCGAGCTGAACTCTATAAAGATTTATTTTATCATGATATCAATAACATACTTACTAATATAAACATCGCAATAGAACTTAGTGAAAAATACTTAATTGAGCAACAAAAAGAAAGTGAGATTAACGAGTATTATGACATAATTAAGAATCAACTCGCAAGAGGAGCAAAAATGGTTGCTAATGTCCAAAAATTGTCTTCTTTAGATAATTCAGAGATGTCTATTAAAGTCATCAATGCTATCAAATTTCTTAAAGACGCAGTAAATTTTATCTTAGTTAACAAGAAAGTAAGAGAGATTGATATTGTTATTGATTCATTTCAAGATGATATTTTCGTCCAAGTTAATGATCTGTTAAATGATGTTTTTGAAAATTTATTAATTAATGCAGTAACTTATAATGATAAGCCCAAAGTAGAGATTCTCATAAAAATTTCTAAAGAAATACAGAAAAACATAAAATTCATTAAATTTGAATTTAGAGATAATGGTATTGGGATTTCTGATGAAATAAAACAAACAATTTTTATAAAAAGATTCAACAAAGAAAAAGGTTCAAGGGGAATGGGATTTGGATTAACTCTCGTGAAAAAAATTATAGAAAGTTATAAAGGTAAAATCTGGGTTGAAGATAGAGTTAAAGGAACTTACTCCGAAGGAAGTAATTTTATCGTTCTAATCCCTGAAGCTGTGAATTAGATTAATTAATTTTATATTGTATGATATTAAATGACTTATCTTAAATAAATCTCTTCAAATAGAAGGGAAGAATAAAATTTAATCAACTCTTCTCAAGAGATTCTTATCAATTGATATTTTGTAAGAATCATAAAAAACAGAGGAATACTTTTGGTAAAATTCCTTTTTTTTGGACAGAATAAAATCTTTTTCTTTTACGTCAACTTTTCCATTAGACCAAAAAATTGAACCATTATGACTGAAGTTGAACTTATTTTGTTTTTTAACAATTTTCCCTGATTTTATAACATATTCAATATTTTGTAATACATTTCTTAATGTATTATAGTCTTTAGAGAGATCTATTTCATTAATATTCATATCTAAGATATTTAGATCGCCATCTGCATCTAAACCAAGATTTCCTTTGATATTTGATAAACCTAAGGATTTTGCTGGACTCGTTCTTGTTAAACATATTAATTCTGAAAAACTCAGTGTTTTATCATCATTGGTTAAAGGATGGTTTTCAAGGAAATCTTTACTCATATCTTGCATAAAATTATCGCGAGCTTTCTTACTAACTAACCAAGTCACAATTTCAGGAATATCAGAAACATTAGCATAATTGGGAAAATTTAAAGAAAAACTAACTTGGAATTTATTTTTAATATTTAATGCTAAATAGATAGCATTAGCCCATAAGTTACAATTAACATAATTACTTTTGTTGAAATTTCTCATTGAAATAAAATAATCTCCTTCAAATTCTATAGCTGAACTAATTAATTTGTGCGGATTATCGATTATGTCAGCTGTTAACATCGAATGTATAAGTCTTCTATCTGAAGTTATTAATGGATTAATTGGATTGAAGTTTAAAAATGCGAGATCAACATCAAAATCTTGATTCTCATGCAAAAAATTAATTAAATTCTCATTATTCCCATCATGGTTATATGTATTAGCATGGGCAATATGAAAAATTTGATCTCTTCTTAGATTTTGATTGGGTTTTAGATTTAATGATTTTAACTTTTCTAAAATAATAAAGAGATTATTTTTACCTACTTCATTTTCATAACCTTCAATATGGGCATGAAGGGAATGTGGCATTCCAAGTCTTTCATTACATCTAAGCAAATTTTCATAAACATCTAAAGGTGAGAAATTGTACAATCGCCCTTGTTGTGTTAAATCATCCCTTAGTTCTCTGAAGTTCCATGTTTCGTTTTCGAATGGATTATAGACTTTCAAACCAAAACTATATGTTTTCGATAAAAGATCGGAGAGAAATATTGCCATCTCATCAATCTTTTTTCTCTGAAATTCTAATTCTAGTGGCCATAGATTACTTACATTTAATAACATAGCTTTATCGAGTACTGGCAATTGTTTAAAATTAAATATTGTTTCTTTCGCTAAAGAGGGAAAAACATTAGCTTCAAGAATAAATGTGTATCCATTTGATATGTAATTTCTTGCAATGTTTTCTAATGTCAATCCCTGCCAATTCTCTTGAAATACTTTATTATTTGAAGCTAATAATCTTGCCCAATTAGTTTGTTGAGAAGCTACGTGTGTATGAATATCTAGAGCTGCAGGGATAACAGTTTTATTTTTTATATCTATCTCTTTAACATTAGTTTCACTACTGAATTTTTCTACAATTTTACCAGATTCTATTAAAATATCTTTAATTTCTCCATTAATATTATTAATAGGATCAAAAACTACACCATTTTTGATAATTAGTCTCTCCATTTTTTATATTCCCGTGTTTATCTTTCTTTAATTGATTTTAATAAAACTTTTACATTCTTTATTGAATCTCTCGATATTTCCACATTTACCTTTATATTTTTAAAAATTGCCTCGTTATTCTCTAATCCAGTAATTTGATTGGCCCAAATAGAGACAGGCATGTTGATCATTCCTAATGGAACATTTTCATCTTGAATTGGTTTTATAATAACACTACCATATTTATTACTTATTTTTAAATTAACATTCGTAGTAAGACTTAGATTTTTAAAATCCTCTGGATTTAGTAAACCAATCGCCAAATGTTCTGTAAGAGAATTATCATCTCCAAAAGAATACTCCTTTGCTTGATCATAATCCATTATTCTAATTGTGTTTAATATCATTTCCATAAAATCAATCCTCCTGTAATCCATTCATAATTTTTATTAGTATTTCTTCATCAGAAAGAATGTTATTAGGAGAACTCACAATTTTTTTTAATTCAATTGGAATATGATCCAAGCGATAGGCTAATCCTCCGCTTTCAATCCCAGTGATCGCTGAAGGTATTATTATATCTGCTACATAGGAGGTTGCAGATCGTTTATTATCAATAACTATTAAAGGCTTTGCCATTAATTTATTACTCAATTGCCAAGGTAAGTGTGAAATTGGATCTGTTCCTACAATTATAGAACAATCAAAATCTTCTTTCTCAATTTTTGAGATTATAGTTTCCGTTGATTCACTTAATTGATTATTTTCAAATAATAAGCTATGGTTTTTACCACATATAGATAATGCAACATGGTCAAAACCGGCCATATTAAAATGACCGCCTAACATAATAACAGAAATACGACCTTTTTGTTGCTTAACATTTATTAATTGCACTAACTCAAGTAACTCTTTAATTAAATTAGCACTATTTTCATTACTTATAATTCCTTGACCAATAAAGATTATTCCATTTTCAGCACCAGTCAAATGGAGCAATAATCTTTTTAGATCATCTTTATCAATACCCGCGATGCCAGTTTTTGGAATACTGTCTGCTACACAACATTCCTCTTTTAAAACACGGATTAAGTCAATATCCTTTCCTGATTCTATCTGAAGTGCTATATCTCGTACTCCCATTACTCCAAAAGAAGCGGTTTTAACTGGATCTATTGCTATTAGAGTTTTGATTTCTCGACCAGTCATTCTAAACTTTCCACGTGAAAAAAGGACCTTATTTAATAGGCGTGGTATTGATTCTGCTGCATTAGCTCCCCATAATATTAACAGATCTGCCTTATTTATAATTTCTGCAATTGTTGTTAGTGTTATTCCAGTTTCTTTTGAAGTATTCAAGATTTTCCCTTGACAGATTATAGAATTAGAATCTATAAAGCCATTAATGGTTCTTGCAAGCTCAATGCCTTTTAATTGAGCTTCACAACTTACAGTCGAAAAACCATATAAAAGAGGTTTAGAGGAGTTTTTAATAAGATTAATGGTTTTTTCTATGGCTTCATCCAATGATACTTCCTCTAATTCACCATTTTTTCTAATCAGAGGATTCAAGATACGATTCTTTGCTGTTAACTGGTCAAATCTTTCTTTTCCTTTCAAACAGGCTCCAATAACCTCATCAATATATAATCCATCACTTTTAATGATAATATCATCACATAAAAGTGAACAACCTGAGCATATAACGCGGTCACTAACCATTTTTCATGACACTTTTTAAATCAAAATTAATAATATATTAATAATCAAACATAATCAATTTTTATAGCTTCACGAGGACAATACGTCTCGCAAACTCTACATTCTCTTTCTCTACCTTCTGCTTCAATCCTTCGACAATACTTTATAGCTAAAAGTTCACATTTTCCATCCTTAACTTGAAACAGTTGATGTTTTTCGGGGGGATAATCTGGAGCTTTACCACTTAAGGTTGGAGGGCTATACCTTGCATTAACTGGGCATATAGTCACGCAAATACCACATCCATCACATAATTCTGTATCTACATCGATTTTTAGCTCCTTTTCTTTTCCCTCTTCAGAACCTATTAAATCCTTTAAAGCATCATAATTTTTTTTATATTTAGGTTCTAAAAGCGGAGTACAATCATCAATTTTTACCTTTCCTTGCAATAAATCTAATGCAAAAGCCATACAAGTTGGTTTCCCACACTTTTTGCAGTTGGTTTTAGGTAAAAATTTATAGAGCTCCATAAAATTACTTACTGGAATCCAAAAACACCTTTAAAAATTTATTTTTCTTCGCTTTTCAGTAAAGAATAATATTCTGAGATTTATTAATTTCTTTAGTTTATGTATTATAAATTTCTCACCATAAGAGTTATAATTATAATTGAAAACTTGGAAAATTTCATAATTTATTAGCGATATAATTAAAGCAATTCATTTGTATCACATATTAAATAATAATGAAATAATCATTACTCCATAAAATAAAAGTGATAAGATATATGTCAGAAGAAGAAATTCCAGATGTAAATTTAAAAGAAATGATGTTGGATGAGCGAACTAAAAACATTAAAAAGAACATGGAGAAAATAAAACATAAAATTGTTATTATTTCCGGTAAAGGTGGAGTTGGTAAAACAACAGTAGCAATTAACCTTGCGATGAGTTTAGCTAGCGTAGGATTGAGAGTTGGAATTCTTGATGTAGATATTACAGGTCCGAACGTCATTAAAATGCTTGGTGTAAGCTCGGAACTGAAACCAAGAGTAGACAGTGATGCAAAGAGGTTTTATCCTATTGATGGGCCTCTAAAGCTTAAAGTTATGAGTATGGCATTTTTAACACTAAATCCTGATGAACCCGTAATTTGGAGAGGTCCTATGAAAATGAGTGCAGTAAGACAGTTTTTAGGAGATGCTGAATGGGGTGAACTCGATTACCTAATATGTGATCTACCTCCTGGAACATCTGATGAGACTTTAGATATTTTACAATTAATACCCGATGAGAATGTTATAATTGTTACTACACCTCAAGAAGTTGCCTTAATGGATGCGAGAAAAACTATCAAAATGTCTATGGTTATGGAACGAAAAATCCTTGGCATAATAGAGAATATGTCTGGTTTTAATTGTCCTCATTGTGGAGAATATATCGATTTATATCCTCCAGGTGGTGCGGAAAAAGCTAGTAAAGATTTCAATATTCCCTTAATAGGAAAGATACCTTTTGAAACTGAAGTTAGTGAACAAGGGGATCAAGGATTACCGTTTATTTTAAAGTATCCTAAAAGTAAATCAGCTAAAGCTTTTAAAGAGACAGTTAATAAAATTAGAGAAGTTTTAGAAAAATAATAATATAATTTTTTTTTAATAATAACATAATTTATTGTATGTGACACCAACACGAATCTAAAAAACAATATAAACTTGATAATCTGGACTAATACCTATTTTCCAGATAATATATCGTATTAATAAAATTATAAATTAGATTCTTTTATTAGCTAAAATTATTTTTATTTACTTAGATTACTAATATGATTAATAACAGGGATAATTATTACTGAAGATATTAAGCTCCTGAAAGGCATTATTATATGTAAAGAAAGTGGTGAATACTTACTTGACCTTATTTTAGATACGAAAATTAATCCAGTATTACTCTCTTCTTTTGTTGGTGCATTAGGATTATTCGGAGAAAACTTAGGAAAGATTGAAGAGATTAACATTAAAGGACTTGACGTAGAAATGATTGTAGTATATAAATATAACTTGATCTTCGTAGCAATTCTTGATAAGGAGTTCAAAAAACATGACATAAGAGCAGAAGCAGAAAAATCATTAGACATGTTTTATTCATTATATCGTACTGAAATTAATGAAGATTGTAATGAAGTTAGTCAATTTTCATCGTTTAAGAATATTTTATTTACACAAATTGAAGAATACTTTAATAGGATTAAGGATTCCCAAAAAGGACCCGAAATTGGAGACTTTGGGTTCTTTACTGATGCGATTAAAAAATTAAGAACTAATTCAACAAATTAAAATCCCTTTTCTTTCTTTTTAAATATTAGATCTCCTATCTTTACCCCAAAAATTCGTTCCATTAAATTACATTTAGCTTTTAAGAGATAATATACATCTTTGTAAGGAATTTCCATGCCATAAAGACTTTCAAAATTGCCTTGTCCCTTAGATAAAATAACACCATTCTGGTTAAAGAAGTATTTTTTAAATTCTTCTGACGTATCTGATAAAATAATTCCTGGAGCATCATTCGATTCAATAACTTGAATTAAATCTGTTAAATTAATAAATTTCGCATCTTCAATGGTAGCATCATTAATTATAGGAGCCGATCTTACTGAATAAATTATCTCTAAATTAGGATATAATTTTTTAAGAATTATGATTAGAATTTTATCGAAGACTATTTCCCCGGCATTATCTCCTAATATTAGTAATTGATTTGAGTTTTCAAGTGAATTTTGGAACTTCCCATAATCATTAATAGCTAAATCTTCAAGCTTAAAGTTTTCTAAGTCAGAGATAATATCTATATCATGTTGGCCTGCAAAATCTATAGTATTTCCAAGTGCAGATCCTAAAATAGCCTTAAGTACAGGATCTTCTGCTTTTTCAATTAAATTTAAAACATCTTCGAAGTAATTTAATACCAGAAGATTATATTCAATTTTAAGATCATGATAAGGATCTCTATTATCTAATAGCTCTGCGATAATATTATAAGTCACTTTTCCAAGAATAGGAGCGGCAACCTCATTTATATTGAAGTTTAAAAGGTATTTCATGAGTTTTTTCTGGGCAGTAATCACAACTTCACGAGAAATATTGGGGTTTAATAATTCGAATGCTTTTAACACTTGATTAAAAAGACATCCAATACATTCGGGTTCTAGTTTCATATTTATTTTTCCTATAATTTTAACACGAGTTCGTCTTTTAATTTTTAAATTGGGTAATAATTCTTAGTTATTTTTATATACAATTTTGTATAATCTTTCTTTATAAAATGAAAATTTACTAGATAGATCTTTTAAATACTTAAAGATTTAATAAATAATCAATTATTTACAAAAAATTGGTTAAAAAATGTCAGAAACAACACAAAAATTTAATTTAAAGCAAACTACTTTTATTGGATTAGCATTTTTTACAACTGGAATTGCTTGGTCAATGTTCAATACACAAGTGAATATCACTCTATTTGACTATCTAGGCTCTTATGGACTTGTAGGAGCATGGATGGCAATGGACAATATCATTGGCGTTTGTATACAACCTATTATGGGTACAGTTTCAGATAATACTCGCACAAGACTTGGTCGTCGGATGCCCTACTTAATTGTCGGAATTCCTCTTTCAGCTATATTCTTTATTATGATTTCAACTGTTAATTCCGCCCAAGATCCTTTATGGCTTTTATTATTTTGGATGTTCTTTTTTAATGTAAGTATGGCATCCTATAGATCACAAGCAGTAGCACTTATGCCAGATTTTGTAGAGCCTGTAAATAGGAGTAAGGGAAATGCCGTTATCAACTTCATGGGTGGAATTGGAGCTTTGATTGCATACCTCTTTAATAAATTCCTCGTACCAATTAGTTTATTTCTAGCATTTTTTGCGGTTGCAATTATTATGGTTGCTTCTTTAATTGTCTTACTGTTTACAATAAAAGAGAAGGAATCTTATAGTTATAAACTAATTTTAGAAAGGGAGGAAGTAGAAGGGCAAAAAATTAAAGATAGAAAAGACAGACCCAATCTAGTTGAGAGTTTTAAAGACATCTTATCTGAAGAGGATAAATCTACACTATTTATGCTTTTCGCAATTTTTTCATGGTTTGTCGGATATCAGGCATTAGAAGCTCTTTATACCGTTTATGGGATGGATGTATTGGGTTTGTCGCGTGGTGATGCGGGTTTCATGTTGCTTTATGTAGCTATTGCGTTTCTTCTTTCAGCACTTCCAGCTGGGATATTAGGTTCAAAAATAGGTAGAAGGCAAACAATTAAAATCGGTTTAATTCTCTTTATTAGTGCCCTAATTATCGGTTTTTCAGTCCAAACGGAGACAGTGATTACAATAATCTTGTTTGTAGCAGGTATTGGTTGGGCGTTTATTAATATCAATTCAATTGTTATAGTATGGGAAATGGCTCCTACAAGCAAGAAAATCGGAACTTATACAGGTGTATATTATTTCTTTAGTTTTATGGCGGCAATATTAGGACCATTTATGGTAGGCTCACTAATAGATGTACTTGGTAATTCTACTTTATTTTTAGTAACCTCATTCTTCTTCATTATTGCTCTTGCGTTTATGTTTCTTGTTAAAAGAGGTGAAGCAGAACTAACTGATGAAGAAAAAATTGCTAAAGCAAAAGCAATTCAAGAATTATAATAATTCTTTTTTTTTTTTAATTTTGGAAGGATTTAAAACTTTTAAAATGCAAACCTTACAGGTCAATTTCAATTTTAATGTTTTCGATGTTTTCAGGAACTCCTTTGGTACTTTTTAAATAGCCCTGAATTATGTTGGACAGCATCTCTTGCATGAAATCCTTTAACGGAATTTTTCTTTCATTTACTGATAATATTACTTTTACCATAATTACCTCAATATCAATTAAAATATTAAAATTTTATATTATTTTTTATAAAGATTGGACTCATGGAACTCTTCTTAAAAAATAACTTCTGAAATCCGAAACCGGGCAAGGTAGGTCAGCTTACTACTAACATTTTTTAGCAAGATTCATTCCATTCGGATTTTATATTAAAATTATTGAGAATACATACGATTGTTCAAGAGTATAATTGACAAGATAATTTATCAGTGAATTTAATATTTGAGGAGGAATTATAAAGCCGCCTCATCCACAACCACCATCAGTTATTTCATTATTCAACGCATTGACAAAGAGTATGATAACTATTGTGATTATTGCTGCTAGGCTAATTACACTGAAAAGAATAATTATCAATTTTTTGAAATTTCTGCTCCTTTTTGGATTTAACATAGCTTCTCTCATTTTCATATATTATGAGTAAATTTATTTATTTTTTATTAGTGATTTCTACTTAAAAATTTTAACTTAGCTATTAATTCTTTTCAAATTCTTTTAAGAGCTTTTTCCTTCATTATGTCTAAAAATAGTATATATTCCAACTATAAGTGTAAAAACCATAAAGAAAATCCACAATATTTGGGCTTGAAGTACTAATCCGGGTATGATATCCGCTGGTGGATTAAGTTCTCTTAAAATCTCAATGATCTGAACGATAAGTTTCATTAAAATTATAAATAATGCTACTGTATCGGCTCTAAAGATTTTAAGTTTTTCTTTTATATAATCTACTCTATCATAAATAGATCCAATTATGTATAAAAACAGAAGAAAATCAATAACAAATGCTAAGAGGTCATAACCAGCAGCATCAAGGAATATAAATTCTGCCCAAAGATCAATAATTATATAGAGAACATAAAAGAATGTTAGTAAATTAAAGAATGAGATATATGCCGCAAATTTCTTTGTAAATAATAATCTAATTAATAAGATTCCTAATAATGTTAGGCCTATCAAGAATAGATTAAAAAAGACTCTTGCTAAACTTTGAACGTATGGATTAGCAAAACTAAGGAAAAATCTCATGGTTAAAGATGTGAACCACCAGCTTAGAAGGAAAAAAACCACAAATTCTATTATCCGTGTTAATATTCTGGAACCTTTTTTACTATAAAAGTAATCGTCAACTTTAATAGAAGTATCCATACAAAATTTAAAGGCGAAAAATGCAGTAATAATAATATTAGCTATATAACAAAAAATTGTAAAAATGTTGATAATCCCTCCAAAAATATACATAACAGGAAGAGTCAATACAACTGATATGATGATTATAATTACCCCCATCTTATCAATAGGTATAACAAATGAAATAATAAATAAAATGAATGTAAATCCAGCTAAAATCGCTAGGAATATCAAAAAATATCTTTTGAAGGTAATATTTGGAAACAAATCAATTACAAATGCAAATAAAAACCAACAAACAATAAACAGGATAACAATAACTAATAAAATTCTCTTTTTCGAAAGATTCTTTAAACCAGAAATAAATCTCATATAAAATCCACAAAGATGTGTTTGATATAAAACTTGTTAATATACAATATGTTAATTAATTTTGTTATATAACCTCTTATAAGTTCACCTTTTTGTATAATTATGATAAGAAGTCTCCTTAGCGATTTTTAAAAAATTAAAAGAATATTTTTATCCAACAGCTAATTCTTTAACATATAAAATTATAATAGCGTTTTAAAAATGTCTGAAAATCAAAAGGTTAGAAATCGTTGGATTGTTGTCATCGGAGCTATACTGATCCAACTGGCACTAGGTACAATATATTCCTGGGGAACACTTACTATATTTGTCAGTGGTCCATATTTGAATGCAATCGAGGAACTCACTATTTATATTTTTGGTGTTGGATTATTATCCTTTGCGATAACGATGATTTTCGCTGGTCAATTACAACAAAAATATGGTCCTAGAAATGTTGCGATTCTTGGAGGGGTGTTAATGGGTGGAGGAGTTATTTTATCCTCACTAATGACTACTTTCATTGGATTATTAATCACCTATGGTATTATTTTTGGAATGGGGATAGGGTTTGGTTATGTATGTCCTATTGCTTCAGCGAGTAAATGGTTTCCAGATAAAAAAGGATTTATAAATGGAATTGCTGTTGCAGGATTTGGCGCAGGTTCATTTGTATTCAATTATGTAATAAGGGCACTTGCGATATCTTTTAATATTCCCACAATGTTTATTGTTCTTGGAATAATATACTTGGTTCTGATTATTGGAGGGGCAATGACATTGAGTACTCCACCAGAAGGCTGGAAACCAGAAGGTTGGGAACCTTCCGCTCCTTCTGAAAAAAGTGGAATTTCTGGACTCGAATTTGAGCGTAAAAATACAATAAAATTACCACAATTTTGGATGCTTTGGGTGACTTTTGTTTTAAGTGCAATGTCGGGTTTAATGGTAATAGGATCTTACGCAGCTTTCATAAAAGCATATGCAACTGTTGATTTTGTATTAATTGGAAGTTTAGCTGCATTGTTCAATGGCTTAGGTAGAATAGTATGGGGAAAGTTAGCTGATATATTATCTTATAAAAAGGCAATGTTATTAATGTTTTCAATTCAAGCAATTCTATTACTTATCTACTTTACAACAAATGTTGACGTGATCTACTTTGGAATCATTACAATCACTATATATTTCTGTTTTGGTGGGAATTTCAGCTTATTTCCAACAGCTACTGCTGATTTATTTGGATTGAAGAATTTAGGTCCAAATTATGGAATGGTATTTACAGCCTATGGGATTGCTGGATTTATCGGTGCCGTTGGTGTTAATCTATTAGTTTTAGCATTTGGTAGTTATTTAATTCTATTTATAGTTATGGGCTTAATGTCAGTAGGAGCTGCTATTTTAGCATATTTAATAAAACCTCCAATTCGTAAATAATTATATACATTTTTTTTTTCATGCTTTTTCTTCTTAACTAGAAAAGAATAAATATAAAGGTTAGAAAATTAAACCTTTATAAATCTATAAAAATGCTCTAATTCGATAATTCACTTTTTTGAAATTAACGTTATTGCCTTATTAGGGCATTTTGAGACACAAGTTCCACATCCAAAACAATGTATTGAATTGAAATGTAATTTATTATTAATAAGATGTCTTGCCCCAAAATAACACCATGTTTCACACGTACCACAATTAGTACATTTATTTAAATTAGTGTTTGCGATAAAATCACTTTTAACCATCTGCGGAGAACCATATTTAATAAATTTATTAAGAATAACACAACAACATGGACAACAGTTGCATATGATATAGTAAAATTGTGGATTTGGAAAATAAATTAATTGATGAACGAGACCTCTCTCATTGCATTCTTCTAATAAATCAATAATCTCTTTTTTTGACACTTTTTTCAGATTGTACGATTTAAAGGGTATTTCATAAAGAGACTTCCCAAAACCAAAATGTATACATGTATTTATCGGGTGATCGCAATTTGGTGCTTCATATTTTCGTTGAGTGGTTCTACAATAGCACCAACTAACCCCCCTTACCGATGAACGCTCTAATATTTTTAATATTTCTTGGGAAGATATGAATTTTGAATCATAACTAATATTCTTGTTTAAAGGAATGACTTTTCCACCCCATCTGCCCCTTAAAATAAACTTATTAACAATTCCCATCGTGTATATATTAAATTTCATATCAATTTTTCGAAATAATTCAAGAATCACGCCTTCAGCAAGACCAAACAAACTAGAAAGTAGTTTACCAAGTGCTGGTATTCTTTTTAGAATTTTGTCAATCCTAGATTCAAATGTTCTATACGGGAAAGTATTCAAATCTTAGATAACTCGATTAATTTAATTAATCGAGAAAATAGTTAAATCCATTTAATTTTTATTCTAAAGATTAAACTGAAATTTTTTATTAGATATCAAATTCTTCAAGTATTATGATAGAATCAAACGAGCAAATTATTAAAAAGGCATTTGAATTAGGAAAAAAATACGAAAAAGAATGTACGGGATGTGCTCAAACTGCTGTAGCGGGCATTTTTGATTCATTGGGGATATGGAATGAAGATGTTTTCAAAGCAGCAAGTGGTTTAGCGGATGGTTTAGGTTTAACCGGAGATGGTTCTTGTGGTGCCTTAGTGGGCGCTTCGATGGTAATTGGATTCTTGTTTGGAAGAGAACGTAAAGATTTTAAGGATATGTATAAACCGGAGAAATCATATGAATTAGTCAAGCAATTGCATGATAAGTATATAAAAAAATATGGATCCTGCAGATGTTATGACGTTCAAGAGAAACTGGTGGGAAGGACATATAATCTCTGGAATCCTGATGAGCGGAAAGAAGCATTTGAATCAGGAATGATAGAACATTGTTCTACTGTTGTAGGGAAAGTTGCTAAGATGGCTACCAAAATAATTCTGAATAATGGATTTAAACCTCAATAAGTTGTACAAATATTAACAAATCTTCGAAATAAATAAACAATAGAGTATTTCATTTAATCTTTAATACTGTATTAGGTTTTGAAGTATTCACAAGTCATATCCTCATTTGTATTACCCCTAAGATGTGAATTTTTTTTATATTTCCTCTCTCTTCTTAATTAGTACAATCAATAAATATCAATTAAATATGTAAAAGAATTTTAATGTTGGTTTTTATTTTTATGATAAGTAAATAAGTGATAAAAAGTTGATGTGTTTTTAACGTAAACGTAGTTTTCGAAGAAAAAGTACTGATTAATGCTCAAAGGGCATTTGAGCTTACTATGCAATGGTTAAATAGTCAATATAAAACTAAAATTAAAACATCAACGCCACATACATTTATTGAAGCTAAGCAAGGAACTATGAGAACTCATACTGGGCATGATCCAAACTGGAAAAAGCGAATACTGATTAATTTTTATACTCTGGAAGGAAACCAAACATTAATACGAGTGGATGCGATACCTCTATCTCGAACTATATTTAGAGTTGAAAAATTAAAACAATCGTGGTATAATGGTCTTTTCTCTCATTTGTTTTCTTTGCTTAAAACCTATGGAATATCTGCTAGACAGGAAAAAATCCCGGAACCTAGCATTATTCAAGGACAAAAAATTAAATATTGCTCCTTTTGTGGAAGTCAAATAGAAGAATCAGCTAAAATATGTCCTAGTTGTGGAATCGAAAGAGAGTAAGAATTTTAAGATCTTCAACTCGTAAAATAATTAAAATACTTTTTTCTGAAATTTGTCGGACTCTCTTGATTTATTTGAGAAAAATTGAATCTTCTTTTTGTGACAAAATCTTATTATGATTGGGAATTGGATTTAAGAACTAAACCACCCCATATGAAAAAAAAGAAGAATAAGAAAAATGATCTAGGAATCTCAGTTGAAGACTTCAAAAGTTTCATTAAATTATGGAAAAGTAAAAATATTGTATTTTGAGTTTAATGGGATCTTAAATATTAAATAGTAGCGAAAAAAATAAGAAAATGTAGATTTAGAATGGTAATATATCGATAGTTACGTGCAATAACGCCCCAATTAAAATGACAACGAGAACATATATTAGGAAAGCTATAACAGTTATAACTATTGCACTTAAAAATCCGACATTATGGCTAACACTAATAATTATCCAGGTTAGAATTAATGCCACTAACCATGCGAGCCAAGTTTCTAGATAAAGAAAAGTTAAAGCAAAAGTTACAGTTATTAAGAATGCTGTCAAAAAGACATGCCCGAAATTAGTGTTTTTCGCTTTACTAAAGAAACTTAATGCTATGCTCAAAAAAATTGCCATTATCAATAGAACTATAAGATAGAATACCAAAAACCACATTACTTCTTCAAAGGTTTGGAAAATCATTTTAATCATTATTTGAGTTTAATTTAAATACCATAAATTTTAGGAAATATTTATATTATGTGGAACTAGAAAAAAACCATAATATATAAGGTAAATCCTAATGTGATTTTAAGGAGAAAATATAATGAACTTAAAAGATCCAAAATTAACTGCTCTCCAATTTAATGAATATATCAATAATCAAGATATTCAAGGACTTACTAATCTCATGACAAAAGACCACCTATTTATTGATCGTTAAGGAGATCGTTATGGAGACATGGTTAATGGGTGGAAAGAATTTTTCAGAAACTACCCCACTTATAAAAATTATTTTAAAAGAGTAGAATCAATAGATAATTTGGTAATTTTAATCGGGTATGCCAAATGGTCTAAAGATTCTTTAGTAGAAGATCATGCCATATGGACAGCCAAGATTGAAAATGATCTTGTCGCTGAATGGTGTATTTATGAAGATACAGATGAAAATAGAAAGAAATTTAGCTTATAAAGAGTGAAAAATTAAACAAATATACCCATAATTATCAATAAAGCAATACATAGAGCTGCTAAACTCGAAAATCCAATTAGACCCAAAAAGATTTCATAAAACTCTTTAAAAGTCATAATTTTATATTTTTCGCCTTTAATTCTAATTTATAATTACTATTCAATTATACCTAATCTAGTATATAAAAGTATATATTTAAATGTTATGCCTAAGAATCATTTATTCCATTTTAATGCATACTTATGTGTAATAAAAGTTGCATATATATATAAATATATAATTATATTTTTTATCTAATGAAGAGCGTAAGAATAAAAAGAACATTTTTAAGTAATAATTTGTCAATAAACTGTCTAATTCGAGATTAGATAGTTCTTTTAATATTAAGCATAAACGATTTATGTATTCAAATTTTTAACCTAAATAATAATAATTATTATTTTTAAGAAATTTGTTGAATAATCATGACAAAAAAATCGTGTGAAAAACATAAAAAATTCAATTATTACTGTAAAGATTGCCAAGCAATAAATAAAGCATATGAATTTCAAAAGAAAGTAGAAAGATTAGAACGAGGAGAATCTTTTGATGATGAACCTCCACAAACTAAACTATTAAAACTTGGTATATTTCAATCTAAACCGAAAATAAAAAAATATCTAAAGATCTTTTTACCAATTGTAACTATAGTTATCGTTCTTCTATCTATTTTATGGTGGTGGCCTGCTTGGTTTGGGCCCATTAAACTTAATGCTCAACTATATGATAATAAAGCGGTTGGAAATATTAGTTATTATGAAGTTTATTTTCTTAATTTCTGGTCAACCAATTTCTTTTTTAATAAAACAGCCTTGATAGGGGCGATAATAGGATGTATCATAATGAGTCTACCACCTAATAGAAATCTATTAACTATTATTGGTACACGGTTAAGATTTGGTAAACCATCGATATTAAAAGCCTTAATTTTTTGGTGGACCGCGGGTTTTGCTCTATTTTACTGCATAGGCTTTATACTCGATATTGATGGTCAATTTTCTTGGGCTATATACTTGATAGAAAAAGGGGAAATTGGTTTCTCTCCGATTACTGTTTTTACTGATGCTTTCAATGTCTTAATGAACCAGAATAATATGAACCTTGATTTTATATTCGTTTATACGAGGGTATATTTACCATTTATTTTTTACATTTTTGCAGTTTGTATTTTTCGATTAATTTTAAACATTGGAAGTAATTATTACTTGCAAAGAAACGATTATAATATATTAGCAAACGCCCTATTAATAGGTAGTTTGATTTGTGGGATAATCTTTCTTTATTTACCTGCTTTTGCTTTAAATGGGGTTGAATTAATACAGATGTGGTCATTGATATTAGCCTTTATTGCCCTTATTGGATTTGGGGTATTGTTTTATATTTTTGGTCGCCTTAAATCAACGAAAAATCCAAGATCTAAGTTAATCATAAATCCTAAGGAAATGAAAATATGGATAATGACTGGAGTGGTAATAGGGATAATAATAGTACCCATGATAATAAGTGTTGGTCCATCAATCACATTAAGTAATACATCAGTCTATTCTACATACGAATGGAATAAAAGAGTTCAAAGAGAAATCCTATGGACCAGAGAGTGTGCTGGATTAGACATTTTTGAGGAAAGACCAATCGAAAATTTCACTTTATCATCTTCGCCAGCAAACGATACACTAATGATCGAGCGAATAAGGCAATTTGATCAATCTTTTGCTGTTCAGAGTCTAGCCGCAAAGATTGGTACTACATATGAAGGTTTAGCAGATTCTGATATCGTTTTTTTAAATGGAACTGAATATTGGGTCGCACCAAAAACAATCAGATTATCACAATTTTCTGGAGATCCAGTGCAAATCTCTACTGAATTATATGATCATATTGAAGGATTCTTGGCATTGGATACAAACACAGGAGAATTAGTTAATGTAACTTCGATTTTTAATATTGATGAAAATTATCCAATCTTTTTTGGTGAATCTGAAAGTGAAAAATTTTTAGAGGTACAAGATTCTTATGGTGGTTTAGGTGCTTATGATACAAGTATTTTACTAGGAACTGAATGGAGAGGTGGAATTCCAAATAATATATACGTTTATAATGGCGATCCAGATGGAATACTTGAGGGTTTGGAAGCTTTCTGGTATACAGCTAGTTTAGGGCTATGGGGATATGTTTTCCAAGGAGGAGAAAAACAATTTTTAATTAATAGAAACGTTAAAAACCGAGTAAATAATATACTTTTACCTCAATTAAGAGTAGACAATGATCCTTATTTAGTTTTTGATCGTAATAATGAAAAGATGTATTATGCAGTTTCAATTTATACGTCAATAAATATTGGCTCATATTCACGATCTCCAGTATTAAGATTTTTAGGAATAGGTTTAATTGATGTAATTAATGGTGAAATGGAATTTTATAAAAATCCTAGTTTAATTGAATCGAGTGATGATCCAACTTATTTTGCTTGGAAATATTACATGGAAGTTTATAATTGGCAAGATTCTCCATCATGGTTAAAAAACCAGTTGAGATATCCCGAAGATTTATTCGAAATGCAACTAAAAGCAAATTACATATATCATGTCCAAGATCTAAAATCATGGAAGAGAGGAGATGACTTTCATGAAAGACCGGAAAATGGAGATCTCTTTTATATCGAAACAAATCTAGGAGATGGGATTGAATATGTTGGGTTAGATTTAGTGGAGTATCAAGGTACAGAGGCAAAAACATTAGCAGGTATGTATATAATAAGACATGGAGAAAATTTCGGAGAAGCACTCTTTTACCACACAAGAAACTTGGCAGAAAATCTAATTGGTCCTCAAACTGCGAGAGATACATATGAAACAGAAGCAACTCAAGAAATTATCCTAATTTCTGGTGCTAGGAATGGAAATACCCTACTATATCCCCTTGGGGGTTCAGTTTACTACTATATACCTACTTACAGCACTGTTGGTGGATTACAACAATTAAAATTGGCAGGATTCGTAGAAGCATTTACTAGAAGAGTAGGCTACGGTGCTGATGCTTTTGACGCCTATAATAATTTAGAAAATTTTAAACCGAGGACATTTACTTTAGCAACTGATGCTGATAATCCTGATATTGATGGAGTATTTCTATTAAATTGGACAGAATCTCAATTTGCTGATAGTTATTCAATCTATAGAAACAACAGTTTAATTGTAAGTAATTTGCTTAATTCACAAACATCGTATATAATTTCTGAATTAAATTCTGGGATTTATGAATATTTTGTTCAAGCATCTAATGCATTTGGTAATACAACAACAAACACAATAATAGTAGATGTTAAAATATATGCTATAGCATTTAATTTTGAAATGGATAACTCAATGACATTACCAGATGATCTCGCACGCTTTAGAATAGAACTCGAGAATTTAAATGAAACTATCACACCTCTGGGATATAACGTTACAGTAAATTTATTATTATATCGAGAAGGAGGTGGGGTCTTTTCAGTTATAGTACCACCTGATTATTATCCGTTGGAAAATAGATCTTTCAGTTATGGCGTTTATTCTGGTATTAATTTTACACTAATTAATGATATTCTTTATTCTGGTGAGGGTTTGATTTTGAATGGATTTATAAATTGTACAACTAGCGATATCATAATAAGATTTAAATGGACTTTAATTGTTGATAATGTTATTATACATGTTTCAGAAGAAGATTTTATCTCAGTAACTTAAATTAACAATTTTTTTTTATTTTATTTTTAATTTTTTCAAATAAAAAGTAATAGAACACCAAGTAATGTTATTATTACTCCTGAAAATCCCTTTATTGAAATTTTTTCTTTATTTATAATATAAGAGAATGGGATTGTAAATAAGGGCATTGCTGTGGATATAAGAGACATAAAAGTTGCTCCTGCTATATGAACACCTTCTCCAAAAAATATACTCCCTATTGAATAGCTCAATATGGCAGAAATGAGAAGAATGATCCAAGTATTGCGATTTTTAGGTATCGGTGTTCTTGTTCCCTCTATTGCAGCAATTATACTTAATAAAACTGAGGCGAATAGGAACCGTATCATCATAGCGATCATTGTACTTAATACTCCTAAATTCAATATATGATCAACTTGATTGATTGAATAATCCGTTAAAGCAATACCTATAGCCCAAGAGATTGCAGTAATAAGAGCTAAAAGCGTTCCTTTAAGAGTCCTGGGAAGAGAAGTTTTATTTAAATCCTTGTGATTATTAGACATTTGAGATTGAAAAGAATAAGGAGTTTTATTATTGAAATTATTGCGTTCCCCTCTTGTTATTATTATTACTCCTATTCCAATTAATATCCCTGAAAAAATCATTTGAATTGAAATTGAGCGTTTTAAAAAGAAAAATGCAAATAAAATTGTAAAGAATGGTGTTGTAGTAGTTATAGCAAGAGCTTTAGCGGGTCCTAAAATCTTCTGTGATTGAAGATAGGCTGTATCTCCTAAGATAACCGTAAATGAAATGCTTATCACTAGAATCAATATAAGTATAATGGATAATGAAAATATCTCAAAAAAGACACCAAAGGATACACATATTATTAGAAATGTTAAAAATCCAACTATTGATCGTATTGCGTTTTGAAAAATCGGTGTTGCTTCGTTTTCTATCTTTCTAGCTAATACAAATGAAAGCGCAAACGAGATTCCTGTAAGAATCGCCATTATTTCCCCATACATACCTAGCCTTCTCTCTTTAATGTGTTAAGACATAGATTGTTTTAATTTTCTAATAAATGATGAATTTTACTTTTTTCAAAAATAAGTAATCTCTTATACATTTTTAAAGAGATTTGTGTTTTTAATTGTTTATGCTTGATCTTTATTCATATTAATAATTAAGGACAAATTAATGGTATCTAGTCAAAATAATTTTTACTTGAGAGAAGATAACAATAATGAGAAATCTAATAGAAACCTAGATAATATTTTAATTGAAAGTGCATATATTTCATGTAATTTTAACAAAATCCCCCCAATATTCGGTTGCTTAATAGCAGATTTACATGGAAATACTCTAATGGTATTTGAATATGATTCTAAAAATGAGAATGATTATGGATCTATAAAATCATATTTATCTGAACATCAGAAAAGCCTTTTAGAAATTGACTTAATATCAATGTATTTTAGTTCTTTTAAGGCTTTCGCAGGACAAACCAACATTCAAAATTTATCAAATTTAGAAATACATGGTTCTAATATTAAGGTTCAAATTTTCTTTTTATTTAATAAATATATGATCATTTTTTTTCTCAATTCTAAAACAGATTTAAGTTTAAAAGAAAAAAAACAAATTATAGAATACTTTGAAGATAAAATCATAAAATTTGAATTTGAGTTTACCCATTTTAATGCCGCAAGATCTAGAAAAATTCTTAGTATATTAGAAAACAAGGGAAAAGCTTGGTTAAAAAAATTAAATAAAAACTATTTACAAACGTATAATGATTCATATCTAAAGAAACATGAAATATTGAATGTACTTTCAAGCCAAATCGAGCCAATAATTGAAAAAATCCTTAATGAATATTTAGAAAATATTGAAGAAGATATTGTAAATAATGTATCAAAAGAAATTAAGAACCAAATCCAAGACAAATTGTTTGGATTTGACCCAAATTCTTATTAAAATTTAAAATCAAAGGATCTAATAAAATTTTGAATATCTTATTGTAGATATTTAGACCAGTGAAGATTTTATTTAACTTAATGATGTAGAAAATTTTTTATCTTTTTCTTTCTAATTAGAAGAAAACCAAGAAGTAGAAACACAATCTCAAAAAATATATCTTTAACGAGAATGATACTTCCTAAACGTATAAAAAATAAGTTAATAACCAATGCAAAAACACTGTAAAAAATAGAAAATAATCCAAATGAAAATAAAAAAACGCCTAAGATTAAATCTAACTCAACTTTTTTCTTCAGTTTTATCACTTAAGAAAGATTCCAAATCTACTTTATTTCTAAATTTGTAATAAATATATGAAAAGAACTATTTAAGCGTTTATTTATGCGAACTTCCAATTGAATCATCATATTTTCTTAAATCATTTAAAATTTGCTCAAATTCTTGGTATAAGTCTGGGTAAAATTTAGCAAATACACGATACCAATCTATTCCAAGCATTCCTCCTGCAATAAAACAAAGAACAACTCCTATTAAAACAAGAGTCTCATGATTAATGTGAAAAATCAGTATCGGAAAGAAATCTGTTCCATGTATAAACAAGCTGACTGAAAAGCTATTAAGAAATATCCCAAAAGGATATAACAGTACTCTTGGTGACTTAAAAAAATGTGCAGATTCCGGAGAATTTAGATAGAATATAGATGATATATTGTTATTATAAGTGCTTTTTCGACGCTCAATAAATTTGAACGTAATTATATCTCTCCAATCCCTAAAAATTAAAAAACTTCCACTAAATAAGAATAAAAATAATAAAATCATCTCAATGGCTAAATAAATTCTTAATTCTGTCCTTAATATTTCATATTGAACCATTACGTTTCGAATTATCCATAAAAAAACAGCTAAAAGGACAAACAAAATACCTACAAAACCTTCATGAATATGGTAATTTTGAAAAACTTTCCCTTTATTGTCCTGGTTCGAATTATATCTAATGTATCTAATAAAATTTATGGTTAGTCCAGGGGACATTATAGAAAAACATATAATAGGAACAGCTTCTCTAATAATATTCCAATCCAAAGAACCAAATTCGACTTTAAAAAGTTCTAAAAAGTAAAGTATGATCCATAACGGGGTTCCAATTAGGATTATTATAAGAAAAATTTTATTGTAATTTTGAAAAGTAATTAAAAATAATAATAAATAAAAAAATAAGATAAAATAACTTATAGTGAACATCCAATTAATCTGTAATTCGAGAGAGTACCACTCATATCGTTGATTATAATAATAGAAGTAATAAAGGATTATCATACTTGATATGATTAAACAAAAAAACACTATTCCCTTAAAAAAATGAAGATACTTTTTCATAATTCTTTTAAACCTTTAAATTACTTAAAATGAACTTTAAGGAAACTAAATTCTCTTTTTTTTATAGTATTTTTTTAAATATTTGTTATTTAATATTGTAAAGATTCAATAAAAAATGTTTAAATTTTTAGATATAATTTAATAAATATAAATATTTTTTTTCCGCTTGCTTAGAATCAAGAGATAATGAAATTACTACGTAAATAAATCCATTTAATTAAAGTTAAAATCCAAAAATAAACATAATAATGTCAAAAGACAAGTTAAACCTAATAAAATTGGCAAAATTTGTAAACCAAGAGATTTTTGTAGAAGAATTATTACACGCTAGTACAGAAAATCTATTAAAAAAGTTTAATAAAAAGAAGAATCTGCTAAAAATAAAGATCTTAATTACCAAAATATTTTATTCTGTTTTTTTTGGAATTCTCCCTGCAATCCCACTTATGACATATTTTCAGATGATTGAGGGAGTTATCACTCAAGGATATCCTATTGAAATAGTTGTATTTAGTGGTAGTTTATTATTTTTATTTTTTTTTATCTTACAATTTTTTAATGTTTTTTTGATGGGTATGATTGAAGTAGGAGTAATTATGTCAAATAGCCTATTCTATTGGCTAAAAACCTTACCCATTTCTACCAAAGAATTACAAAAATTAAAAATTATTAGTGTTTTTCGAACTTTCGATCTTCCATTAATAGTGATAACACTTGGTTTTCCTCTAGCAATGTTTATTGGAACCTTGAATGTTATGATTTTCTTGATCTGTTTAGGGATTTCAATCCTCCAAAATATGACTACCTTTATTATATTGATAATTTTTGGAAAAAGATTAAATAGAATCATAGATATAAACGACCCAAATTCAAGAAAAGCGACAATATTACGATTAATAAATATATTCGGCTTTGTTATAATTTTTTTTGGAAGCATGATTTTTGTGCAGTGGGCAATAACGTCTATAGATTCTTTTTTTAGATCTCCATTGGTTCAGCAAAGTACTGCACTTTTAAATTTGATTCTCGCAACTATTCCATTTCAATCACCAAGTTATTTAATCGCTTTTCTTACCATCCCGAGTCAATATAATCTTCATTTTTGGATTGGGATATTTTGTGGTTTGGGGCTATTTATATTATTTACCTATTGGATTTTTACCAAAACAATATCAGGGTTAAAGAAAATAAAGCTTTCCGATGATGATAGTCTAAAGAAACATAAAAATTCGCATTTAATACAAGAAAAACTTCAAATTAACATTAAAATAAGAAAACCCATCTATTCACATTTTATTAAGGATCTTTCAATAACCTTTAGAAATCTCAAAATTTTCTTATCAGCTATAACACCGATTATCATTTCATTTGTATTTACTTTTACATTTAATTTCACAGTGTTACAAGGGCAAACTCCCTTAAATACAGATTTTATTTATACTTGGTCAGTAATTTTGGCTTTTCAACCTATTATTTGTGGTATGTTATTATATAACTTAATGAATTTAGAGGAAAGTGGAGATCCTATCTTTTCATCACTACCAATAATACCTAAAAATCAAGCTAAATCAAAACTTTTGTATTTCATAATAATTCAAACAATTTCTGTCGTATCTCCTTATCTTGTTTATATGTTTGAACCCAATTTTATAAACTTTCTTCTCTCTATTTTAATTTCGTTACCATTTGCATGGTTTATTCTTATTTCAATGTTTGAAATGCGGATATACTTTTTTGGAAGAGCAAAATATCGATTTGTTCTTGAACCAGTTAACCCTGACAATAAAATGAGTAAATGGGTTAGTATTTACATTTTAGAGTACATTCTATCCGTTGTAATCATTTCAATGGGACCGATCTTGAGTTATTGGGGACTCCTACATTTCATTTCAATTTATACTTTAATTATATTATGCTGCTATTTCATTCTGTTAATTTCTTTTAAAATTCTCTTTTCTCCTTCTCGAAAACCTAAAAAGAAAAAGATACTGAAATTTTCTTTTGATAGAGAGGTATACCAAATAATTCCAGACAACACTCACAGAATCATCTTTTCTCCTACTCGAAGACCTAAAAAGGAAAAATCACCTAAATTATCTTTAGATAAAGAGGAATACCAAATTATATCTAAGAACACTTTTTTTATTAAGAATCCATGGAGTTCAATTATTCTATTATTAACATTTAATTTTTTTTTAGTTTCTCTAGGAAATCTTTACTTAAATAATCTAAGTAGTTTTCTATCCTATGAATATATTCATGGACAAATAAATCAATTTCAAATTATCTTGTGGTATCTCGTATTTCCTACTTTATTTTTATACTTTATAAAAATAAATTTTATTCCTAATTTCAAAGGAACTACTGATGATACATCAGATATACGAAATAGTAAATTAGACATCTGTATGTTAGAGATCTTTGGAATTATTTTCATTTTTGTATTTCACTTTTCATACTCTTCTGCCTTTCCATCAGTCATCTCTTTTTATGGGCACATCCCCCCTGATGTTTATAGAATCTTAGTAAGCTTTGTTTTTGCCATATGGAATGAAATTCTATTTCGTGGAATTATATTTCCAGTCCTCCTTACAAAATATAGTAGATTTATTTCTCTGATCTTAAATGCTTGTATTTTCTATATATATTACTTAATCTATTTTATGACTTTATCTGTAATTCTTAATGATGTCAGTAGAATTTTAATAGCCTTTTTCTATATTTGTATAGTAAATTTTTTCTTAACTTATTTATTCTCTAAACAAAATAGTATTTACCTCGCTGTTTTTACTCATTTCATAAGTTCTCTATTTGGAGCACTTCCATTGTATTATTTTGGATATTCCTACTTTTTTTTCATTCTAATAGTTCATATATAATTATAATATCCTGCTGTGTTGTGTAACAACACCAACCACTGAAATAATCATGTACGGTCCTTAAGAACTAATTAACATAAAATTCTGATAAGTTAGGTATTGAAAAAAAATAAGAAGTTATTTCTGCATTTCTGAAAAAATAAGGAGATGATAAAAGAAAAAATTTAAAATTAATTGTTGCCATATTACCCTTAAATTCAATCCAATTTTGAATTCATACTAAGAAATGCCTTATTGTCCTAATTGTGGTGCAAAATTAGAGAGAATTGAATACTTCTGTCCTTATTGTGGGAAATTATTTGAGAAAAGAAATAAGGTAAATGAAAATTCTACAGAATCTAAAATTGAGGTCTTACAGCATGAAGTCAGTTATCTAAAAAATCAATTACATACGCAAAAACCACAAGATAAACCACTATTTATACCCCAAAAAAAGCAGGAATCCGACTGCTGGAAATGCTGTTGTATAATTATCCTTCTATTGATGATATTTGGACTCGTCCCATTTACCATTTATTTATGAGTAGCTATTAGAAAGATGAATTTGTTGTGGATTTAAAATGATAGAATACCCGCTATTATTAATCCTCTAATAACTGTTTTTTGCGAAGGTATTCTTCCTCAGAAATTTCACCATTGATCATTTTCATTTTCAGTACTTTAAGGGGATCATCAGTGCTAACAGACTTAGCTACTTCGGAAGTTGGTTTTTCTTTTATTTTCTTTTTAGCTTCGTTCAAACTCTTGATTATTAAAGAAGCCATTGTTGGATTAACCGTCTTTTTAATCATTTTCATCATTAACTTCTTCATTGGTACTCTTTTTAGCAAAAATTCGAATTTATAATCATACATCACTTCTACAATATCACCAGAAAGTTCAAAAGCTACAGTAAAACTAAATTGAGCTCCCGAAATAGGTAATAACTGAAAACTCGACCATAATTTCTCACGAGGCCCAATCTCGATGATTTCCATTTTAGTACCTTGCGACCACATAGTTTGTTTTATTAGAGTATCAGCAAATACATTAAACAAATAGTAAACATCATCGGGCTTTTCTTTTATTGTTTCAATTACTTGAGACATTTAATAACCTCCATTACTCTCATCATAAGTCATCTTTAATTCGAATAAATGGTGAATTTCGGATAATAGAGAGCTAATATTAATATTATGTATAATTTATAATTTAAACGTTTCTGTAGTAAAGAGACTTCAAATTTAGTTCTCTCTTTAAAACTTCAAAATCATTCCAATGGGTTTTATAATATCGTTCTACTGTCATTATATTAAATTTAAATAGAAATACAAATATAAAAATTAAAAAAATAAATGTGATATGAATGAGTTTTGATGAATTTGATGAAGATTTAGGTGGAAATGAACCTGTAAAATCTAAAACTCCTGCAAGTAAAACCCCTTCTGCAGGAAAAAAATTAACACTATATTTTATGTCGACCATAGGCCCTGGTGAAAAGAAAGAAAAATTAACTGTGAATGACAGTAATCACGTAAATGATATTAAGCATACATTAGGAAATTTATACGGACTTGATCCTAACGATTTTCATTTATCCTCTGGTGGAGTTACTATGGATGAGAATAGTTCATTAAGAGACTATGATGTTAATAATGGTGATGATATTCTTTTAATCCCCGCAAGTACTGCAGGGTAGAATTTTATTCTCAATTTTTCATTTTTTTTTTTTATGTAATAATAAGATATCAACAATAATTATTCAATTAATTAATTAAAATTTAATAGAACCTCTATAATCTTTTTTTAATTGAGAGTATTTTTTTTAAAATCAAAAAAAAAAGATTTTGAATTTTAAGTTTTAACACTGTTTTTCTAAATCCTAGTATTCACTTTTGAAAACCCTAATATCTTCCCACAAAAAGGACAGTGGAACATTTTCTCACCATCATGTACTTCGCCTATAAAGCCTTTAACGCGCTTACGACCCTTCTTATCTAATTCCATTAAAAAAAAATCATGTAAATGAAGTTCCTTTTCGCAATATGGACATTTAGGGCTTATTCGAGGATGTAAAGTAAAATCAAATCCACAGTTGGGACAGATTTGATCATCTATATCTACTCCTCTTCCACATTCTTCACAACCTTTGTAAAAATAAAAAGCCATAATATTCTCAATTTGTTTTATTAATTATTGAATTTCAAATTATTACAACTAAGTATAATGTAACTTCAATTCATATAGATTTTATAAAAATTTTAACTTAATTTATTATCACACTCCTCTTGGAATAAGTAATAGTGCAATGCCAAGCAAGGATTGAGTGCTTAAAAAATCATACATAAATATTTTTATACAAATATCTTTTTAATATTATATGCAAATCCTTAATTATCAATTTTATTCAATATAATGCTTTTATTTATAAGGATTATAAGATAAAAAGAGGATAAACTAAACGAAAAGAAATGAAAAAGTACAAACCTATTTTAGTATTGGTTATTGGGTGTCTAATCCCTTTATTATTTACTGCGACAATTCCCTATGCTTTACCTACAAGATTACACCTTAATTCACGTAAATCAACAGAACATAGTTGGAGTTTTGAAATTAAATTATATCTAATAAGTTTAGAAGAAGGCTCTCAGTATACAATTGATGTAGATATTGACGCATTTTGGGGTATGGATATATCATTAAGAATAGCAGAAACACCTTATATGATAAATGGATTTTCAGTTGATAGTGGATCAAATACAGGAGAAGTAATGCATTTCACCGCATCTAAAACTGGAGTTTATTATATTCAAATGAAAGTTATGTCTGGTTCAGGGTTTTATGATATAATTGTAGAATCAGGATCAACTACCCCCGCTACAGGAGCAACTCTTGAATTTTTTGATATTTCGTATTTATTAGTTCTAATATTACCTAGTATATTTATCATCATCGTAGGATTAATACTCCTAAGAAGACGTGCTTCTATGCCAGAAAAAAAACCTATTATTAGTATCTATAAGAAATGGGATAAACCAAAGCAAGAAGTTATAGTTGAAAAAGAAGAATTAATGATCTGTGAATACTGTGGAAGTGAAATCAAAAAATCCCTTAAAAAATGTCCACATTGTAATACGACGCTAAATTAAAATAATTTTACTTTATCTTTTATTATCATTTGTTCGATAAATCAAGTTTAGAATAGGGAAAAAAGGATTTTCATTAATTAATGCCCCAAGTTATACTTACAAGATTTTGTATGAATATAGAAAAAAAAATAGAAAATTTAAATTTTAGGTCTTATTTGCTATGTTCCCCTAGCTGCATCTGAGAACCCTAATATTTTTCCGCATAAAGGACAATACCACATCTTCCTATAAAAACCCATCTTCTCACCTATAAATCCTACAACGCGCATATGACCCTTTTTGTCTAACCTTGTGGTGTAAAAATCATGCAAATGAAGTTCCTTTTCGCAATATGGACATTTTGGTATTACCTGAGGATGTGAAGAAAAATCATATCCACATTTAGAACAAACTTGGTCCTCAATAGGTACTGATCTTCCACATTCCCAACAATCTTTTGTAAAAGACATTTTTTCTCGTTTTAGTTAATCATTTATTGAATTTCAAAATACTACAAGTAATTATGAAGTAATTTCAATTTAAATAGGTTTTACAGAAATTATAAAATTTCTAATTTTATTCATTACAATGATCTTTTTTTTGTTCATCTGCAAGAACTGTAAGGAATGTTTTTGAAAATTATTTAATAATTACTGTATGTTAGTTATTAATTGATGCTAGATATTATTCTTATTCAACATGTTGATACTGGATTAAATCTTCTCGAGTATCACCAAGATCATACACAGTTTAATGTAGAACATTCAGCCATCTTTAGTGGCTTTTTAAACGCGATTCAATCTATTATGTCTAAGGAACTTGATATTGGGACTGTTATCTTAATCTCAACTAAAGGTAAAAGGGGACATAATTGTATAATTATTCCAAGACCTCCTATTAGCGTTACAATTCTCTGTGATCAAGAAGATCCCATTGATCTCTGGAGAGAATTTGGAGAAGAAGTTGCAGAAAGTTTCTTGGAGACGTATGGCAAAGATTTTAATCAACATAAAGTTGATCAGTTTAAAAAATTCGCAGAGGTTATAAAGGAAATGTGCATGGGAAGTAAATACTGTGAATAATTAGTATGCTATTTTTCTAATATTTAGTAGCGGAATTAAAGGTAAATAGAATAACTTTTTTCAATACAAAGATTGTTGAACAAGTACTTTCCACTCTAATAACCAATTTTGGAGTCTCTCGATATTTTGGAAAGGATAATTTGTCTGAATCTAAATATATCTATCAGCTATGTCTTTATTGGCTAGCAACTCGTCAATTTGTTCTAAAACTAAAATTGCATCGTTTTTTGACACCTATAGTTTTATTCTCTCCAAAGTTATATTAAAAAAATCGTTATCACAACCGCATCCTGGATAACAATCAATTGTGGATAACATCAAATCCTATAATGGCAATTTTATCAGATCTTTTGTCATTATTTAGAGAAATCTAGCTTCATTAAATTTTTTTTATAAAAAACAATTAAAATTTCCGTAATTAAAAAAAAAATAAATAATAAAAAATTTAATAGGATTATTCTCTTTTTCTCATCTTAACAAGGATAATGAGAAAGAATATAAAAGCGAGTAGTGAGGGGATTACGCTCCCATAAAACCCTGCCTCAGGCCACCATTCGTGACCAGAAAATTCATCATATGCAATACCAAGTCCGGCAAGTCCCAATATAAATACTACTAAGGGGAGAATAACTCCAAGTATCATGATTTTTCTATTCAAACGTTCTGGAACGGCAATCGTAATAAGAGCAAGTAAAGCACATAGGATCATGAATACCGCAGCAACAATAATTAACGAGCCTTGATCTCCCACACCAGCGACAACGTAAACATAAATTCCATAACCCCAATAAGCGCCAAAAATAGGACTTACAAGCATAAGTATCGCACTAGTTAGGCTAGCAGCAAAAGCCAAAAAAGCACTAATTCTAATTCCTAAATCTTCAACCATATTGATTTCACCAAATTATAAGATATTTTTACGATAATTAAGATGATATTCTTTAAAAAGGTTTTTTTAGAGAATTAGTAGGTCGAAATATCTTTTTAAAATTCTTATTGAGTATAATCTTTACATACTATTTTAATTCTTTTTCTTCTTAAGAGATTAATTCTATTTCATATAATCATTGAACTCTGGTATAAATCCTTTTTTCATTAGTATTTTTAATTCCGAATGAGAATTTTCAATTAATTTCTTTGCTGTTGAATACAATTCGTCTTCTGAAAGTTTAAAACGAGCAATTCCTTGTTCAATCGCTTTCAAACCAGTAGCAACGGCTTCTCTAATGAATAATTCTTCATATTCCATGGTTGGAAGAATACATGTCTCTATTAAACAACCTTTAATCTCATCAACTAAATTTGCTAGAGCATAAGAAGCCGCAATACACATCTCATCAGTAATAGTTTTTGCACATACATCTAAGGTTCCTCTAAAAACTCCAGGGAAACACAGAGAATTATTTACTTGATTTGGAAAATCTGATCGTCCTGTTCCTACAATTCGAGCACCAGCTTCTAATGCATCCCACGGAAATATTTCAGGAATTGGGTTAGCTAATACGAAGACTATAGCGTCATCAGCCATTTTCGAAATCCATTCCTTCTTAATAACATTAGGACCTGGAATACTAGAAGATATAAGAATATCAGCTCCCTCCATTGCTAAACCACAATCACCTTGCAATTGTTCTGGATTACTATAATCAATTAATTCATACTTATAATCTTTAGAATCTTCTAAATCGGACCTTCCTTGATATAAAATTCCTTTTGAATCAACAAACAAAAATTTTTTTAAATTGAAACCATCTGCTTTTAATAATCGATATATTCCGAAATTTGCTGAACCAACTCCATTAAAGACAATTTTCACATCATCTTTTTTCTTTCCTACAATTCGTAATGAATTTATCAATCCTGCTAGTACTACACAAGCTGTTCCTTGCTGATCATCGTGCCATACAGGTATTTTCATTTCTGGATCCGCACGTAATCCATCTAAAACAGAGAAACATTTAGGTTTCTCAATATCTTCTAAATTAATACCTCCAAATGTAGGCTGAATCATTTTAACAAACTCAATAATTTGTTCAGCCTCACAACATTGATCTTTACCAATGCATAAAGGAATGGCATCAACTCCCCCTAAATATTTGAACAACATAGATTTACCCTCCATTACGGGTAAAGCTGCTTCAGGACCAATATCTCCAAGGCCTAAGACTCTTGTTCCATCACTTACAATCGCTATAGAGTTCCATTTATTAGTATAATCATATACTTTCTGCACATCATTAAAAATTTCATTAGATGGTGCAGACACACCTGGAGAATACCAAATTGCAAAGTCACTATAATCTCGAATTTGACAACGAGGAAGTATCTGTATTTTACCTCTATAGAACTTATGCATTTTGATTGCATTAATCCCAGGAATTTTGGATTTTCTTAAAAGATCTTCTTTAGATACTTTTTTCATAAGAACAATAAAATTCCTCTAAATTATAATGAATTTGATTATATTATATAAATTCATTTATTAAATCTATTACTTTTTCACTGATTTAAATACTGAAAGCGTCTTTTGGAGCATAAAGATTTAGAATATTTAGACTTTTAATTTGAGTATGGTGCCTCTTCATCATCAAAAATATGTTTAACATTATAGATTACAAAAATAACCAGATTTATTATTAAAATATCATCAGAGAAAAGAAAATTAGAGAAAAGGTTAAGAAAGACTAAAAATTTTTTTATAATACACACTGATTCTTCATCTTTTTTAAAGTACACACTTAAAAAAAATATGATAGATTATGATTAGAGCGCTTTTAATCACAATATTCACATTTTTTCATTATGCAGTACACACTTTTGATCCACAACATTTAAATATGATAGTACACACTTTATGATCAGAGAATAAAAAATTATACACACTCAAAAAAAATATTAAAAAAAAATAAAAAAATGGTGGAAAAAAAAAATGGAAAATAGTTATGAATCTTATAAGAACGTTAAGGCCCATTTTGACGCGAAAAGAGCGGATATTGGTAAAATGTATTTCTAAATACAATTTTTTTTATTTTTTTATCACAATAATCAAAAAAATTAAATTATTATAAACTTAAGATTTGGAAAAGAAGAAATAATTGGAGGTTAAAAAAATGAATAAAACAGAAAGTAAAGAAAAAGGATATATAAATATTAAAGCCATAAAAGCCAAAATAAACACGAAATCAGGGTATTTTAGACTATTATTTTAAATAATAAGGAGGTGGGTAAAAATAATATGAAAATTTCTGGATCAGGAACACTTTCCGAGGGAAAAATAAATGATGAGATAAGGATTTCAGGTTCCGCTAAAATAAAGGGAAATTTTGAATGTAATGGGTTTGATTCATCTGGTTCTATGAGGGGCGCAGGGAATTTGACAGTTCATGGTGATATCGCAAATTCTGGGTCATTTAGACTTATAGGAAACCTTTATGGAGATGGCAATCTCAAATCGTCTGGCTCAATGTCAGTTGACGGGGAAGTGTTAATTAAGGGAAAACTTCATAGTTCAGGTTCATTTAGAGCAGGAATGAAGGTTGAAGCTATTGATGGTTTTAAAAGTTCAGGCTCAGCAAGAGTTCAAGGTGACCTTTTAACTCTAGAAAGTGTAATTATTTCAGGTTCAAGCACAATTTATGGAAATGTTAGTGGAACTGATGTGATTATTGGTCGTCGAGGGTTTGGTATCAATATATATAAACATTCTAATAAAGTATCTGGTACCATATTAGCAAGAAATAATATTGAGCTTATGAAACTTCTTGTTGATGGGGACGTTAAAGGTCGAGATGTGATAATAGGTAGAAATACAGAGGTTTTGGGAACAGTATACTATGTTGATAGTATTGACATTCATGATAAAACCATTTTAGTGAATAAACCAGTTCAAATTAAGGAAGAGGATTTGCATTATTAGAAATTAATAAAAATTAAGCATTAAAAAAAGAAGGAATCAAAATGTCGAATGAAGAAAAATGGAATGAAAAAGAAGAAAGAGAAGAAGAGAGGAGTAAGGTTAGATGGGAGTTAAATGATCTTCGAGATGAGCTTATGTTTGAGTTAGACGATTTACATGATGATTTAAAGGATGTAATTGACGATTTAAAAGATGAAGCAGAGGATATTAAAGATGATTTAAGGGATGAACTGGAAGATCTTATGGAAGAACGAGAATCCTTACTTGATGAAGTCGGTAATATAAAAGGAGATTTAGAATATTACGGAGATGATGCAAGAGAGCAAATTGATCATGCAAAAGAGAAGCTTGAACGATTAAAAGAGAAAATTGAAAAACATGAAGCGAAATTTTCCGAAAAAGTTAGAAAAAAAGTGGAAAAAGCAAAAAAGAAAGCAGCAAGGATAAATATTTCTGTTGATCCTGATATGAGTGAAGAATGGAGAGGTTGGGCAGAAGGATTAGGTGCTTCAGTATCAGAGTTGGTTCGAAAGTCAATGAAATTTGTAAAAAATAATATTGGTGATATCGGAAAATTAGAAAGGTTAGGTAGCAAATTGGAGCTAATGGGAGAAGATATAGAAAAAGCAGTAAAAAATTCTGGTATACAGGAAATTGGGGAAGAACTTGAAAAAAAGTTTGGAAAAAAGAAAGGTAAACCAAAAATGAGGATGGCAATTAATCTGGAACCTGATATTAAAGAAAGGATTAAAAAGAGGGTTATTGGATTAGTCAAACTCCACAAAAGTTTACCCCTCGATAAATTTGCTCAAGCATTAGATAAATCAAAGCAAGATGCTGAGAATATAGTTTATGAGATGGTAGCGGATGGTATTGAGGGTACTTTAGAGGAAGGTGTATTCAAATTCACGAGCACATCAGAAGAAGTTATTTCAAAACTGAGTGAATTAATTGATAAAATATAAAAAAAGAGCAAATACTAAAATAATTAGGAAATTAGGGGATATTTATGGCAGAATTTGCAGACGGGCACACGTTTAGGAGTTATATGTTTTTTTGGTCAGGACAGTTATTTTCATTGTTGGGGTCATTAGTGGTTTTTTTTGTAATATTTGTATGGATTACAGACGTGACTGGAAGTGCATCAATGTTAGCGTTAGGCAATTTTATCTTTTTGATTCCTATGTTAATTATTACTCCTTTTGCGGGAGTTATATCAGATCGTCATAGTCGAAAGACTATTATTTTAATTGTAGATTCATTACAAGCATTTTTTACATTTATTTTAACTTTGATTTTTATATTCAACGCTGCTGAAGTATGGATTGTGCTTATTTTTATAGGTATAAGGAGTGTATTTCAATCATTTCATTCACCAGTAGTAGGGGCAATAATGCCTTCTATGGTACCAAAAGATAAGTTAGGTAGAATAAATGGTATTAATTATTTTTTTACAGGACTTATTCAATTAATAGGACCTGCAGTTGGAGCAACATTATTATTCTTTTTCCCAATACAGATAGTCTTATGGGTCGATGTAATTACCTACTTTATTGCCCTCTTCCCACTGTTACTAATTAAAATTCCTAGTGTTCATATTAATTTAGAGGGAGATGAGAGGAACTCGTTTTTCAGAGATATGAAGGAAGGATTTGCAATATTAAAATCTATACCAGGACTCTTAAAAATTATGTTAACTGCGATGCTATTAAATATGTTACTTCAACCATTGATTGTTCTGATGCCATATTTTATAAAGATTATACACAGTGGAAGTAATTTTACTTTAGCTATATTAGAGATGATTTTACAAGGTGGTATGATTGTAGGAGCAGTAATTCCTTCAATTAAAAAAAAATGGAATAATTCAATTAGAACCATGTTTATTGGAATTGTGATTATAAATATTGGGTATTTAATGTATGCGATTGCTCCAATTGGATTTTATCCCGTGATAGCTTCAGGAGCTTTTGTTGTGGGTTTCATTCTACCAATTGTAAATACAATAGTAATAACAGTTGTACAAAAAACAATCCCCCAGAATAAAATGGGGAGAGTTTTTTCAATTCTTAATACGCTTTCTATGGTTGCTTCGCCTATAGGAGCAATTTTCTCAGGACCATTAAGTGAAATCTTTGGAGTGTCTTGGTTGTACTTTTATTGTGCAATGTTAGGAATAATGGTTTCACTCTCAGCCTATTTGTTCACTAATCTTCGACATATAGATTATGATAAAGAAATAAATGGTAATAATAAAAACAAAAACGATTGAATTAATAAAAATTAAAAAAAAAAATTAGGAAATTAGGAGATAGAAAATGGAAATTATACCTACACAAAAAACATTCAGAAGTTATCTTTTTTTCTGGTCAGGACAATTGTTTTCACTGTTAGGATCTATGATAGTTCATTTTATACTGATCTGGTGGATACAATTAGAAACAGGAAGCCCATTATTTCTCTCATTAGGGCAAACATTTTATATGGTACCTATGTTAATATTCATGCCTATTGCTGGAGTGTTTTCAGATAAGTTAAACCGAAAAAATCTTATTCTTACTGTGGATTCTTTACAAGCGTTTACTACATTTATTCTTATAATGTTCTTCATATTCGATATTGTAAATATATGGATAATCTTTCTTTTTATCGGTTTACGGAGTATTTTTCAAGCTTTTCATCAACCAACTGTAGCTGCGATTATTCCAACAATGGTTCCAAGAGAAAAATTAGGAAGAATAAATGGAATTAATTATTTATTTATAGGTCTAATTCAACTCCTTGGACCAGGGTTCGGTGCGCTATTAATGCAATTTTTTACTCTTAGAGATATTTTATGGATAGATATAATTACATTTTTCATTGCCTTTATCCCTTTAATTATAATTAGTATTCCTATAGTAAGAGACAAATCTGAGGTAAAGCAGAAAAATGGGTTCATCAAAGACTTTAAAGTAGGATTCATTGTTTATAAATCAATTCCAGGGTTGATAATTCTTTTATTTATGGGAATGTTAGTGAACTTTTTTGTTCAGCCTTTAGGCACTCTATTACCCTATTTTATTAATACTATTCATGGTGGATTAGAATTTGAGTATGCTTTAGTTCTAATATTTTTGCAGGCAGGTGTAATGGGAGGAGCAATAATAGCTTCTGTTAAAAAGGAGTGGAAACATAAAATTAATGTAATGTTTATCGGAATTGGGATTATAGGTATTGGATATGCATTTTTAGCAACTGTTCCTACTGGATTTTTTATTTTAATAGGATTTTTGCTATTAATTGTGGGAATCACTTTACCAATAATAAATACTATATTTCAAATTATTTTACAAACAAATGTACCCTCAGATAAACTAGGAAGGGTAACATCTATTGATAGTACTCTATCGACGATAATATCGCCTTTGGGGACAATTATCGCAGGACCAATTACTATTCTAATTGGGATACACAGCTTATTTCTCTTTTGTGCTATTGCAGTTTTAGTAGTTACACTTATAACATACTTTTTCACTGGAATCCGGCATGTCGATTATAATGGAAAAATTTCAATAGAATTGGAATCTAATGAATTAAAATAACAAATTAAAAAAATATATTTTAAATAAAAATAGAAAAAAGTATTAAAAAAAATTAGGAAAATAGGGGATATTAAATGGAAGAAATTGCAAATAAAGAAACATTTAAGAGTTATTTATTTTTTTGGTCTGGACAATTATTTTCTTTACTTGGTTCGATGGTTGTATTCTTCGTAATAACGTTTTGGATTGCGGATGTTTACAATGATCCAATGATAAGCGCTTTTGCATCATTTTTATATGTACTAATGATGACACTTTGTATGCCTTTAGCGGGTGTTTTTGCAGATAGGATTAATCGGAAAATGTTGATTTTAACGGTAGATTCGTTACAGGCATTAGTTACATTTGCATTGATACTTTTCTTTCAACTCGGGATAACAAATCTTTGGATTATATATTTTTTTATTAGTTTACGTAGTGTTTTTCAAGCGTTCCACTTGCCTACTGTCAATGCGATCATTCCAACGATGGTTCCTAAAGATAAACTATCAAGAATTAATGGAGTTAACTTTTTATTTACAGGTGTAGTTCAACTTTTATCACCATTTCTAGGGGCAATATTATTAGTATTTCTCTCAGTGTATATGGTTTTATGGATAGACATTATAACATTCTTTATTGCTTTAATACCATTATTGCTGATAACTATACCTTCAGTTAAACTAATTAATCATAGTGAAAACAATGTTGAAAAGAGTTCCTTTATAAAAGATTTTAGGTTAGGCTTCAAAACATTAAAAATAATTCCGGGATTAGTTATAATGGTAATCTTATCGATGCTACTTAATTTCTTAATCCAACCTATGAATGCCCTTATGCCTTTATTTATCCTAGATGTTCATGGAGGGGAAGCAGGACATTTAGCACTAGCTGAAATGATTTTTACAGGGGGAATGATTACAGGAGCTCTAGTGACCTCGATTAAGAAGAGTTGGGAAAATAAACTTCGAGTGATTTTTATTAGTATCGTAATGGCGTTGATTGGATACATGATATTTGCTTTAGCACCTATAGGAAACTATTACATTATGGGTTTGGGTGGAGTCATTCTGGGATTCAATTTACCAATAATTAATTCTCTTTATCAAACGTTTTTACAAACTACAGTACCCTCTGATAAATTGGGTAGAGTAAGCTCAATTGACCAAGCATTATCTTCAGCAATCTCACCAATAGGATCATTAGCGGCGGGGCCATTAGCATTAATATTAGGTATTCCTACATTGTTTTTCTACTGTGGGTTCCTTGGTGTGATAGTTACAGTTGGTTTTTGGGGCTTTACAGGTATTAGAAAAATCGATATTGATAGTAAAGGCGCACTCGAAGAAATTCATGGAAAAATAGAAAATATTTCAATCTAATATATTTCTTTCTTTTTTTTAAAGATTAATTATAGATGTGGTGAAGAAAATAACTGAAGAATTAGCAAATAACCAAACTTTTAAGAGTTATATCGTTTTTTGGATGGGACAGTTATTTTCAGTGTTAGGATCATCAGTTTCGCATTTTGCAATTATTTGGTGGATAACTGACACAACAGGGAGTACAATGCTTCTATCATTAGCAAGTTTCCTTTATGTCTTACCGATGACAATAGTTGTCGCTTTATCTGGCGTAGTAATTGATAAATGGAATCGAAAGACGATTATTGTGGTAGTAGATTCTCTCCAAGCATATGTAATGCTTCTGATAATAATAATCTTCAATCTTGGAGTGGCAAATCCAATTTTAATAGTTGCAATAATGAGTTTATTTGGAATATTTCAAGGGTTTCATATCCCTACAGTAACTGCTATTGTTCCTACGATGGTACCAAGGGAAAAATTAAGTAGAATGAATGGGGTTAATTTTTTCTTTAGAAGTTTTACTCAAATCATAGGTCCAGTAATAGGTGCTATGTTATTCTCATTTATCCCACTTAAAATCATACTTTGGATTGATCCACTTACATTTATCATTGCGTTTATTCCTTTGTTAGTAATTAAAATCCCTAAAATCAAGAGGGAAGTTTCAGCTGTTAAAAAGAATTCATTTCTAGAAGATTTCAAAATTGGATTCCGTACGTTGAAATCAATTCCAATTGTTTTTATGATGCTTCTAATATCAATGTTCATTAACTTTCTATTTGTTCCACTTAATATCTTAATGCCGTATTTCATCAGATATAACCATTCAGGCGATCCTTCAAATTTAGCATTTGTTATAGCTTTTATGAATGGGGGTATGCTTTTAGGTGCATTGTTAACTTCAATAAAGAAAGAGTGGAAACATGCTCTTTTCATATACTTTGGACTTGAATTCATCTTAATGATGATTGGTGGTATATTTGCCATAACTCCATATCGATTATTTCTAATGATGGGTATTGTAGTTGGTATCGCTGGCATAACTATTCCTATCCTTAATACAATTTATTTAACAATTATGCAACTAAAAGTTCCAACAGATAAAATGGGAAGGCTATCTTCTCTTGATTGGGCGATTTCATCAGCTATAACTCCAATTGCAACTATAATAACAGGGCCTTTATCTGAGATGATCGGAGTGACCAATTTATTTCTTTCTTGTTCTATTATTGGAATGATAATAACTCTTATTTTATGGTGGGTTGCGCACATTCGAGTGAATAAAAATAATAATAGGAAAGAACTTGAAGAAATTGAAATGAGTATTGAAAGGGCATCAAAAGAAAAATGGAAAAAAAGTAAAAAATGGTAATTTTATTTATTCTCCTTTTAAAAGTAATTGATCTTCAGAAATAGTTCTCGCTTCTGGCAAATCTTTTCTAAGTTGTTTGTAATTCCTTGTTGTTAGTCCATATATTAAATGTGCTGGAGGAGAATTTAAACTATTAAATCCAGGAATGTACATCACCATTACGACATCTCTGTTTCTTTCCTCTTTGCCAGCAAGAAGGATGATAAGTTGTATTAACAGAACAAATGAATAATACCTTTTATTAGAAATTAATTCCTTCCTTTCAAATTTTTGTTATGTCTCTTGATCAAATTTAATAATTCTTTACTTTTCTTTGGGAAATTATAAGAGATTATTTTTTCAGCAATTCTCTTTACATCGGGATCTTCATCTGAAAGAAGACAATTTTCAAGAACACTGTATGCTTTGTTGCTTTTAAGTTCTAAAACCTTAAATGCAAGAATACTAATCTTTCTAATTTCACTATTTTCACTATTTTCGATAAAATAATCTAATAAATCAATAGCTTCAGCTTTATTCATCGATTTAGTAGTAACATATTCATATATTTTAGCTACTGTTAACTCTTTACTCACATATTCTAACGCATCTTCGTAAATTAAAGGTGTTATATCTCGAGAATTTGTATCAATTCCTTTTTTTCTTAAATCAAAAGCGCACTCATGATTTTCTGGTAACCTATGCTTATTACAAAATAGCATACCACAAAATTTACACCGGTATGGGATATCTTTTATTAAAATTTCACAATAATAGCACTTTGTCAAATTTTTTCTCTTTTAAAATAATAATAAATGGTCTATATTAATCATATAAATATAACAAAATCAAATATAAATAATCAACAAAAATATTTCAACCTTTTTAAACTAATTAGTCTGAGAAGTTATAGATTATGTTCCAATCTATCAATAATGTCATTTTGAATTGGCGCTCCAAGATCGATAAAAGTAGCGTTATAACCTCCAACTTTTACAATTAAATCAGGATATTTTTTGGGATTCTTCTGAGCATCCTTAAGTGTTTCAGTTGAAACTGCTGTTGGTTGTACCTGCATCCCTCCGTTGGCAAAATATCCCTGCAAAAGATAATAAAACTTTTCTATATTTTCCTCACTCATAAGGTTTTGTGGATGAATTCGAATATTTAATGCAATACCATTGGTAGCATAACAATAATCCAGTTTCGCTACTGAATTTAAAATCGCGGTAAGGCCTTCTTTTTCGACGTTATTTACAGGAGACAAACTGTTTGAGATTGCTTCCATTGCTTTTCTCCCATCTGCTGTTGGTTGTGTAAAGAATCCTTCCATAACATGAATTCCCATAGAATATGCTCCAGCACTATATCGTCCACCTCTAATTGGTTTATACTTTACAACTTCCATACAAAATAATTCCCATAGTTCATTTGCAAAGGAATCTATTTCTTCATTATCATTTCCCCATTTCTCATATTTATTTTTTAATCTTTGGCGAAGTGTTTCTTGTCCTTCAAAATTGGAGTTTAATATCTTAATAAGCTCTGGTAGAGTCATTAAATCTTCTTCATAAACAACTTTTTTGATATTGTATAATGAATCAACTAATGTTGCAAAACCATAAGCCGTAATAGAAGAAAAATTATATTTACAGCCTCCACATACATAATCTATTCCATTTTCCATACATCCCTCTAAACTTGCTGAAATGAATGGATGTTGCATAAATTTAATTGCTTCCTCATCTCCTATTTGTGCGATTTTTACTGATTTTTCAATATTAAATTGCATTTGCTTTTTAAAAGCATTAAAGAATTTATCATAAGTAGTAAAAGTAGTTGGATCTCCTGTTTGTAAACCATCAACCATTTTCGACAGATTACTATAACCATTGTTCAAAACTAATTCCAGAATGCCTGGTAAGTTCATAAACATGCGACCAGTAGCTGCAAAGCTATTGCCTTGACCAGAGGGTTCTACACATCCTATAATAACATAATTTCGAGCATCTTCTAATGTATAACCAGCTTTTACTAAAGCAGGAATATGTACATCATCATTATAAAATGCAATACCTGAAGTTGATCTGAAAACTTTAATTGCTGCTTTTATAAATTCTTTTGGTGTATCTTTATGAATTCTTACAGATAGATCTGTTGTAAATACTTTTAAGTTTTTATAAGCTTCGAGGAAGAGATAAGAGAGTTCATTTGTAGCATCTCGACCGTTAATATCCATGCCTGATATTGTAATTGTTTGAGTATTTTGACCGAGAGCATTAGCAACCATTGTAAAATCCGTTGGTAATAGAGTTAAATTCCAAGTTAATTTTAAATTTAATTCTTCTATTAATTCTAAAGCAAATTTGCTTGTTAAATTATGTGATGACATATCCTTTTGATAGTATGGCCACAAAAGTTGATCTAGCCGGCCTAAAGCAAGAACACTACGTTGATATATAATATTTGTTATATTTTGTGAAAACCATATGTGTTGTATAGCTTCATAGAAAGTATTTGGAGGGTTTTCAGTGAATTTTTGCATCATCTTACTAATAACTTCTAGTTCAACTTTTCTAGCATTGTTTGTTTCATTTTTAGCTAGATTTGACGCCAGATTCGAATATCTTTTAGAAAATTCTATTGCGGCATTATAGTAAATTTTGATAGCTTCATAAAAATTGTATTTATCTTGAAAATTATCATCCTTTTTATTGAGTTGTTTTTGATAGAATTCTGCTTCTTCAATAATACCTTTATATCCTAATTTCAAAAGCTTTTCGTATCCCGCGCATATGTGACCTTCAGTTGCTCCTTGATGTATGGCAATATTAGGTGCTAGTGATTCAATCTTTCCTGTTCCTGTAATTAATCCTTCTGTTAAGAGTCTTTTATTAATTTTATCAGCAACCAGAGATTTTCCTTTCCAGAAAGGAATCAACTCTAAAAGCTCATCACGTTCATCATCTTCAATAAAAAAAGGTTGTAGTTGTCTTCTCGCTAATTTTTTGTACATACTTGGTTTATCTAAACTATTATCATATCTAAGTAAATCTAGGTTAATTTTTTCACCTAAATTTTTGCTGGTTTCATTCCCTACTAGTAATTCATCATTCCTGATGAAAATTGTCATGTACTTTAGAGTATGAGCTATAGCTTTTGCTCTTTTTATAATTTCTGGATCATTAGGATATTTTTTATAAATCTCAGTAAAATATCTCATACGTTCTATGCATAATTCATACTTGCTTGAAAGGAGGTTATTTTTTAACTTTTGAGTTCTCCCAGATGATCTGTTAGTTATTGAAATCATTATTTAATTTTGAATTAAGAATATTAGGTTAAATATGTTTATTTAATCATTAAATATTAAATTACTTTTTATGGATTTTTAAGTTAATTAACCTTATGTAATATATCTAAATAAGATTATTATATCCCATTGAGGTTTGAAATTTGAAATTTGAGACAATAAAATTTGAATTGACAGAAGAGGGTATTGGAATTTTAACCTTAAATAGACCTGATAATTTAAATGCAATGTCATTCCAAATGTTTGAGGATTTGCATAAATTATTTGATAGTTTAATGATAAATTTGGATTGTAGAGTTCTGATTTTAAAAGGGGAAGGTAGAGCTTTCTGTGCAGGTTTAGATTTGAAAGAAGTAAATCTATTAAATATGAAGAAAAAACCGGATGATTATAAAAAATTTTATTATCTAAATATTCCCGAAGTACTAAAAAACAGAATGTATTTCCAATGGCGTCTTAGTCAAGTCATAATAAAGATGAGGAAAATAAGCCAGCCTATTATAGCCATAGTTCATGGATCTGCTGCAGGAGGGGGTTTTGCTCTTACATTAGCCTCAGATATTCGAATTGCTGGTGAAAAGGCACGATTTAATAATGCTTTCATCAAATTGGGGCTCTCTGGGTCCGATGTAGGTACTAGCTATTTCCTTCCCCGACTTATTGGTATGTCTCGAGCGGCCGAAATATTATATACTGGTCGTTTTATAGATGCTGAGGAATCTGAAACAATAGGACTTGTTATTAAAGTAGTAAATGGGGATAAAGATAAGTTACTAGATGAAGCACTTAAAATAGCAGAAAATCTACTTACTAAGAGTCCTTTAGGGCTACGAATGACAAAAGAAGCAATTAACATTTCACTAGATTCCCCTAGCTTAGAAACCATTATTCAATTAGAAAATCGAACGCAAACTCTATGTGGATCATCAATAGATATTAAAGAAGGCGTATCTGCTTTCTTTGAAAAAAGAAAACCAAAATATCCTTTGCTTTAAAAATTGTAAAATTAGATTAGAAAACTAAAATAAATTTAAAAAATGATGAAAATGGAATTCGAAACTATTAATTTTGAATTGAGAGAAGATGGTATTGGAATTTTAACCCTAAACCGTCCGGATAAATTGAATGCTTTGAATTTTCAAATGATTGAAGATTTGCATTCAGTTTTTGATGAGTTAATGATTAATTTAGATTGTCGTGTGCTTATTTTAAAAGCTGAAGGCAAAGCTTTTTGTGCAGGATTAGACCTAAGAGAATCCACAGTCCTTCAGTCGAAAAAAAAGCCAGAGGAACTCAAAAAGAAGTTTTTCTTCATGAGAGCCCCAGATAAAGATACTATTAAAGCAAAAATTTACGCACAAGGCAGGGCTAGTCATTTAATTATTAAAATGAGGAAAATTAGTCAGCCAATAATTGTTATTATCCAAGGTCCAGCAACGGGAGCTGGTTTTACTCTATGTTTGGCAGCAGATATAAGAATTGCAGGAGAAAATGCAAAATTGGCAAATTCATTCATTAATATTGGATTTTCAGGTTCTGATTTAGCAAGTAGTTATCATTTACCTCGCTTAATTGGTATGTCTCGAGCCGCTGAGATATTATATACAGGGCGTTTTGTGGATGCTAAAGAAGCAGAAGAAATTGGGCTTATCCTAAAAGTTATAGAAAGTGACGAGATTAAATTATTCGATGCTGCAATTTCAATTGCCGAAAATTTACTTACTAAAAGTCCACTTGGTCTTAGAATGACCAAGGAAGCTATTAATATTTCACTTGATTCACCTAGTCTTGACACAATAATGCAAATAGAAAATCGTTCACAGATGCTTTGTTCAACTTCTATGGATTTATTGGAGGGAATTAATGCATTTTTTGAAAAGAGAAAACCACATTATCCAAAATCATGAATAACTGAAAAAAGGGTGAATATATATGAAATATGAAACGATCAAATTTGAAATGCGAGAAAATGGCATAGCAATTCTAACCTTAAACAGACCTGAAAAATTGAATGCAATCTCATTTCAAATGGAAGAAGAACTCCATCAAGTATTAGATGAATTAATGGTGAATTTAGATTGTCGAGTATTGATTATACGAGGGGAAGGAAGAGCTTTTTCAGCAGGAACAGATTTACAAGAAGGTCTAATCTTGAATTCGAAAAAAAATCCAGAAGGATATGAAAAATTTTATTTCTTGAATACATCAGAGCCCCTAAAAAAATCATTTTATCATCAACAGCATATAACTCAAATCATCATGAAAATGAGAAAAATTCCACAGCCAATCATAGCTGCTCTTCATGGTGCAGTAGCGGGAGGTGGATTTGGATTTGCATTGGCTTCTGATATTAGAATTGCTAGCCAAGATGTTAATTTTATAAACGCTTCCATTAATATTGGTTTAACCGGTGCGGATATGGGAAGTAGTTACTTTCTTCCTCGTCTTGTTAGTCTTTCAAGGGCTGCTGAAATAATCTATAGCGGGAGGGCTGTATCTGGAAAAGAAGCTGAGAAGATTGGATTTATTCTAAAAGTAGTAGATAAAGAAAGATTATTAGACGAGGCATTTAAATTAGCTGAAGAATTATTAACTAAAAGTCCTTTAGGTTTGCGTATGACAAAAGAAGCCCTTAATTTATCACTAGATTCTCCAAGCTTAAACAATATATTACAATTTGAAAATAGTTCGATTGTTATAAGTTTCTCATCTAAAGATGTAAATGAGGCGGCAAGTGCCTTCTTTGGAAAAAGAAATCCTAAATATGGATTAAGATAATTAAACAATCTTAAAGAATACTTTAATGTGGAATATAACAAAAGAAATTTTAATTTTTAAATAATAATAATTATGGCGATTATTATATGGAAAGTAAAAAAGTATCAGAATCAAGAGTCGAAATAGCACAAATTATGTATCCTGAACATGCAAATCCTGCAGGAAATGTTCACGGGGGTCATATTCTTAAGCTAGTAGATCAAGCCGCTGCGATAGCGGGAGCAAGACATACACATCGCAATGTAGTTACTGCTTCGGTAGATAGAATGGATTTTATATCTCCTGCTTTTATTGGTAATGTTATCTTCGCAAAAGCTTCAATTAATTATACTGGAAAGACATCCATGGAAACAGGTGTTAGAATAGAAGCAGAATGTTTGAAAACAGGAATCCATACACATATAGGCTCAGCATATCTTACTTTTGTTGCTCTTGGTGAAAATGATAAACCAACTGAAATTCCTCAAATTATTCCAGAGACCGATGAAGAAAAACGTCGTTATGAAGATGCTAAAAAAAGGAGAGAATTAAGATTACAGCAAGCAAAAAAGCACCGAGTTGTAGTACAACCATGTATAGTCAGATCTGAGAAATTAAAGTAATTAACCAACTATTTTTTTAAAGAAAGTGCTGAAGATCACTAACAATAAACTATATTTTTTAATATTGAAATAATAATTATTTATATTTAAAAAGTGATTTATCATGGAAGAAGTTAGAAAAAAGCCTAAATTGAAACGCAGAGTTTCCTTATTTGCACTTACTGCATATGGTGTAGGAAATGTTTTAGGAGCTGGGATATATGCATTAATAGGTGAAGTTGTGGGGATAACTGGAAACCTATCATGGTTATCATTTATATTAGCATCAATAACTGGTGCCTTGACTGGTTTGTCTTATGCTGAACTTTCTGCAATGTATCCTAAAAGCGCAGCTGAATTTGTGTATACAGAAGAAGCATTCAAAAAACGAATTTTGTCATTTATTTTAGGATGGATAATCATTTTTTCAGGTATATTGTCGGCAGCTACGGTTGCTCTAGGTTTTGCTAATTATCTATCCAACTTAATTGGCATAGCTTCAATCTTTTTGGTAATTGTATTCGCAGTTTTACTTGTTATCATTCTAAGTTTAATTAATTTTGTCGGTATAAAAACCTCAACCAGAGCTAACATTATATTTACACTAATCGAAGCTACGGGTTTGATTTTTATAATAATAATTGGTATTCCCTATTTCGGTTCGGTTAATTATTTTACGCTTCCTCCAGCATCAGCTCCTGTTGTAATTTTTTCTTCTGTTGCTCTAATATTTTTTGCGTACATCGGTTTTGAAGATATTGCTAATATTGCTGAGGAAGTTAAAGAACCACATAAAAATCTACCTAAGGCTATCGTTTATTCAATAATAATAACCACAATCCTATATTGCCTTACAGCTATTTCAGTTGTTAGCATCTTGCCTTATAATATAGTTGCCACTTCTGAAGCCCCCTTGAATAGTGTTGCTACAGAAGTATTAGGACCTGCAGGGGGTATTATTATGTCACTTATTGCATTATTTGCAACTGCCAACACAGTTCTTATTATGCTAATAGTTACTTCTCGTATGATGTATGGTATGGCAAGGGATAAAGCACTTCCAGAAGGTTTGAGTAAGATCTCACCTAAATTTAGAACGCCTATGCTATCCATATTAATTACCATGCTCTTTACTATAATTCCAATTTTCTTCGTTGATATTTCAATTATTGCACACGCAACAGTATTTGGGGTTCTTATTAATTTTATTTTGGTAAATGTTAGCCTAATAGCTTTAAGAAAAAATAAACCAGATGCGGAAAGACCATTTAAGCTTAAACCAAGTATAAAGTGGGTGCCTGTGATCGCATTATTAGGAGCGATTGTTTGTATTGCCTTATTATTTACTTTTGATTGGTTAATTATAATAATCCAATCGATAATAGTACTCTGCGGAATTGCTGTGTTCTATGGTATGAAATCAAAAATCGAAACCAAAACAATTAAAAATCGTTAACTTTTATATCATTAATATTACTATAACCGACTACATTATCCCGAATAAATATACCAAAAGGAAATTTTGATGTTTTATAACGGTTAAGAATGTTTAGTAAAGTAATATGTTCAGGTATATAATAAATCTCTTTATATTTTTTTCCAACATTTTCTGAATATTGATATTGCTGTAAAACAAAATTTCCTCGAAAATGAGCTTTTTTAAGAAAGGCAATAATCTTATATATATCCTGAGGTTTCATTAAATTTCCAACATATGTTGTTCTTATTTCAAAATCGATCTCTTTTTGTTTATTCACAAGATTGATAGTCTGAATTACTAATTTAGGATCAACTACACTCCCAGTGATCTGTTTAAGTTTTTGAGGTTTTAAAGGTCCTTTTAAATCTAAAGCAATCCTATTAATATAGGGAAAGAGTTGCTTTATAATTTGTGGATTTGTGCCATTAGTGTCAATATTTATATATTTTCCAAGCTTTTTAATTTCTTTACATAAATCTAGTAAATCATTTTGAAGTGTGGGTTCTCCTCCACTTATACTTACTCCGCTTACTAATAAATTACTTTTAACATTATCAATTAATTCATTTATTCCAATTTCACGTCCAACATCCCTATTTAGTAAATGTTTATTATGACAAAATCCACAATTTAAATTACAACCAACTGTAAAAATAACCATTGCCGATTTTTGAGGAATATCCTTTGTTGAGATATCAATTATTCCTCCAACCCTCATATTAGAATCAATACTCCTTTTTAATTAATTCTTCGACTTGATACAACGGTAGCATGAAAGGCCCTGGGTGCTCTAATTTAAGAGATGTAAGAGCTGCGGCATACCTCAAGGATTCTTCGGGATTCTTAGTTAATCTCGAACCCAAATAACTAATGAATGCAGTATCTCCCCTCCCAGTTCTTCCTTCTGATTTTTTGTTTTTCCATGGAAAAAAATATGAATTAGTAAATGAATATAAAGAAATTCCCTTCTCATGAGTAATTAGAATTTCATTTGGTCCAAACTCCGCTAATATTTTTGCAGCTGTATCAATATTATTTTGATGAGTAAGAACTTCCGCTTCTTTCTGATCGAGTTTTAATATTTTCACTTTTGTTAAAATTTCTTTCTTATCATTTTCTGGAAGATCCTGGTAAAAAATTTCACCCTGTTCCCTTACCCTAATAAAACCTTGAATATCCAAACATAACTTTTCTGAATATTTCTCATACAAATAATTAAATAATTTTAAGTTAATTTCACCTGCAACAATTGGACCAACAACAAAATACTTAGCATTTACATTTGGAATCTCTTCTTTTTTAAATAATCCTGCAAATCCGAGTGGCTCATAGGTTCTAAACTCCATATTGTTTGAAGAATAAATATTTTTTAAGCCTGAGGTTTCCTCAGAAGGATATGCATAATATTTAACTCCATTTTTTGTAAAAATACTTAATAGTGAGAAATCTTCTTTTTTCAATCTTGTGATGATGGTTATTTTAAGACCCATATGACTGCCAGCAATTCCACCATAGTACGTGGCACCACCTAATGAAGTTGTACTAATCCCATCAACTTCAATAATATCTTTAGCTAAATGACCAAGAATTACAATATATGATTCAACAGTCATAAATATATTTATTAAAAAAATCAAGAATTAAGAAATTATCGATATAGTTTAGAAAAAAAAGAAAGAGAACTGAATTAACTTACTTTTTAATTATGATGGAATTGTAATTTTCCCATTTATTAATTACTTTATAGTATTGATAAAACTTTCCAAAATTCTCTCTTTGATCTTATAGAATTTTAATTTGGGAATTTCATAGATTTTACTATCACTTTCCTCAATACTTTGCACTAAAATTGAACTAATATTTAAGTTTTTAACATCACCTCTATTTATTTGTTCATTTAATTGTTCTCTATTCATTATAGAATTATAGAGATTTATTCTATTTAAACTTTTCCCATCATTTTCCCACCCATCCAAATAAATAATAG
>JAHQWL010000026.1 GCA_029856155.1 Promethearchaeia archaeon
CCTTTACTTCTTTACCAAGTTATGATCCCCCAGTTATTAACAATGGAACTTACTACATTAGAGTCTGTACACAAGACATTGTAGGTAATATCGCTCCATGGACTACTCTTTATGTATTTAAATACGAAAAGATAGTAAATGGTACAAAGATGATCCTATTGAAGAACCCGTTGACGATCCTGTTGACGATCCTATTGATAATCCGATTGATGATTCTGATGAAGATCCCAATGATAATTCCAACGACAGTAGTGATGATGAGCTCAATAAAGACACATTTGTTAATATAGAAGATAATATCATAGTAGAGTTTATTTTAATTATTGGAATATTAAGTTTATTGGTTTTTTTATTTATTAAGGTTCAAACAAAGAGATAATGACTAAAGAGCCAGAAAAAAGAAAATTAATCTTAAATTGTTTAGTAATCATTTAGAAAAACTTGAAAAATCATCCAATAAATATGAGCTGGAAATTCATTTTTTTTTTAAATATCAATAAATGTTTAGTTTTTATATGATAGAAAATGCTGAGGACTCCCCAAATTTTTGTAAATATTGTGGTTGTAAATTTCAACAAAATGTAATTGAAAAAATAATAGAAAACAAAGAACTTGTAATCTGTGAGTTCTGTGGAATCGAAATTAATATCGACAGAATTGATACTCAAGAGAGATTTGGTAAGGACTCAAATGAGAAAACCTCGAATCTTAAAGATGATATTAAGATAAATAAAAAGTCAGTTGTTAAAAAAGTCGGTAAATTTGTGAGAACAAGAAAATATTCAGTGAATGTAATTAAAGAGGACGAGGATTTTCCTCAAATATTCAAAGAAAATTTAATCATAGTGACTTCTCGCTTAATCTACCATTTTATCAGAGAATGGGAGCAAGAAAATAATGCAAATATACGTCATGCACGTCTAAACCAAGCAATTCTTACATATTTAGCAAGTAAGTTAAAGCCTATATTAGTTAAAAGAATAGGCAGAGCTTTTTTAGAAAATTTACATAACATCTCTCTCAAAGAATTTAATGATTGTTTAAAATTGTTACAAGAAAAAATAGAGTCAAATCAAGATTATCGAACTCATTTTATAACATTTTTGATATGGTTACAAAGAATTGTGTTTAAGATAATTTCGCAGATGTGGGAAATGACACACCTCCCTAATTTTCAGGCTATTATCCTTAGAGATCTAAAGAAATTCATGAAACAAGATTTAGTTTTAGATGAAAAAGAAGTTGCAGTTAATTCTTTAAAAGAATTCGGTCCAGAATTAAATGAACACCAATTTAGTTATCAAAAAAAAAATAGTAAGTTTGATCCGAATTTGATTAAGATTGTTCATGAATTAGCCAGAAAAAAGAAAATTAATCTTAAATTGTTTAGTAATCATTTAGAAAAACTTGAAAAATCATCCAATAAATATGAAAGAACGGCATTTATGGCTTCTGTAAGAATACTTCAAGATTTAATAAAAAAAGAAGAGATTCCTATTTTCATTAGAGGATCCTACCAGACTTCATTTGGAAAAAGCTATTTAAGAAGAGGTGAAAAAGGGTTTGATCATTTCCACTCATATATTGAAGCAATATATGAGATTAAATGCTTATTTAAAATGGGTACTAAAACTGATATTTATATTGGACATACCGAGAAATCTCTAAGAAGGAGATTTGAATATCATATAGAAACCGCACTTAACGAGTATATTGAAAAAAAAAGGGAACCTCTATCATTAATTAGAAAAGCAATAATAAAAGCATTAGAGCAGGAAGTTACTAAAGATGGAGTCAAATATTTAGGATTGAAATATGAAAAATTTTGTGATATTAGCCATTTTATTGAGCAATATCAGTCTTTAACAAAAAAATCACGCTTTATTATTAGGAAAAAGCTAATGAACTCTTTTATAGGTAAATATTTTGAAATAAAAGTAATCGAAAAACACTATACAAAAAAAGATGTATCTGACAGAGAAAAATGGTATAAAGAAAATTACCCAGATTCCAAAGGCACTGTATTTCCTTATGGACTTAATATGGATTCAACTTTAGAAAGTGTAAAAAAATATATTGCCCTTCCAATGTATGATATTGTTTTCATGTTATCTTTAGGATATAGAGTACCTTATATTTCAAGAATGATAAAAAAGTTATATAATATAAAAGAAGCATCTGAAGATAACATTTATGCTCGTATAAAGCAGTTTTTTAAAAGTGTTGAGAATGCTGAAGATCAATTTTTAAGGCTCGTAGTTCAATCATTGCTAGAAAATCATCTTAATTTATCTGGTGCTCAAATTGGCAGGATTATTCATCGAAAAGGAGGAAAACATTTTTTTGATTCACGAGCTTGTCCTTTTAGACGATGGTTTGGTGATATTAAGTTAAGAGAATTGAAAAAAGTAATAGTTCGTGGAGATTTTAGCTGGAAAAAGTTGAATAGCTTATTAGAGGAACTTAGAAATGGATATAATATTAAAGGAATTCATAAATCGCAATGGATTGATTTATTCATTAAAGGTGCGTCTAATGCTGAATTAGCTATAATTGCTGGTTATAAAAATGCTGATACTTTTAGAAAACATTTTTTTAAATTAGAGGAAAGTAGAAAAGCGTTTGGTGTATCTAATAGAAAAGAAGCTGTTAAAAAATATAGAAAATTAAAAACTATACAAATCTTAAAGAATACTACTTCTCCTTCATTATCAGTTTTTGAAAATATATATGTGGATGTATTTGGATTTCAGAGTCGTCAAGTATATATAAAAAAATATGAAAAACACTACAATAGTGGTGTTTATTTTTTCGAGAGAGCTCTTAAACAATATTTCATAGCATTATTTGATGGAATGACACTGAAAGAGATAATTGATAAATATAAAACTTAACAATTCTTATCTATTGAAAAACTTCTTTTTATTAGAGTTTTAATTTTTTAAGATATTTGAAATAAATTTAAATGATAAAATGTAATTTTAAGAAATGCGTGAATACACTTACGGACCATTTCAATCGAGGCGATTAGGACTTTCTTTAGGTGTTAATGTTTTAACTAATTATAAATTATGCACATATAATTGTGTATACTGTGAAATTGGTTTAACAAAAAAAGAAAATTTAGTTTCTCCTAATTATAGAATAAAATTACCACCATCACCCAATTTCAGAAAAGAATTAAAATCAATTTTAACCTATTTTCCACATCTGAACTCAATTACTTTTGGTTATAATGGAGAACCTACCTTAAATGAAAATCTTTTAGATTTTCTTAAAGTAGCAGAGGGTATAAGGAATAAATTCGACTGGGCAAATCAAAAACCAATCCTCACATTGTTTACAAATTCTAGTACATTATATATTGATAAAATAAGGAAAAGAGTCAGTCAATTCGAGTTAGTTTTAGCAAAATTAGATACAGCTAATAATGATGATTTTAAGAGAACTAACCGTCCACATCATGATGTTCCTAATATCGAAATGATAATTGAGTCCTTAATTAAATTAAAACAAGAAATACCAAAGAATAATAAATTAGCTATCCAGATTTTAATTTATGATTCCTACAATAAGGATTTTATACCAAATAACAATTCTAAAAATATTCTTGATATTGCTCAAGCATTAAAAAAAATAAAACCTGATATAATACAAATTTACTCAACAGCAAGAATTCCCGCAGAATATTTTGTTTTCTCAATAGATGACGAAAGAAAAAGGGAAATCGCTTCTATCTTTAAAGAAGTAATCCGTGATGATAAAATTGAAATAAATATTTATTAAATCATAGAAAAACTTTTATTACTGCCATAATATTTTGATGTATTCGAAATCTTTATTTTATTCAGAGGTTAAGGAAAACATAGAAAATTTTAATGTGAGAAAAAAGTGGATGAAAATTTCATTGCTGGTATAGATATTGGAGGTACTTGGGTTCGAGTTGCTATTTGTGCAGCAGATTTAAATGAAAAAAATATTAAAAAAAAAATTACAGCAACATTAAAGGAAAATGAATATTCAATTAGCAATTCAGCATGTCAAATTTTATCAGAGTTATTATCTGAAAACAATATTAAAAAAGAACAGATTTTAGGAATAGGGGTTGCTACCGCAGGTCCTTTAAACATGGAAAAAGGGGAGGTTTTTAATAATGCTAATCTCGGATTTAGAGTAATTCCCCTAAAAGAACCAATTAGAGAGAAATTTCCTGAAATCCCTATATATTTTATTAATGATTGTAATGGGAGTGTTTTAGGTGTACATTTCTTTGAAGCCGAAGACGATGAAAAAGACAATTTAGTATATATCACTATGTCTACTGGAGTTGGAGGAGGCGTTATTTGTAATGGACATTTATTATTAGGAAAAGAAGGGAATGCAGCAGAAATAGGACACACATTAGTTGAACCAAAGAGTAAAGCTCAGTGCAATTGTGGTGCGTATGGGTGCTGGGAAGCTTTTAGTTCTGGAACAGGTGTTCGAAACAGAGCATTAGATGCATTACAAGAAGGAAAACTTAATGCAGGTATATTGATGAGCATTGTAGAAAAAGATAAATCGAGAATAACAGCTAAAGAGATTTTTCAAGCTGCAAGAGAAGGTGATGAATTATCTAAAAAGATAGTAAATGATTGTGTTTTCTATACCAAAATAGGAGTTGGCATAGTAAATAATTATTATGATTGTACATGTATTTATTTTGGAGGAGCCATGATGAAAGATAAAGAACAGATAATTCCTCATATAATTAAGCAATTTGAAGTGGATCCCATTAAATTTACAAGTAATCATCCCCCAAAAATAAAATTAACAAAATATGAAGATGAAATTGGATTAAGAGGTGCTTTAGCTCTAGTCAAATACAAAATTGAAAGTAATTTAATAATCTCCTAATAAAAGAATAAATAAAATGGAAGACAAAAATTTAATTTTTACATTAAGCGGAATCAGAGGTCGTGCTGAGAAAGATCTTACATTCGACACTGTTAAGAAAATTGCGATTGCTTTTGGATTATGGATTGATGGAAAAGATAAGAAAGTGGTACTAGGCAGAGATACTCGACCAAGTGGTTCTCTAATTGAACAAGCGTTAATAGAAGGATTAAATTTTTCTGGTTTTAAAATATTAAATCTTGGAATATGCCCTACACCTGTAATAATTCATGCTAAGAATAAATTAAATATCCCAGCGGGTATTATTATTACAGGATCTCATAATCCTCAACAATGGAATGGTCTAAAATTATTATCTACAAAAACTTTTCTGAATACTGATGATTTAGAAATAATTTCAATCTATTTAGAAAACATAGATTTAAATTCTTATAATAAAGATCAGTTAAGTGTAGTCCAGAATGTTGAAACTTTGAATCCAATTAGAGATTATATTCAAGATTTATTAAGTCATATTGATCATTTAGAGATTAAACATAAAAATAATCTAAGAGTAGTTATAGACTCGGGAGCAGGAGCGGGAAAACTTGTCACACCACTAGTATTAAATGAATTGGGTTGCCATACAAAATTAATTAATAATGACTTGCTTGTAAATAAAGATTTCCCAAGAGAAATTGAACCAATAAAGGAAAATCTCAAAGATTTGATAATGGAAGTGTGGCAAGGTAATTATGATATTGGATTCGCTCATGATACTGATGCGGATAGATTAACAATTATTGGAGAAACGGGTATATGTTATCCCGAAGACATAGGATTAGCAATAATTACAAAATATTACTTAGAAAATCACCAAGATATGGATAGAAAAATATTTTTTGTTACAAATTTAGCATCTTCATTAAGGTTTGACGCGATCGCAGAAAAATATAATGCTCAAATTATAAGAACACCTATAGGAGAACGCTTCTTAACAGAAGAAATGAATAAATTAATTTCGAATTCATCAAAGAGTCGATTGGTTTTCGGCGGGGAAGGATCGTGTGGAGGTTTTATGTTCCCATATTTCAATAACACGAGAGATGGGATTTTCGCAGCTGCAAAAATAGTTGAAATTCTTGTAAAAACAGGAAAAACCATATCACAACTGGTTGCAGAACTACCTAAGTATTATTCTCATCGAGTAAAAATCAATGTAAAAAATATTGACACTATATCCCTTATTAAAAAAGTGAAAACAGAACTAATAACGGAGGGAGAAGATGTAGAACAAATAAACAATGATCTTAAATTTGGAAAGGCAAAAGATTGGTTTGTTCTAATCCATCCATCTAATACAGAACCAGTGATTAGAGTGATAAGTGAAGCAAAAAGAGAATCTCTAGCTAGAGTTTATTGTGAAGCAACAGCAGAACTTGTGAAATTAATCATTTCGTAAATCTTTTTTTTTTAAGAAAATTCTCATTAGTTTAATGCTTCACAAACAAGACTTAAATAAGAGAGAAATTACACTACTCCTTTAGTTGTTCTAATATTTTTTCAGCTAATTTTTTTCCTATTAATTGAGAAATATCTTCCAATGAAGCTTTTTTAATCTTTTCTACACTTCCAAAATGATTAAGTAATTTATTTCTAGTTATTGGCCCAACGCCTTCAATATCATCTAAAACCGAACCTGTTGTTCGCCTCTCTCTCTGCTTTATATGCAATTTTTTTGAAAACCTGTGGGCCTCGTCGCGTACTCTTTGAAATAGTTTTAAAGTTGAGGAATTTCTTGGTAAAATAATGGGTTCTTTCTTTGAAGGTATATATATTTCTTCATATTTTTTAGCTAAGCCAATAATGGGAATATCAAGGCTTAACTCTTTTAGAATCGATACTCCTGCGTTCAATTGCCCTTTTCCACCATCTACTAATATTAAATCTGGTAATTCTAAATTTCTTTCTAAAAGCATGTTGTAACGTCTTTTTAAAACTTCTTTCATCATCGCAACATCATCAGGTGTAGATTTAGATTGAATTTTAAAATGCCGATAATACTTATTATAAGGTTTTCCTTCAAGAAATTAAACCATAGAACCTGTAGCATCTTTGCCATCTATATTGGAGATATCAAAGCCCTCAATAATTCTCGGAAATTTAGGTAAATCCAAAACTTCTTTTGTTTCTTCAAGAATTTTCTCTCTAAATTCTTTATCATTCATTTTGATCTCTTCCATTTGTATTTGCTGCTCAACCATTACTTTTGCGTTTTTATTCGCTATTCGCTGCAAACTTGTTTCATTCTCGTTATGTAAAGTTCTGATTTGTATATCTTGTTTAATATCTTTTAAAAAATCTGATAGGATTCTAAATCTATCATTTATGTCAGGAATGACAATAATATCTGGTAATTGAGATTTGAAATTTTGATAATATTGTTCTAAAATTGAATTCATAATCTCTTTCTTTTGAATTAATTTCTCCCGCAAATCAAAGGTAAATGAACTTTTATTTAAAATTCTGCTTTCCCTAATATGGATAATTACCATCGCCATATATTTTTCAGTACTATAAAAACCAACAATATCCTTATTGGCTTCATGGTTCATTAATACGTGTTGTCGATCAGTGGCATGATCTATATCTTCCAATTTATCCCTCCAGAAAGCTGCAGATTCAAAATCCTGGTTTTTAGATGCAAGGTACATTTTTTCTGATAATTGATTTTTCAACTCATCAGTTTCTCCTTTTAAAAATAATTCGATTTTCTTAATATTTTCACGATATTCTTCTTTAGTTATCGTGGTAAAACATGGACCAGGACAAAGTTTTAATTGATAATACAAACACGCTCTCTTTTTTTTTTTAATCGGCTTTTTACATGAACAATAAGGAAAGATTTTTCTTAAATCTCTAAGTATTCTTATTATTTCTTTTTTATCTGTATAAGGCCCTAAAAATATATTATCTTTGGAATACTTTTCTGGATTTCTAAGTACACGGATCCTTGGAAAATCTTCAGAATAAAAAAATGCCACCCAAGGATATGTCTTAGAATCCCTCATGATTACATTAAAGCGAGGGAGATGCTTTTTAATTTGAATATTTTCTAATATTAAAGCTTCTTTCTCATTTTCAGTTACAATATATTCAATAGAATGTATCAGCTTTACTAGTTCTTTAATTTTCTCTTCATAATATGGATCTGTAAAACTTGTCTTTAAAAAATATTGATTGACTCTCTTCTTGAGATTTATAGCTTTTCCTATGTAAATAATTGAACCTTTTTTATCAGCAAATAAATAAACTCCTGGTTCATTTGGTAAACTCTTTCGTTGTAAGTCTAAATCCTTCATAAATATGAAATTTTAGTGAGAATTATGATATAATAGTGTGATGAATTTTTTATTTCTATTATTATAAGAATAAATCAAGTATTAAAAATCAAAGAGAGTAAATGTTATTTATGATTATTAAATATTAGAAAATAACTGAATTTCTGATATATAAAAAATTTACATTAAATATGGTAAATATTAGAATTTGCCCAAAATGCAAAAAGCCGACGCTAAAAAATGCAACAAACGTTAGTGGTTGGTTAGCTCCAGATTTATACGAGTGTAAAGATAAAAAATGTGGTTATTTTGGTCGTTTTTACATCGAAGTTGATTCTGAAGATTATCAATTAGATCAAGATGAAAACTCATTAGAATAAATAAGTTTGATTAAATATTGTATTTTGACAACGAAAAGTTCGATTAACCATAAGAAATAATATTAAATGTGAATTTATAATGAAAGAATTGTTAGAAGATGCCCAAAAGATTAAATCTTTAGAGATTCAAGGTGCTAGTAATGTTGCTATTAGTGCTATTGAATTTTTAAGTAATTATGCAAAAAGATTAAAATGTAAGAATATTGAGACTTGTTTTAAGAAACTTAACGATGCACAAGTTATTTTAATAGATACAAGACCAACAGAACCGGCTATGAAAAATGGTTTGAAGTATATAATGAATAAGTTAGAACAAGAAAAAGAAAGTATAATTCCTGAATATATATCTGATATTATTGAAAAATACAAGAATCTATATTGTGAAATGCTTCAAGATTCAAAAAGAAGAATTGCTGAAATAGGATCTAGGCGTATCCCTGCTTCCAGTCGTAAATTTAACGTGATGACTCATTGCCATTCTAGTCTGGTTACTGGTATTCTTTTAGAAGCTAAAAAACAAGGTAAAAATTTTAAAGTAATTAATACCGAAACACAACCACGATTACAAGGGAGGAAAACTGCAATTAAATTAATGAAGGCAAATATTGAAATTATCCATGTTGTTGATAGCGCTATGAGATGGGCTGTGAGACATTATCAAGTTGATCTGATTTTAATTGGTGCAGATAGTATAACTTCTGAAGGAACTATTATCAATAAAATAGGATCACGATTATTAGCATTGGTTGCTCATGAAGAACATGTTCCTTTCTATGTTGCATCTCCTTTATTAAAGTATAACCCTGAGACTAATCTAGGGCTTTTGGAAACTATTGAAATGAGAGATCCTCAAGAAATATGGGAAAACCCTCCAGAAGGAATTAAAATTTTAAATCCCGCGTTCGAAACTGTAAGTAGAAGATATATAGATGGTTTAATTACAGAAGCTGGTATTTTTGCCTCGAGCCACGTACCAAACTATTTTGCTAAAACATATCCAGAACTGGTTTAGAAAATATTATTTTATTTCATACCCCATTTTTCAATAGCTTTCGCTAATTCAGAGTGGTTTTTTGCATATTCATTTAGACTATAACCTTGTAAAATTGCATCAACAGCTTGTCTAATCGCTCTTGCTCCCGCTTTAGTTCCATCTGGATGACCATGGCATCCTCCTCCAAACTGGTATACCATATCTTTTCCTAAAATTTTAATTAATTCGGGAACATGTAATGGACTCAAACCTCCTGATGCGACAGGTAAAACTGGCTTGATTGTATACCAATCTTGATTTAATGTCGTTAAATTGTTATCTTTAATATGGGGGTTGGAAATTATATCGTTAATTTCTAAGACTTCTTTTTTTTCTCCTTCCATTTTTCCAACAATAGTGCCAGTGTGTAATTGATCCATACCTATCAATCTCATTAATTTTGCTAGCGCCAACATAGTCATTCCATGTTTCTTGTTGCGAGTGAATGCCGCATGCATAGCTCTATGGGCATGAATTGCTACATCCTTATTATCAAGATATTCTCTGATTTCTTGTAAGGCAGAAAATCCAATGGTCACAATATCAACCATTACATATTCACCACCATTCTCTACTACAAAATCAGCGCGTTTCTTCATAACGCTTAGCGATGCTGTAATATTTGGCATATAAAACTTCCTTTCTCCGGTTTTGGATTCAATTTTATCCCGGATTTTTAATGTTTCTGTGATTCTTTTCTCGAACTTGTTAAATGTCATACTTGTTAGATTTTCATCATCTTTAACAATATCTAATCCACCCTGCCAAGCATCTCCACAAACTTTGGCATGCTCAACTTCATTTAATCCAACTTTGGGTTTTACAATTGTGCCAAGAAGAGGTCTGTCTTTCACATTAGTTAATTTTTTGATACCTTCAATTCCAAATTTAGGTCCTCTATAAGCTTTGACAATATCTTTAGGAAAACTTATATCTAATAACCTTAAAGACTTTAAAACCTTCATTCCATATATATTACCTGCAATCGCACTTAAAATTTGAGGTAGATTACTTGCTTCAAATAGTTCTTTAGTGTACGCAATTTTGACAATACTATTTACCTTATCAATATAAAAAGTTGATGGCTTAAGTCGTTCAGCTATTTCGGCAGATAATGTTGCTATTTCTGTCCAAGTGCCAATTGAACTTTCTTTTGCGATTTCTTCAGAAGCTTGCTCTAAATTTTTACACTCTGGTGAAATTTCCACATAATACATTGCAATCAAATCATTTTCACTTGGTTCATAGTCCAAATTTACATAATCCACCAAATTATACCACCCAATTATCATTTAAACTTTAAATTAATTGAATAATTAAGAAATTTCTATTTAAGAAATTCAAATTTTGAATTACTATAATAAAATCATAAAAAATTAATAATATTTTTAATTATTTTACAGAGTGATAACACTATGAGTGAAGCAAACAAATCTTTCATAATCAACGTTAAAGATTTAAGTTTTAAGAGTGAACAATATGTACTTGATTTAATTAGGTTCTTATCCGAAGCATTACCACAAATTATCCTTAACAGAAATGGAAATGATATTGGTGTAGAAATGCCAAATAAATTATCAAAAAGAGCATTGAGACTTCGAATTAAAAAATTCCTTCATAAGAAAGGACTTTATAATGATTTCAGACCTATTTCTTATAAAACTTCTGAATCTGAAGGATATATTGTGAAAGAGAAGAAAATTGTAGAGTTAAGTTATTATTAATACCTATTCTCTTTCAAAATAATTAAATTATTTAAAAAAATATTATTAAATGTGTCTTTACTAGGAACAAATCTTAATATTTCGATTAAACAGATTGATGATTTAATACGATGCCTTAGTTTAGCAAGCTTTTTAGAAGTAGCGGGGTGGCCTAAACCAGGGAATGTTCACCGTACAAAAGATTTTGAAAATACAAAATTTGAACATTTTTTAGCGGGAATTGTGGCAATTCAGCCAACTTTTAGAGAATTTTGTTATCAAATTTTTCAAATTCCTTTTAAAAATGACGATGATTATGAAAAAATCGAATTAGGTCAATTTTTCATGAAGGCTACTAAAGAAATGATAAATTGGCAAAGTGGAGGTAATGTGTTATTAGGACATATATTAATTTTAGCACCACTCGCCGCAGCATCCGTAATTTGTTTAAAAACACAGAAATATCATTATAATGATTTGAGAGATAATTTAAGTAAAGTTATTGATAACAGCACTGTAAATGATACTGTAAATTTGTACAAAGCTATACGAATATGCAATCCTGGTGGTTTAGGATCTATTGAAAAATATGATATTAACAACGAAAATTCTCTCAATGATATTATTTCTGATAATATAACTCTGAAAAAAATATTTAAACTTTCAAAGAACAAGGATTTGATAAGTATGGAATATGCGACTGGTTTTACCAAAATTATAAACGAGGGGCTACCCTATTTCTTAGAAGTATTTAACCAATATAGAGATATAAATACTGCAACTGTTAATACATATTTAAAACTCTTATCTTTACATCCAGATACTCTTGTTATAAGAAAATCTGGAATCGATGCTGCATTATATATCTCAAAAGCAGCATCAAAAATATTAGAAAAGGGAGGTATTTCATCTGATAAAGGTTTAAGATTAATAATGGAGTTAGATAATGAACTTCAACAAAAAAGAGGAAAATATAATCCCGGTACGACAGCTGATCTTCTATCTGGAATAATATTTTGCGCTTTATTGTTTGGTTTAAGAATCTAAATGCAAAAAAATTATTTGCTAGAATGAATTTATTATCTATTATAGAAAAAGATTAATAATTTCTCTTTGGGTTATTGAGATTATGGAATTCTGCGACGAATGTGGAGGAATGATGTTACCTTCAAAAGTAGATGGTATAAAAGTATTAAAATGTAAGTGTGGAGCAACTAAGCCATTTTCAGAAGAAAAGTCTGAAGCTTATAAAGTATCCACTAAAATCGAGCATTCTATAAGAGAGGAGGTAACAAATCTAGTTGAAGTTATGGACTGGAAGGATAAGAATCTAAGAAGTTCGATTAAAGATTTTAAATGTCCTCGCTGTGGATATGATAAAGCACACCTTGAGACACGTCAAACACGCAGAGCTGATGAGGGAATGACAACTTAAAATGTGCCATTTTAAGTCATGAATCACTTCATCACCTGCTTGAAATGTGGTAAAATGAAAAAAATTGGAAGCTAACCATAAAACTTACATAAAAACTTTTGCTAAATCTAAAGATGGGAAGGGATATCTTGAAGATCATCCTATAAGTTGAAAAAATTAGAAATTAATAGAAAAAACTGGATTTATATTAAATCCAATTTAAGTAAGTCAAGTATAAAGATGTCTTATTTAAAGACGTCTATCGGATTAAATAATAATAGTTCAAATTCTCTTTAATATTTGCAATTAGTTTATATAGTTTTATATATTATTAGCAAAATGGCAATGATTAGGAATATCCAGAATATATAATTTGTCCTATATGTCAAACTAAAATAAGTATAGATTATAATAAAAAAAAGATAGCTTACACAGAAGATATTTATAATATACAAATTAAAACTCCAGGTCTTAGAGATGCGGGTCGTAGTTCTGTAAGACCAGGGGATACATATATTCAGGTAAGTATATGTACTAATTGTAAAGGAATACTTGGAACTAGTTGGTGATATATAAAAAAAATCTATTAAATTTTTTTTTCTTAAGTTTAAACTATAATTTATTTGCTTTTAGTAATTAAAGGAACAAAATTTCTAGAAGAAAATTTTATGGAATTGCAATAACGGAAAGAACAGTAAAACACTGGAGGTTAGTATGGAATTTATTTCATACAGATCCTAAAGTTAAAGTTGCTACCAAGGTAAATCTTATAAAAGAATTATTAGCATTGGAAGATTGGACTTTAGAAGAAATTTATTCTAAACTTATAGGTTATAATTATGATTCCTCAAATAGTAAACATCGTTATCGATTAAGAAAAAGATTAAAAGAGTGGTTTGCTAATGATCCATTGATTCAAGGATCTAATGATATAGTAAAAAGAATTAAGGAAGTCTATGGCGTCGCAATGTAAATGAGGAGCAGACTAATAAGCTAAATTAATTATTTTTGATTAAAACGTTTTCTAATTACTTCTTCTTCGATATTTTCAAGAAAAGAAATTTTAATTAATTTATCTTTAGTTTTTGAACCGGAGATAATTTGGATTTGACTTGATGATATTTTTAGTTTTCTTTTTAGAAGATTTGTTAATTCTTTATTTGCTCTATTTTGGATGGGCTTCGAGGTAAGATAAATTGTCAAAAAACTCCCATTATTAACAATAGCTTGAGTTTTAGAGTTTGTCTTAACATTCACCCTTAAAAAATAAATAGTATCAGAATGTTTTTCTAAAAAATTCATTTTTCAAAGCCAAATAATATGTTATAAATCAAATAAATTCATCTGCTCTCTTTTTTAAGATATTATATGACGGATTTGATAATCTAATACCTCCCGCTAATTTGTGCCCTCCACCTACTCCTCCCAATTCTTTCTTTATGCTGGTGATTATTTTATTTACACCACGGGTTTTATTGTTATCAAGATAATTTCTTGAACACCGAATACTCAATTTAATTGTGCCAGATTTCTTTTCGGGACCTCCTAAAAATAAGACTTTTTTTGGATTGAAAAGTTCATTTACAGCACTAAAACTAGCTGTATCTGACCAGCTGCTTGGAGGTATTTTACCTTTTACCTCCATAAATATTGCTTTTTTAGTTTCATGGTGAGGTATCTCATTAGATAAAATTCTTAGATTTCTAGAGAGATCCTGAATATATTCAGAATATATTCCTTTAGCATAACGAGTGATTGATTTCAATTGAATAATAGAGAGAGCAGCACTAATATTTTTAAAACAAAGAATATTTAATAAAAGAGCATGTTCAAAAGCAAATTTTAATAATCCTAATTTGTGAGGTAATATAGCAAAATGACCAAGACTATTAAAACCCGCGGTTTTTTGAATTAATTCGATTTCTGATTCATTTAGATCAATAAGATTAGTTCTTGGATTAATGGATAGCGAACTTAAGAAAGACGTGATTTTTTGATCTGATTCCCCTCCAAATTGATTGAGGAAGGGTAATATACTATATTTTAACCCATTTTTAATAGATTCGTGCATACTTCCAAATAAAATTAAACCTTCTTCATCTTCAATAAGGTCTTCCCTTACCAATTCCTCATAAACTTCTCGGTTAAATGATTGTAGCTTATCCATTGGTTTTAATGAATCTCCAGCAATTCCAATAACTGTTAACCATCCTTGTTTTATTATGGATGGTTTTACTTGTTTTGCAAACATGTGTGTTAAAGTTGCTCCAGCAATATGTTCAAGGCCATCATATCCATAAATAGTGGGATTTATAAAAAATAGATTCTCAGGCAATTCCTCTGTGTGAAACTCATCTTCTACCTCATGATGATCAAGGATAAAAAAAATTTCTTTTCTATTTTTTATTATTGGGATTAATTCTTTTAAGTTGGAGCCAACATCTGTAAAAATAAAAGCGTTCTTGTCAGTTTGCCTACTTGAGAGAATTCCGTTTAAATAATTCTCCCAAGAAACCGATCTATTATAAATAAAATAATCATAATTTAGATGCATCTTGTATAATAAATTTTGGATTATATGTAAGCAACTTATTCCATCTGCATCATTATGGGAAATAGTTATAACATGTGTAAAGGAACGATCGATGAATTGATCTACTGCATTGCTAAGATCTGCTAAAAATTTAGTTTTATTTTGGGTATTGGCCATCCTTATCATTATTTTTTAAATTATTAGATTATCTATAATCGATCATTCAAATAAAAATTAATCCTTAAGATTTATCTTTAAATAGAGTAAATTATCAAAATGGTTTATTTTACTATTCTCATCTTATTTTGAATTTTAATAAATCCAAAATAAATTCTATAATTATAAATATTCCGATTTTAATTAAGTCGTATGAAGAAAATGAGTCAAAAGATTAATCCTATAGAAAAATTATTTAATTTATTTTAATTTTCTGTTCTAAATACTTTACTATTAAAACGTTAAAAATGTTAAATAAAAAACGGAATTATGTTAATTTAAGTATTAAGATCTTGTTAATCTTTTTAATATTCTCGCATGTATTAATTCCGTTAGTTTTAGGAAGTAATAGTTTTAACTCCACTTCCCAGATTTATAATCCCGAACTTGAAATAAGTAAATTCTCTAAGGACGATTATAAAGCGATACTTAACGAAGAAAAACAGGCACTTGGAAATATTACAATAAATGATATTGATTTTAATGAATTAGAAATTGATTTTTCAATTGAAAATACCAGTTATCCTCTTATTTGGGAAGATATCAAATCTGGTGCGTTGAATATAACACAAATTAATATGCAATTTTTAAATACTTCAGAACCTGCAATTGTAGATAATATGAATGAAAATATTGAAGATAATAATATTTTAAAAGTGATTCTAAATGAAAGTTTAATGGTTGAACTTAATAGTCCGACTTTAGGATATTTAATATATCATTCTCGTTTAGTTCCTTGTCGATTACTCCAGTTTTTTGTAGATAATGGTACTAATGTTTTTGAACTTAATAATGAGACAGATTACTCAAAGGATAATGATGATTTCATCATTTTTAATTACGAAGATTTTTTTAAAAATTGGCCAAGTTCAGAATTTAAAATGTATCTTATATGGGAATACGAGTTATCTATTGATGAGTGGCAATTAAATCAAAATTTAAGTAACGATTTAATAATTCAAGACCAAATTCAAAATTTTACCGTGGAATATCATTACTATTTTGTTTTAACTGGTAAAAAATATAATTTATCTGTTTTTAATCCAATTATTTTTGCTGATAATATAGATGTCGCCTTAACTGTTAATTTACCAGACAGATATTTATTAAGTGATCACATATTAGAACTTAACAACCAATTCATTAATATTAATGATTATCTTAATTCAAATAAAACAATTGATATTTCTTTAACAGAACATTTTTCTGCAGATCAGAGTAAATTCTCTTTAAATTTTACAACATCTTTTACATTCCAATTTATTAAACCCCTGAGAAAGACATGGGCTATAGACAGACTTATTGAAGAGATAGATATTCGGGAGAGAATTTATTTTCCTTCCTTAATTCAAGGACCTCAACACATATATCTTAAAAATTTGTCATTTTATGAACCTACAATTTATTTTGAACAAGTCTTAAAGAATTCTTCATTATTTAATAGAAATTCACCATATTTTTACTTGAATACTTCGCTCACAGGGAAAGTAGGAATATTAGTTAAAGTTCCCTATTTAGTAGTTGGTGAGACTTGCCCCTTTATAATTAAGTATAGATCAACACAAACTTTAAGATTAATTATAACAGATAATATAAAAATGCCTTTAGTAGGAGCATATGTAGAAGTATATTATTATGGTCAAAAATATGGAACTTATATTTCTACTGAGGAAATTCAGCCGATAACACCTGGAAATACTAATGAAAATGGACGCATCACATTAAGTGCTGTTCCTTATGGAAATTATACAATTAGAGTCTATCATAACAGAATCTTTCTTAAAGAATCAACAGCTAGTACTTATAATGAATATAACTATATTTACACAACTTATCCTCATTTTCCTCTTTGGATAATAATTTTTGGAGGTATAAATGGGATCATTTTAATCTTTGGATTAATATTTTATTTAAAAAATAAGAAATTGCGATAATTACCTTGATTGTTATATTTTGTGATACTATTGACGATTTCATTACATTCATAGACAAAAGAATTATGGACGAAATTTTCTATGAAATGAGAGAAAGTGAAAAAGAGATTGTACTTCATTTTCTTGCAAAAGTCTCAGATACTCTAATACTATATGAAACCAAACAAAACATAACAAAAGCTACTAATAATAAAGAAGTTATAACTTCATTAATAACTATCCTTACACAGGTAGATCCTGCCTTAAAACTTGTAAAAGGAAAAATAAGGGAAATTTTTTTGTCATATTCTTCTTAAATTATATGATTAAACAAATAACCCTAATTATGATTTATTGCCTCCCCATACCCAATTAATCTGTACCTTCTATTTATAATTCTCGAAATAGCAAAGATGAAATTTTCAGGAGGACATATTGGAGGATTTAGTTTTAGGATAACGCTATTTTTTAGTATTTTTGTGACGGTTCCACCCGTTTTTTCTGTTCCGACTACTAGCAATAATTTTTCATTATGTTTAACCGAATGTACTCTAAGCATCTGTTCAGAACCAATCACTCTATCTAAAAGATTCACTTTTAATTCTACTTCATCAAGAACCTCGGGTAAAGTACCGTGTTTTCCGACTAAATGGCCGATTAAGTGATCACCCTTAGTTAAAGCAGGATCCAATTTTGTTCCCAAACCAATGAGCCCACCTGGCTTTGCATTATCCAATAGATTATTTCCCTGACTGATACTTACAACGGTGGATTTTAAAGGAGTGTAATTATCTTTTATTCTTAAACCAGGACGAATTTCAATTTGCTCCCCGACATTAATTTTACCTTTTAAAACAGAACCGCCTATTACACCCCCTTTTAGATCATTGATTTCTTTCCCAGGTCGATTAATATCAAAAGATCTTGCGATTAAAAATTGGAATTCTCCTTCACTAAATTCAGGAGATGGAATAATTTCTTCAAATGCTCTTAAAATTAGGCCTATATTTGCCCCAAATACTGCTGAAATTGGTATAATTGGAGCATTTTCAGCAATCGTACCTTTAATAAATTCTTTTATTTGTTGATAATTCTCCATTGCTTGCTCTCGTGAAACCGCATCAATTTTATTTTGTAGTATGATAATATTTTCTATATTAGCTATATGCAATGCTTCTAGATGTTCTCTTGTTTGTGGTTGAGGACATATCTCATCTGCAGCGATTAATAGGCATGCACCATCCATCAATGAAGCACCACTCAACATTGTTGCCATTAAGATTTCATGACCAGGAGCATCGACAAATGAAATATTTCTTCTAAATTCCAATTGTTCTTTACATTTAGGACATAAAAAACGAGGTTGTCCTTTTTCTCTTGCTTTTTCTGCTAAGTAATATGTTAAAAACTCGTCACAACTTGGACAATATAAAATTGTTGCATTCGAATACCCCAATTTTATTGAAATTCCTCTTTCTTGCTCTTCTGAATGTCTATCTGTCCAATCTCCTGTAAGTGTTTTTACTAGTGTAGTCTTACCGTGATCTACATGGCCAACTAACCCAATATTGCATTCTGCTTGTTGTTTTATTAATTCTTTAATATTTGAAGCTTCAGTTTTAGGTTTAGGTTTAGAAGTAGGTTTGGTTTTTACTTCTGAAATTGCTTTTCCTTCTGATTTAGGTTCTTCTTGAGGAGTAATTTCTTCAAGTAATTGTTGAGCATTTTCAATATATTTTTGAGCTGTTGTTTTTCCAACACCTTTAATTTTTAATTTTGCTAAATCATCTGGTTTAATTTTAGCTAATTTTTCAATAGAATCTATTCCTGCTGCTTTCATTTTTTCTGCAGTTGCTTTCCCTATGCCACCAATATCCGTTAAGTCATATGACATGATAGTAAAATTTTAAGGTGTTTTGACAGCTGAATATATTATTCCTAAGAAAAATTAAGAAAAGACATTTTATTAAATTAATCAATAAATTTGATAATTTAAAAAAACTTAACGCTAAAATCTATTATGTTATATTGTTTCAATTTTTTTGATACCACCGGGTTTTTTTTCAAGCTCCTTATAAGAAACTCTCAAAAGGCTATCCATATAAAAAGTAGATAATTTGTTACATGATCTACAAATAATATAAACGGGAGCAGGGTATTGTTTAGAATCAATATCACCCATCTCAATTCTAAATGTAATTTTACTATTACAATGTGGACAAGAATTAAATCGAAGTGGCATAAAATTCCGATATTTTTCTATTATAATAATTAGATTCTTATTTTTAATTTCCTATATCCATTATAAATATATTGAAAAATACTTATTATCATTGATAATATATGGTTAGGCTTCTTATTAAAAAATTTATTTATCTAATAATCATAATATTAGCGTTCACTCCTTTCGTTAGTCTCAGCTTACATTCTAATTCTATTAATTCTAGAGAGCGTATATCTTTAGAAAGTATTAAGACTGCTAATGGGGATTTAAATGTTGATTTGTCTATTTTACCCGATATTGAATATACTCCTCTAAATAATCTCTGGTATGACTCTAAGATTGAAATGCTAATAATTACTCCAAATAGAACTGATTTTATTGATGCTGTTAAACCGTTGATGGAATGGAAAAATGAGAAAGGTGTCAAAACCATTATCTTAAGTAATTTCTCTTTATATGAAGGGGTTGATGATGCAGAAAAAATTCGAAATATGATTAGATCTTATTATGAAACTGAAAACATACGATGGGTTCTTTTAGCAGGAGACGCTCAGAATAATTTAATTCCTATAAGATATGTATACAATCCAGATGCAATTAGGTTTGGGGAGGGAACAAATGAAATAGTTGGAGATGATGAGTATAAACCAACAGATTTTTATTATGCCGACCTTAATGGTACATGGGATAGTGATGGAGATGGAAAGTGGGGAGAGTCTCCGTATGATAATGCTTATGGATTAGATGAAATTGCTTGGGACCCTGAAGTATATGTTGGAAGATTTCCCGCAAACACCGCGAATGAACTTGCGATAATGGTAAATAAAACATTGAAATATGAGTCTGAACCAGAAGTTGGCGATTGGATGAATAGAATGCTACTAGCAGGGGGGATATCTGATACTATTTATAAAGAGCCTCCAGATGGAGAAGATGAGTCTTTCTTAACAACATATATTTGGCAGAATTACGTTGCATCAGAGATGAACTTTACACATTTATGGAGATCAACCTATTATACACCTCCAGAACCTAAAGAACCCCTGACATCAACAAGTTTTAAAAGAGAAATTAATAAGGGTTATTCAACGGTCATTTTTGCTGGTCATGGAGATCCTTATCAGTATGCGGATGCATCTGGTGGTATTTATACTAATACAAACGCCAATAATATTTTAAATACTAATAATCTCTCATTAGTATATGCTGATGCTTGTAGTACATCTTCCTATGATATTAATGATAATAGTATCGGAGAATATTTAATAAAAAAGAATAATGCTGGAGCTATTGGTTATATTGGAGGATTGAGAGTAACATGGTATTATAAAGATGATTATAATCTTGAAATGTTAAATCGTGGAAATGCAAAATTATTTTGGAAAGAGTTTTTCCTTAATAATAAATTTCAGCAAGGTAAGGCTTTATATGATTCAAAGGTTGCGTATATGAATAGTGATTATTATGTATATGGATTTGGCTCAACGTTTTTTGATTTTGAACGTAAACAACTCCTCACATATTGTCTTTTAGGAGATCCAGAAGTTGATATCTATACCAACAAACCAAAATTAGCGCTCAACCCGTTTACCGAAACTATCTATGAAGGTCAATTAGTCTCGATAACTATAAGAGATGTTAATAACAGAATTGTTCCTTATGCACGAGTTCATCTTAGAGGTTCTGATGGAAAATATCACACCGCATATGCCAATGAGAATGGTTTAGTTAATTTTCGTATTCCCGCTGAAGAAAATGAGATTTATAATGTAACAATTACGGGGCATAATTTAAAAACCTCAAATTTTAATTTTAAAGCACTTCCAGATAGTACATCACCTCGGTTGTTTGGAATAGAATGTAACCCGAAAAATCCTAAAACTTCGGATATGACTACATTTAATATCAATGTTCATGATAATAAATCAGGAATTGAATCTGCATTTATTTTTTTATCTAAAAATAATTTTATCGATTATACATACTATGGATTAGCAAACTCCATTGAAGAAAATAAGGATCTAATACCAATCAAAACGGAGAGATTAACTCCTGGTAAATATTCTTACTGTATTGTGTTACGAGATTATGCTAACAATACAGAGATCTTTTATAATTCAGGCTTTATTTTTTCAATTCCTCAACATATAATTAACTATATAGCTCCTTTCTCTTTAGTTTTAATTATTGCAATAGTGGGAGTTTCTGTCGTAACTCTTTATACAGGTTTAAAAAAATATTCACGTATCTTTAAAGAAATATAAAAAATCTGGAAAAAACAATCATTTTTTCTTCAATTTATCTCTCTTCAGATCTAATAGATATCTTATAGAACTAAAAGTACCTAGTATACCGTGGATAATTAATGCTAAAGCTATTAAAAATACTGCTATGAGATCATTAAATACAAATAAAAATATTATAATAAACATTCCTGCCAAAGTAAATTTCAATACCGAAGAAAATTCACTAAATGCAACTTTCCATGTTTTAGATTTTGTTAATCTATCTTTAATCTCATTTTTGTATTCTTCTTCTCCCGCTTCCCTGATATACCAACTTCCTTCTATATTATTAGCAAATAGAAAAAGACTCCACCAGAATATGAAGAAACTTAAATAAAAATCCAATGAACCCAATATAACAATCGGAATTTGCATTAATACCATTCCTTTCCAACCAATACGTCGGGCTATTTTATTAGTTTCTAATTTTAATTCTCTTGTAACATATCTGGTACTTAGTATATCAAGTAATCTTCCAATAATTGTAATAAAAGCATTAATCAAAATTTGATACCATTGTACATCCCGTAGGATTAATTGAAATAACATAATTCACGTACCATCTTGTTTAATCCTTATAAACTTAACGTTCTTTATGAAAAAGTTTAATTATTAGCTTTTATTATTCCTATTTACTTATAACCATATAAGTAGGTATTTTCTTATAAAATAACCGACCTTATATAATGGGTAAGATTAGCGTTTATAACCACATGAATTAGTAGCAATTCGCTACTGCGCTGGAACCATCCGAACCCGGAAGTTAAACTTGTTTAGCGTTGTAGATAGTACTGTAATTGCGATTTATGGGAAACTACAAACTGTAAGTTAGCTTACGGTCATGGCATACAAGGAAAATACCCGGTCACGCTTTTTTGTGTGGTTATACGTAGTCTACTTTTTTAATTTCATCTAAAATTAAGTTTTTATACTATTAATTATATCCTTAAATAATATTGAAGAATTCTTGGTTTTAAACCTTGCCAAAAAAGTATATAGTCATAGCAAAGACCATTGGAAGAAAGTGGTTTCTAATTCTTGTGGGAATAATTATCATCGTTGCTCTTTATAATCCAATTGCAGCGATCTGGATGTCCGGCATCACTTTAGTATTGTTCATATTATCGTATGTTCCAAAATTGTTTTTTAAAAATAAACTTCATAAATTTTTGAAAAAATTTTATAAAATTGAGGATGAATTGATTGCTCGAAAGTTTAACAAGCGGAACGAGGTAATAAGAGATATTTTGTTTGAAATCTCTCAAAATCAGGAGAAAAAAAAATGGTTAATAACCTTTATAAATAAACAATATGTTTTCTATCATCAAGAAACGATCGAAAAATTTAAGGAACTTTATAATAAGGGATTTAGTGAAAAGGAAATTCTTGATAATTTAAAAGATTATAAAGTTACCACGAAAGCGGAAATTAAGACCATTAAAGACAGTCTGATTAAACTTAACAGGCTAAGTGAAAGAGAAATCTCTGTAAAAGAACACAGAGAGAAACAAAGGTTTGCCTAAATAAGATAAAAAGATTTAACGTCTTTTTCTTCCTTTTTTAACAGCAGAAAATTCAATTATTATTCCTAATAAGGATTCAGTATCCATATATGCATATTTTAAACCCACTATTTTACCAGCCTGTAACACTCCAATGCCTTCTTCCTTAAATTTTTCTAAAACAGCTGGTAAATCGTCAACATCATAGCGTATATGATGCAATCCTTCTCTTCCTTGTTCTAAGAATTCTTTATGAATAGATTCCCCACCTTGAGGTTCTATTAATTCAATTTCAGTATTATTAAAAAGTCGACTATAACCAGCGGTTACTGTCCATTTCGTTTCTTTTCCTCTAAGGGTAATTTCCATTTCTATTGGACCTAATATATTGAATTTAGGGATGCCAAAGAATTGCTCCATTATACTTGCTTGCTTCCTAATATCTTTATAAATATAACCTAATTGGCTAATTCTTAGGGCAGCAAGATTAAAACTCAATTCATTCTCCATTTTAATTCAACTCAAATCTTATTTCAATTGATTATATTTATCTATATTCATATAAATAGATTTTTTTTTGAATTAAAAAAAGAATAAAAAAGTAAAATTAAAAAATCTATGAGTTATTCAACCTCTCCAAATTCTAAATCGAAACTATAGTGTTTTCTTATTGGTTTTTTTACATTCCAAACACACTTTAAGCCTTTTTCAAATTGGACGAGGTCACCTTTCTTAAATTCTATTTTATCACCTGTATCAGAATCTATAACTTCCACTTCTCCATCTAAAACATAACACGTTTCTGTTTCGCCATATGACCAATCAAATTCACTAACTTCCTTACTCCAAGTCCCCCATGATTTTACTTTTAATTTCTCTAAATCTTCTTCGGTTGGACTTTTCTTTTTCATTTTCATAATTAATCACTTTATATCTATTCCTATTAATTTTTCTAAAAAAAGACTGGGAAATATTATTACACGGACATTAATAAAATTTATTTTCAAAATCTTTTTTAAGGATTTAAATTTGAAAAAAACAATAAAAAACTAAAATTAAAAAGTATTATTCAATTAAATTAGATTCAAATTATCGTTTTAAAAAAGAATATTAATTCGTATAAAGATTATATTTATAATAGATAAAATTAACCTCCTTAAAAAAGTAGCTTCAGAAAGTTCTTACTATATAGTTTGTGCCCAAAAATCGAGATGAGTTTACAAGAATGCCACAAAAGTTTATACTGAAAATATTAACCGCAGGTGAAGGTGGCGTTGGAAAAACCACACTTTTACATAGGTACGTAGAAGGTAAATTTTCAGCTGAGACAAAAATGACAATCGGTGTTGAGTTTTTTTTGAAAGAAACAGAAATAGATTCCAAACAGTGCACATTGCAACTCTGGGATTTTGGAGGGCAAGAACGATTTCGCTTTTTGCTTGAAAGTTATGTTTTAGGCGCAAAAGGCGCACTACTCATGTTTGACCTCACTCGCATAACCACTTTGGAGAATTTGCAACAATGGATCAATATTGTACGTAAAGGTGCCCCAAATCTTCCCGTTCTCTTTTTAGGTACAAAATTGGATTTAGGTGATGAGATTATGGTTGATGACGATTATGCAATGTCATTTCTAAACGAATTTAATTTATTTGATTTTATGAAAATCTCTTCAAAGACAGGCGAAAATGTTGCAGAAGCTTTTAATCTTTTAACAAGAAAAATATTAGAGCGTCAAGCCTATTGAATTCTTTTATTAATTTAATAATTCTGGATTCTAATTTCATTTTACTTCCTTTTCAGTTTAAAATAGATTATTTTAATGAAATTAGGTTAAATCTTGAAGGAAAACTAAGATTTATAATATATCAACAAATTTTAGATGAATTAGATTCTAAAAAAAGGAGAGAACCAAAACGCACTAACTTTATAAGGTTGCTTGAAAACGGTTTATTATATCTAAATAAAAATATAGAAAAGTATGATATTGAAATAATAGATGATGTTAAAAATGACGTTGAAACTACTGATGACTTTTTATTAAGAATGTCAAAAGAACTTCAGAATGAATCTCAAAATTTATACTTAGCAACAAATGATTCAGAATTGCGTAGAAAAGCGAAAAAATTAAACATTGGAACAATTTTTTTAAGACAAAAGAAATATATATCCATCGAGAGAGTATAAAAGTATGAAATAGTCTATTTTTTTTAATATAATACTGTGATCTAGAATTTATTTAAGATTATTTTAAAACTATTGAATAATTATTACTTTTTAGAATATAATCGTAATTATCAACTTTAGTAAGAATTCAAGTAGAGACTCCATATGTTTAAGAACAAGGAATTCAAGCCGATTTTGCTGAAAGTCATTATAGGTGGTGATGGTGGTGTAGGAAAGACCACCCTCCTGCACAGATACATTGAAAGTGTTTTTCTCGCTGATACTCACCTAACTATAGGAGTAGAATTTTTCCTGAAAGAGATTCAAATTGATGAGACAAAAATTTTACTTCAAGTTTGGGATTTTGGTGGTCAAGAGCGCTTTAGACCTCTATTAATAAGTTATGCAACTGGAGCAAGAGGAGCATTATTGCTATTTGATCTAACTAGACCATCAAGTTTAAATCGAATTGACCAATGGGTAAATATTTGTAGGCAAAATAATCAAGATATTCCAATATTATTATTAGGGTCAAAGTTAGATTTAATTGATGCTATTACGATTGATGATGATTTTGCTACTAAATTTATAGATGAATATAACTTTTTCAATTATTTAAAAATATCTTCTAAGACTGGAGAGAACGTAAATTTAGCTTTTGAATTATTAGCTAAAGAACTTATTAAAGACCTATAAAAATATAATAATTTTAAACATTTGACCCTTATATTCTATTCAGAACTATATCCTTTATATTCTCTTTGCTTAAATTAGCGGGATTATTTTTTAATTCTGCCCTTTCTACTATTTTATCAACATCTTTAAATTCAATACCATATTTTCCTAAGCGATCAATCTCTAATTCGTTTGTCCATTTTTCAAGAGTTTTTATTAATTTCATACAATATTCATTAATCTTGCTCTCTTCTAATTGATATTTACCCGATAATAATGCACCAATTTGTGCATGCTTTCTTAAGCTTAATTTACCTTTAGATCCTAGTTTTTGAAGTATTTCAATATTCATCTTTGTTGCTTCAAATAGAAGCGTACCACATACTACGCCATGCGGTATTTTAAAGATTCCTCCAATTGGTGAAGCTAATCCATGAACTATTCCTAAACCTGCATTAGCAAGAGTGATCCCTGACATTAATGACCCATATGCCATCCCTGATCGAACATTCACATCTGATGCTCCATCTGAACATGCTAATAATATATTTTCACTTAAATATTTCATACCACTAAAAGCTAAAGCATCTGTCATTAAGCTTGCTTTTGAAGAAATATATGATTCGAGGAGTTGAGTAAAGGCATCCATTCCACATGCTGCTGATACTGACTGTGGACATGAAATCATAAGTTCAGGATCAATAATAGCCATATTAGGAACTAAATTATCATGACGAAGTGATTTTTTAAAACCTTTGGGTCCTACTTCGGTAATAACGGCATTTTTTGTAGCTTCACTTCCAGTTCCAGAAGTAGTAGGGATCGCAATATACGGAATTTTCTTACCATCATGAATTTTATTTCCAACGCCTTCAAGATAATTTTTAATCGATTCATTCTTTGTTAACATAGCTGAAACTGCTTTTCCTGCGTCAATAACACTCCCTCCACCAATAGCAACGATTAGTTTGAGGTTTTTATTTCTAAATTTTGCCACAGTGTCGTCAATTAGACGGGGAGATGGTTCACTCGAAATTGATATTGATGAAAAATTGATTGCTTTATTTTCTAACATAGCAGTCATTTCATTCCATTTTCCCGATTGGTAGAGAGAACTTCCACCAATAACAAATAATACCTCATTTCCAAATTTAGGAATAATATTATAAAGTTCGTTTCGCTTTCCAGCTCCGAAAATGATCTGCGGAATACTAGCAAATTTAAAAGGAGAAATCATTAATCTGCACTTCCACTTCTATTTAATCGCTAAATTCATTATATTTATTTGAATTTATTATACAAAAAAATGCATGATAATTAAGGTTTTCAAACTTTTTATCTTTTTATAATGAGTAAGATTTATAATTTAATCTAGATAATTTGTTTTATAATATAATTCAACCTATTGGTGATTTACTATCAAAAAAGTTCATGAAAATGATTTTGAGTACAGAGGTGGAAGTTCTGGAGTTAAATACTTGATGAGAGGTCCTTCGATAGACTGGGGAGTTATATTACTTAAACCAGGTGAATTCATGGGTGAAAAATCGCATGGGCATAACATTCTAGATGAAACATTTTTCTTCATGGAAGGTGACGGTATTATGATTATTGATAATAAAGAATATGAGGCAAAAGAAGGAACTGTGTTTCTTTGCGAACCAAAAGAAATGCATAACATTAGAAATGATTCTGATAAACCAATAAAAGTTATTTTTATTAAAGGAGAATATAAACCTGAAGATAAGATCTATAATAATAATTTGTTTTAAAAGAAAGTATAGAAAATATGGCAAAAAAAAAAGGAAAAGCAAAGGGAAGAAAAAGAGGCGTTCAAGAAGAACCTGTAGTCACTCGTGTAAAATTCCCCAGTAAAAAATTAGGAGAAATGTTTGGACGAGTAGTAGGAATTTTAGGAAATGATCGAATGGAAGTTTTCTGCGAAGATGGCAAACATAGAATAGGTAGGATAAGAGGGAAAATCAAGAAAAGGGTATGGATAAGGTTGGCTGATCTTGTCATAGTGAACCCATGGGATTGGGAAACAGAAACCACAGAAAAAATGGGAAAGTGTGAGATTTCTTGGAGATATATGAAGCATGAGATTTCTTGGCTTGAGCGAAAAAATAGGATTCCAGAGATTTTAAAAATAAATAATATTCCTCTCTAATTGAAAAAATACACAAACTTTTTAGATTTGATCATAGATATATTTCTACTAAGGTAAAAAAGTAGAATCTTAATAAAAAAGTAAAATTTTTTAATTTTGTATTATATTACTAATATATACTTATTTTCCAAAATTAATTTTAAAAAACCCAAATTCAAATAAGATTCGTGAAAAAATTGACCGATCAAGAAGAAAATATGAAAAAAACTGAAAGTAAAGAAGTTAATATAGTGGGAACCATCGGAAAAGAGGATATTGAAGAATTAGAGGATTTAACTACTCTATTTGCCGTAAGAACAACTATAAATCAAGAAAGCAATATTTTGAAACAAATCTTTTATCGATTCAAAATATTAGATGTAATTCCCGATATAAGAGCTATGTTAGTTAGCCCTCTATTACCAGGATACGTATTTTTCGAGGCTCCACAGAAAAGGGATGTGCAAATAGCGGTACAAGGTATTCCTCACATAAAAGGAAGGATTGTCCAGAATATTAAACTTAAAGAACTCAAACACGTGCTTTTACCAAGAAGCGTAACAGAATACTTAGAAGAAGGAGATACAGTTGAAATAATTAGCGGTGTTTTTGAAGGTTCACGAGCATTAGTAATGCGTATGCCTCATGACAGTAGTAGTAGTGAGGAAGTTGTTGTAAGGCTCCTCCAAGAAGAGACTCCTATTACTATTAAGATCCATGGGGATTATTTAAAATTAGTTGAAAAGAAGAAACCAATAGAAGAACCTATTCCACAAATAAAAGTGTCTGCTGACACTTCTACAGATATAGAACTAGAACAAGCTATAAGTTTTGAAGATGAACTTGAAGACTTTGAAGAAGACGTTTCTGAAAGCTATAAAAGTGATGAGATAGAAGAGTATACTGATGATGAGGACGAACTTGAGGAAGAAGATGAATGGGCAAAATTTGATGGATTTTAGGGTAAAAATATTATTTTCCATATTATTCATGTAGAAAATTTTTTAGTAGATAATTAAATCTAACGAAGTTTTGTAGATTGTCTGTTGCTCATACCTAAAGAAACTGATTAATAAAAGAATTTTTATACATAGACTATTATTAAAGAAATTAAAGAATAGAATTTTCACGAATAAAAATTTCCTTGAGATAAATGATAAAGAATATCTTCATAATGAAGGGAAACACTGGTGAATTAATTTTCTATAAGACTTATGAAGATATTTTTAATGTTAAACTAACAAGTAGTTTTCTAAGTGCAATTTTTTCTTTTGTTAAGCAAACATTAAAAACTGAAGAATTATCTGAAATTGAAGTTGGACTGTTTAGGTTTATATTCGAAATTGAAAAAATAGGAAATGATGAATTGTTATTTGCGCTTTTTAGTGATCGAACGGATAATCTCGTTGAGATTCGAAATCAATTAAGAGAAATTAAGAATCAGTTTATAAATAAATATGATCTAACCTTATTATCCAATAATTTCGATGGAGAAATTTCAAAATATTTTGAATTTGAGAAAAATATTAATGAAGTTATGGAGAATCATGGTCAATTAGTTTCAGAGGAAATTAAAAAAGATTTATTAAATGTTTTTAATGAATTGCATACTTTTTCTTCTTTTGTTGTATCTTCTGCTTTATTAACTCAAACAGGCAGGGTTATAGTATCATCTTTAGAACCGAATATTTTATCAGAAATAATTAGACTTTTAGAAGGAAGATTTATATCTGGAAATTTCAGAGTTAATGAACTTATATCTTTAGAAAATTTTGGTGTGCTTTCTTTAGTCGGAATTGATGTACATTTCATTTCTGTGATCCAATTCAAGAGCAATTGCCCCTTTGAAACGGGATTAGTCATCTCAAAAAGGTTTTCCAATAGGATACAGAAATTAATTTGTTGAAAATGACATGATTAATTCGTAATAAATCGATCAATATTATCCTTTTCATAAAAGGATTTTTTAAAAAAAAATGTGCCATTGTGAATATCGTACATTTGTTTTCCAAAAATTAAAAAGTTAATGCACTTTTTCCCTAGTATAATCAATTACTTTAAAAATATTAAACATAAATAAGGGGGTTAAAAAGTTATGCCAAAGTTTATAGATCAAGTAATTAATGACGAGATTTTAGATAAATTAAGTCTTAAAAATCGATATAATTTCATAAACAATAATTTAATGGCAATTTTGACGCCAGAACAGTTTAATTTCTTCAAAAGTGTTCAAAAATTTTGTATGAGGTTCGAAAAGAAAAATGGGATTACTCATGGTCCTGAAGAAGATGTATATGATTGGATTCCCACCTTTGGGGCAGAAGGGTATGTTACAAGGGCACATAATTTTGAAATGGTCGATGTTAATTATGAATATTATGGAGCTGTAGCAGATCTCCTTAGGACTCTAGCTCTAGACAGCTTTGATACACAATTTGGGATGGCTATTGGTGCTACAGTATTAGCGGTTAATCCCATTTACGAACATCATGAAAATATTCCTATTCGATTAGAAGCATTAAAAAGTCTTGTTATAGGCGAAGAATCAGGATGTATTTGTATAACAGAACCAGAAAGAGGCTCAGATGCGGTTCATATGTTAACCACCTGCGATGAGCAGGAGGACGGTTCTTTTATTCTCAATGGAGAAAAAGTGTTCAATACGAATGCACCTAAATCAAAATGGGTGATTGCATATGCGACTGCTGAAAAAAATAATGGTAACACGATGGCCCAATTCTTAATAGATGCCAAATGGGACGGATTTACAGTTGAGCGTGTAGGAATACCTTGGGTACCAAAACTCTACTTAGGTCACGAGTGGTTTGAAAATCTCAGAGTGCCAAAAGAATATGTACTTGGTGGAATTGGGAAAGGAAGAGAACATCTCTTTGAGGGGTTAATACCCGAACGGATTGGTATTGCTTATGGTGCTATTTCCCAGTGTTGGGGGGCTGTGTCTCACGCTGCTATATATGCCAACATGAGAAAACAATTTAATCAAGAGGTCTTAAAATTCCAAGGGGTCGGATTCCTATTAACAGATTTGTGGGCAAAAACTACAAATTTGACACTTGGTTTGCTAAAATTCTGCGAAGAGTATGATAAGAAGATGGAAAAATTCGAACATAATATTCCCGCAAATATTAGCAGAGCTATGGTCGCCTCGGCAAGTCAACTTAAATATCATTGCACAAATCTGTCCAAGGAGGTGTGCTATGAAGCAGCTAACCTTATGGGGGGTGCTGGGTTATCAGATAACACTTTAATGCATGATTATGTGAATATTTCACGAATACAAGAAATAGTTGGAGGAAGCCGCCAAATTCAGCAATATATTATGTCTATGGCGTTACGCCAACTCTTTAAGATGCTCTAAAATTACTACTAATTTTTTTTTCTTTTTCACTTATATCAATTAGGAATTAAAATATATCTTCTTTTAATTCATATACTTTTAATTAATTTTAATTTGATTAGATTATTAACAAAGGTTTAAAATTTCAAAGGTTTGAAAAATGGAAAATTTACTTAATATTGCTAAAAATGCATTTCCTCCCGTATCAGGATCTGAAATAGTAAAGGGAATCGCAGAAGAGGTTGAAATATTATGGGATAAGTGGGGGATTCCACATGTTTATGCAAAATCATTAGATGATGCGTATTTTACTCAAGGTTATCTTCATACAAGACATAGATTGTGGCAAATGGAAACATTTAGACGTTTAATATCTGGTGAATTATCAGAACTAACGGGAGAAGCAACACTTTTGAGTGATAAATATTATAGAACGATTGGATTACATCGGTTAGCAAAAAAGTGTACCTCAAATTTAGAAAAGAAAAAAAAATCAGAAGAATATCGTTTGTTAAAAGCTTATGTAAATGGAGTAAACATAGGTATAAAAGAAGCTCAAAAAAACCTTCCAATTGAATTTTCAGTCTTAAAGGTTAAACCAAGTGAATGGTTAATTGAAGATTCTTTTAAAATAATAAGTATGATTGAATGGAATTTAAGTAGTTGGAATTTTCCTTTAGAAGTAATACGTGAACATTTAATAATTAAATTAGGTCTTGCAAAAGCTAAACAGTTCATACCTTTTTTTTCAGAAACTTATGTTAAAGGATCTATGGGTAGTAATGCCTGGGCTGTTAGTCCCAATAAATCTGAATCTGGAGCTGTATTATTAGCAAACGATCCACATCTTGCTCTTACAAATCCGGCTATATGGTTTTTAATTCATTTAAATTGTCCAGAATTAAATGTAATAGGTACTTCGCTTCCAGGATTACCTATAATTGTTATAGGACATAATGAAAATATAGCATGGGGTTTAACCAATGTAACTGCCGATACAATAGACTTATTTCAATTGGAAGTAAATCCCGAGAATCAAAACCAATATAAATATAATGGAGACTGGATAGACTTTGAAATTATAGAAGAGCAAATAACAGTACGAGATAAATCTGAATCAATAAAGCAGAAGGTTTTGATATCGAAATTTGGTCCAGTTGTAGAATATTTTGATGAAAATCAAAGATATTACAAGTTTAATCTTCCTGGTAAATATGCATTACGGTGGTCAAGTTTTAAACCAGAACTTCAGAATAATATAACTGGCTTTGTAAAGATAAATAAAGCTTTTGACTGGGAGAGTTTCAGAAACGGAATAAAACATCTAACCATTAATCCTCAAAACTTTATTTATGGTGATGTAAAAGGGAATATTGGCCATCAACATGGAGGTAGAATTCCTATAAGAAATTTTGGAGATGGTGCTACAATTACTCCCGGAACAGATGAGAAGTTTAATTGGAAGAGTTTATCATTCTTCGATCAATTATTTTCACTATATAATCCTAAGGAAGGTTTTGTCTATACCGCGAATTTTAATGAAGATAAAGCTCCAAATGGACTATTGATAGCACAAGATAGGATAGAACCTTATAGACAAATTAGATTAAAAAAGTTAATGCAATCAAAAGAAAAATTCTCAATCGAAGATTTTAAGAAATTTCAACTTGATAGATACACTGAAGAAGCTGCCGAATTATTACCCATTATGTTAAAATATCTAAAATCTGCTAAAAAATCAGAAGAATACTCAGATTTTATATCAATTCTTGAAGAATGGGATTACTATTTAACTAAAAAAAGTATTGCTGGTACCATTTTTAAAATATGGCATCACGAGACATTAGATTTCATTCTAACACCTTTAATTGGTCAAGAAATACTGAAATTATTTTATGGGAGTCGTCCTTTTAATCTAAAGAAAATTATTGACTCATATAATGAAAATATAAAGGAATTGGAAGATATATTGCTTACTTCATTCAAAAAAACAATTGATTTTCTAACAGATAAATTATCATCTGATAATAAAAAATGGCAGTGGGGTAATTTACATAAACTTACACTTGCTCATCCATTTTCGTCTATTAATAAAGATGCCAAAGTATTAAATGCAGGCCCTTTTAAGATTGGTGGAGATGGAAATACACTTAATAATGGATCTTATGATCGATTAAGCAATTATAATGTTATTGTGGGACCTTCTTATCGCCAAATACACGACTTATCCGATTGGGATAAATCAATAGGTGCTTTACCGGGAGGACAATCAGGTTTACCTTTCCATAAACATTACAAAGATTTAATAAAATTATGGATAAAAGGTACTTATATTCCCTACTTATTTACCCGAAAAGCAATTTTAGATAACTTAGAAGGAATTTTCAAATTAATGCCGGAATAAAAAGAAAAATAAAAAAAAATAAAATTATTTTTGATTTATTTTTTTATGTTACTGACATCTTATACAACGTTCTTAAAGAAAGAGACATAATATATTGTTGTATTTGTCTGGACCCACCAAGAATCTCCTGAATTCTTGAAATGTTCAAGTAATCATGCATTAAAGTATTATCACATAACCCAGCTCCCCCCATAAGATTCGCACATTCATAGCACACCTCCTTGGAAAGTCCTGTAGATTGGTATTTGAATTGACTCGCTGAAGCAACCATTGCTTGAGTAATATTTTTAGGAATATTTCCTTCAAACTTAATATATTTGTCATCATAAGCCTCACAGAATTTTAGTAATCCTATAGATAAATTTGTAGTTTTAGCCCAGAGATCTGCGAGTGAAAATCCGACGCCTTGGAATTTTAGTATTTCCTGGTCAAATTGCTTTCTATTATTGGCATAGATTACAGCATGGGTTAAAGCACCCCAACACTCTGCTAAACTCATCATAGCAATTGCTATTCGTTCTGGAATTAACCCTTCAAAAAGATGTTCTCTTCCTTTCCCTACGGGTCCTAAGATACATTCCTTTGGTACTCTGAGATTTTTTAGATATTCTTTTCCAACAAATAATTTAGGGACCCAAGGTATTCCTACACGCTCAACAGTAAATCCGTCCCAATTCGTATTTATTAAGAATTGCGCCATCAAGGTTCCATTATTCTTTTCAGCTGTCGCATATGCAATAACCCATTTGGATTTAGGACCGTTTGTATTAAAAATTTTAGTTCCATTTAAGATAAAAGACCCATCTTCCTGCTCATCGCAAGTGGTTAATTGGTGGACAGCATCTGAGCCTCGCTCAGGCTCTGTAATAAGAATTGCGCCAGGAGACTTTCCAGTAACTAAATCTTTAAGAGCTTCTAATCGAATAGGAATATTTTCATGATGTTCGTAAATGGGATTAACCGCTAATACTGTTGCACCTCCTCCCATGGCGAATTGGGGATCAAACATATCGATTGCTAGATTACGAAGGAAATCTGCTGCTAAGCCCCAATCTTCATACCCAACATCAACCATATCAAATGAGTGTTGACGTGTAATATATCCTTTTTCTCCAAATTCTGGTATCCATTCGTAAATATCTTCATCAGGACCGTGTGTTATATTATGCCTTTTCTCAAAACGTAAACAGAAACGCTCTACTTCCCTTAAAAAATTAAACTCTTTCGTTGTTAAAATAGCAGTTAAGTTGTTATTAAGAAAGGCATATCGATTTTTTAGATTGAATTTTTCAAGAATTTCGTCATTTATTACTTGTGTTTTAAACCTTCTTTTTTCCGCCATATTCAATTACCTTTTAACTATTTTTTAATATTTTTTGATTTAACTTAATTTTTAATGTGGAAATTCATTTTTAATATAAGTTATTATACCATAATAAATTCGTTCAAATTCTTTAAATAATTTTATTTTTAAGAAATTGATAAAAATAAAATAAAAATCAATATTTTGAAAATGTAATATAAAATAATAAAATTTGATGAAAATGGATAGAAGATTTGAAACGCAAGTTATTGATGATAAAATTTTAGAAAAACTAAATCTTACCAATAGATATAATTTTCTTAATGAGAATTTGTCTCTTATTCTTACTGAAAAGCAGTTTACCTTCCTTAAAGAAGTCCAAGACTTCTGTCTAAAATTTGAAACAGAAAATAAAATAACACATGGTCTCGAAGAAGATGTTTATGAATGGTATCCTATTTTTGGAGAACAAGGATATATAACTCGCCAACATACGTTTGAATGCATTGATTTGAATTATAAGGAGGTTGGAATGGCTATGGATTTTATGAGAATATTGGCACTTGATTTATTTGATCCTCAATTTGCTATGGGAAGTGGGGCGACTGTCATCTGTATTAACCCGATATATGATCATCATGAAAATATTCCAGTACGGCTTGAGGCCTTAAAGGAGTTAGTGACTGGAAAAGCCCCGGGATGTTTATTGATTACTGAACCCGAAAGAGGCTCTGATGCCGTACATATGTTAACTACATGTGAGGAACAAGATGATGGGAGTTTCATCTTAAATGGAACTAAAATTTTTAACACTAATGCTCCAAAATCAAAGTGGGCGGTTGCATATGCGACTGCCGAACAAAATAATGGCAATTTGATGGCACAGTTTCTTATCAACACATCTTGGGAAGGATGGAATTGTAAACGTGTTGGAATATCATGGGTCCCGAAATTACATTTAGGAAAAGAAAAATTAGAAAACTTGAGAGTACCAAAAGAATACGTACTTGGTGGAATTGGTAAAGGTAGAGAACACCTTTTTGAAGGATTGGTCCCAGAAAGGATTTCTATTGCTGTCAGAGGTGTAAGTGAATGTTGGGGAGCATTAGCACATGCAATTATTTATGCTAATATGAGGAAACAATTTGACAAAGAAATTTTGTTATTTCAAGGAGTTGGATTTACATTGACAGACCTATTGGCCAAAACAACAGCTCTTACTCATGGTATTTTGAAATTCTGTGAAATCTATGATGAGAAAGTGGAGAAATATGGAAATAAACTGCCAGAAAACATTTCACGTGCATTAGTTGCCTTAGGAAGTCAATATAAGTACAATTGTGCTTTACTTTCTAAGAAAGTGTGCTATGAAACTGCTAATTTGATGGGAGGAGCAGGATTGTGTGACAATACATTAATGCAGGATTATTTAAATATTTCAAGAATCCAAGAGATAATTGGAGGAAGCAGACAAATTCAGCAATTCATTATGTCAAGAAATTTAAGATATCTCTTTAAAAATCTATAAAGATAAATTAAGATATAAGAAATAAAAGAAAATAAATGTTTTTAATCATATAAGCGGGAGATTTTATTCATTCTCTTCTTCTCCCAATAATGCTTCTACTTTATTTTCGAGTTCTTCAATTTTTTGTTCAAGTGCTTCAATTTTTTTATTAGTTTCACATGTAGCACATCCATCATCTTCATCACATTGCGGAAGTGTGTCACAAACTTCTTGAAGTTCATCCATTTCTTCTAATAACTTATCGACTTCTTCTTGTAGTTCATCAATACTCAAATTTCACACCTAAATTTTTTTAAGATAATAAGGATATAATTATTTAATTTTTTTTGGTTTAAAAACTTAAATTAATATGAGACTATTGTTTTAAATAATTTTCAGAACTGTAATAATAAATAATGGTTATTCAAAACGATTTTGCAGAAATACTTAAAAATTTAAGCGATAAAAGTACTTTAGATCGAGCAGAATCAATTTCAAATAATTGTATAAGAATTTTAAAGATTGATAAAGAAATTGGATTAATTGAAGCAGAGGTACAAGGTAATAAATTAATTCCGTATAAGCTTAATTTTAATATTTCTCAGAAAAACCTTCATGATATGATATATCATGATTGTCCTGATTATTTAGCACGAAAGAAGCCAAATAACAGATTTTGTAAGCATATTGTGAAATTTTTCTACATTCTAAATAGTCAAGATTCAGTATTAGCACACAGACTATTAACAGAATTCAATACAAAAATAATTGAACACACTCAGAGTAATAAAATCGATTTATTAGACATTAATCATTTCATAAATAAAGATCTAGAAAAGCAACTAACATTTGATTATAAAGGATTTGATTTCTTTTTTGACCTTTCTGAACTAGATGATTCAGCGAGAAAAATCGTAAAGGATATTTTAGTAGAAGCAAGGAAGTTACCAGCAGCTTTAAGAGGTTTTCACGGAGGGTATGAAGGTGGTCTATTTGATCATATTCTACTGGTTACAAATTATGCCTATAAGTTAAGTAAATCCAAAAATTATCAAGTGGATGTTAAAAAAGCAGTTCTAACAGCAATATATCACGATTTTGGTAAAGTTTCGTATTATTCTTATAAAAAAAAGGACATTACATCAAAGATTACAGTAGCACGCGAAGAATTAGATAAAATTCATGATGAAATTGTAAGGAAGTTTAATTATAAGGGTAGACATTACCATGTTGAAGAAGCATTAGCAGTACTTGGAAAAAATAAGCATGTTCTGTTCTATGATGATGAGATGTATAAAGCAATTATATTCCATCATGGTCAATGGAGTAAATATCATCCAATAGATATGAATGAGCTAGCGAATTTAGTACATGAGGCAGATATGATTGCTAGCCAAAAACATTTTGTATAATCCTATTATACTCAGAAAGGAGAAATTTTGAGAATTTAATAAAAATTCTTAAGTTTCTTTTAATGTTTCTATAATCTCAGATATTTCTTCACTCTTACGATATTTTTTGACTAATTTTTTATAACTTTTAATTGATTTTTTAATTAGTTCCAGAGTTTCATCTGGGAGATCATCTTCGTGAATTTCAAGATCCTGTATCATAAAGTCTAAACCAATAGTTAATTTATAATCTTGTTCAAAGCTTTTTTTAGTAAATGTTCTTATTAGTGAAGATTTCCCAACTGCAGCGGCCCCGGCAAGTAAAATCTTAAACCTAAAATGGTTAGAATCTATGATTTCTCCAAGTCTAGGCTTAAAATCGAGTAAAGCTGTAATGGTCAATCTGTAAAATAATTTTTCCACATTTATATTTTCTGAAGCAGAAGTTTCGATATATTCAAATAAGTAATATTGATTTACTTTTTGAATGATTTTTTCTCTAGGTATGGTTTCTCCAATATCTTGTTTTAGATCGTTCTTATTACCAATTAAAAAAATAGGTATATTACCGGAAATGTCTCTGATTTCATTGAAATATTCATCTATTTTATTAAATGTATCAGGGCGACTTAAATCAAAAACCAGACCCAATGCAGCAACACCTTTGAAAAAGTCAGTTTTAAAAAAATCAAATCGTTCTTGTCCTCCCGTATCCCATAGTGATAATGTGATTTTCATTTTGGTATTAGCCCTCTACTCATTTTTATGGTTCCCAAATACCGATATATTCATCAGAAATATTGTAAATTTTATTAAATCCCATTTTTTTATATAAATCTTTAAGGCTCTGTTTGCTATAATTCCACTGCGATCTTTTTTGGTATGAATTAATACCATCATTGTCTAAAAAGAAGAAATCAACCATTTTGAATAAAGTTTTCGGCAGATGTTTACCTAAATATATAACGACCTTTAAAATCTTATCTCGGGCAGAAATCTCTTTAGGTTTAACTGTATAAGGTTCACAAATTATAATTTTATGTGCGATATTTTTAGCTATATTAATTAAATCAAAATGTTTTGGGTATATATGATGCAAGATATCACTAATAACAATGACATCTTTCTTCTCCCCCTGATAGTACTTAAAATCAAATATGTTTTTTTGATGTAATATAATTTTCTTTAAAATAATATTTCTCAGTTTAAGTTCCTTATTTTTTATTCGTTTTAAAAATCGATGATTTAAATCTACACCCTCATATTCTATCATGGGATGTAGAAAACGCATTAAATATCCGGTACCACACGGTAAATCTAAAACTCTTTTTGGACCCTTTCCAACTAGTAAAGCAATTGTGAGAAATTTTGTATCTTGATTGTATAATCTCCTAGTAATTGCATTATAGAGCCACCCACTACGGTATAATAAACTTCTAAAACGGGGGATTTCCATTTGTTTTTGCATAATAAAATAAATAGAATTAATTTTTGTTGGAATTAAGGGAGAGAGAGAGAATTCATTTTTTCCTCAATTGTTTTATTTAAATCTTTAACCTTCTTGTCTAATAACTTAAGTTCTTTATGAATTTCCTCAAATCTACTTTCCTGATCATTTAATTTTTTTATGTATCTCTCCTTTAGTGAAATTGATTGACTATCATCGCCTAAAACAGAGATATTCTCTCGTAAACGAGATTGTTCATCAGTCATATTATTTCTCTCTTCGTCTAATTTTTCTTGTTTAGATCTTAAATCATTTAAAGTTTGAATTAATTCTGCGATTTCTTTTAAACGATTTTCTAGAACTGATTCGATAAATTTCTTTTTGACGTAAAAACCTACTCTTTTTAATAAATCCTCTTTACTATAATTCCATAAATATATGCTTGAATAATTTTCTCTTTGTTCTTTTATTTTAAAAACAATTGCATCCTTTGGTTTTAAAGTGATTTTGAATCGCCAGTAATTAGCAGTTTCTTCTGGCTCTATAGGTTTCTCTATAATCTTGTATTCATAAGTTTTTGGATGATCAAGGTAAAGCTCCTTTTCTTCATCAGTTTTATTTTTAATTTTATAGGTGGTCATTAAATTTGTAAAATAATATTCATAAGAGTACCCACTTTTAAAGGTAACTTTATGTATACTTAAATTCTCAGATTTCTGTTCATGATTAATTATTATAGCCTGTTCTACAGCAAAATTTAATAATCTCGTATCATCTTTATTCAAAAAAGGGATAATAGCTTCGCCAGCAAGATTATCATCATAAATAATTGTTACTGGCCCTCTTTCTAGTGTAAGATTAGTGTTGTTTGTAATTTCCAGGCAAGCATTAGGGTTTTGATCATTTTCATTTTTGTTATAGAGTAAAATTCTCTTTGCTTTAATCGATTCAGTAAGTATTGGAACTAAAGCAGATTGCATTCGTTTAATTGTTACTGGGTTCGAAATATTATATTCAAATAATTCTCCCAAATCTTTTGTTTGAGTTTTGACTTGAGATTTCACCTTATCATAAACCTCTGTATCAGACATAATACCTTGCATACGCCCAAATCCACCAGCTCCACCGGGAGCAGGAGGTGGGCGAACTCCTATAGTTGAGGCTATAGCTCTTTTCTTCATTGCCTTTGGTTTTGCTTCCATTTCTGCCATAGCAAAATCCTCAAATTTTTCCATTTCCAATCCTTCTTCAATTTCTGTGGGCCTAGCGCTTAAAACTTTCGGTGGTTGAATTATTGGTCGTTGGATGAAAATAGGTCGATAAAATTCATAAATGAATGAAACTGGCATACCAGCTACTAAAGATAATTCAATATCGTCCCAATCTTGATTAGTGGTATTTTCAATAAGACTCCACCCCGAAAGTAAGCATTTTTGCTCTAAAGCTTGTTGTTTGCTCATAATTAAACGGTAAGAAGTTTTCCAGATAGGACTTTCACGAATATACGACACGAAAATGTTTCTTTCAACTTCATCTTCTCCTCCAGACTCACAATTTATTATTATTTTTTTAGCATCTTTCTTCTTTCCAGCTATAACTGTATCCAAGAAGAATTTCAAATCCTTTTTGATTTCTTCATTTATAATTTCTAAAGAACGAATTTCTGTGAAGTTATATTTAGTTATTGTACCATCATCTTGATGCAGTATTAATAATTTTTCAGTAATCTTCTCATCTTTAGTCAATTTTTCTGTATATTCGATTCCCATTATTTTCCCCGAAATTTTCTTTGCACCCCCTACGATTAAAAAAACGTCAGCTCCTTTTATTTGCGTTACTAGGGAAGAAAAAGAATCTCTATCAGGAATGTTTAACATTATGGATTTTAGTAATTGGTCAGTATCTAATGCTGCATCGTAAGAAATCGAGGATATATACCCTTTCTTGCTTGTATCTAAAACAAAAAGTGATTTTAATACATCATTCATCTCATCAATCTTAAACTCAATTTCAAATTTTCCTGAGCTCTTTAAGGTACCCTCAAGAATGTAATAAGATACTCCGTGCTTAAATATAATTACTCTTTTTACTTTTAATTTTGACATAAAATTATTATAACTTATTTAAAATTTAAATTTTAATGATTTTAAAAAAAAATTCTATTTGATAATATTTTGGATGAAATAAGATGCTATTACAAAAGTAAGATTTCTTTTAATAAATCATTACATATTTCTTACTAGAATCTCTAGAATGCCCTCCTCTAAAGTGGAAGACCACTTCGGATTTTCTACTATGACTCCAATATAATCACCAGCATCATTAAAGAAATAGAAAGTGGGAATTGCTTTTAAATCAAACTTTGGATCACTTGCTTCTGGTGGTGACCGTTTTTTGTGCCAAATCGTCTCTCCTGGTTTATGTAATGCGTTCACCATTATACCATATAAAATTTTTAAGTCAACATCTTTAGTATTGATATCTTTTACTATTTTTATCATTCTAGGTATATTTTTCGTACAATCAGGACACCAATCAGCACCTAAAGCAACAATTTTTAATTTTTCTCTCTTACTTTTAAGAAATTGCTTAATTTTCTCAAGGAACTCTGATTTTGGTTCGTAAGTTTCATAGACTTTATTAATTTTTTCCCCATAAATTTTTAAATATTCCTCAGGGGTCATTGTTGGAGAGATTAGATCAGTCCACTTTAAATCACTTATTGAATTCATATTTATTATTGAAATTACTTGTTTTAAAAAAATTATTTTAATAATTCATAAAACTCAACTTATTAAAGTTTAATTAAGAAAAATAAATGATATGAAAAAAAAATGAATTTTTAATTCCAAAATAGATTTTCTAAAAGATACAAATTGGTGCTTTCAAATTTTATATTCTTTAAGAGATAAGATATTAAAAATTAATCTTACAAATAAAGAAATTTCTATTCAGCCTTTAAATGAAGAAATCGCTAAGGATTTCTTAGGTGGAGCTGGTTATGCTTGTCGTTATCTATATGATAAGTTAGAACGAGATACAGATCCTCTTTCTCCAGAGAATATTCTAATGATAATGACAGGTCCGTTAAATGGAACTTTTGCTCCGAATACGGGTAGATGGGTTGTATGTTCTAAATCACCATTAACAGGAATTTGGGGGGAATCTAATTGTGGAAGTTGGTTTGGAGCTGAAGTGAAGAAAGCTGGATATGATGGTATTGAAATTATTGGGGTTTCAGAAAAGCCCGTTTATATTGAAATAAATGATAACGATGTTCAAATTAAAAATGCGGATTTCATTTGGGGAAAGGGAACATTTCATACTACTAAAAAGCTTAAGGAAGTTTTTGAAGTCAATAAAGCGAAGGTGGCATGTATAGGAATAGCAGGTGAGAACCTTATAAAATATGCAAATATAATTTCTGAACAAAGAGCTGCAGGTAGAACGGGTATGGGGGCTGTTTTCGGTTCAAAAAAGCTAAAAGCTATCATTGCTAAAGGTTCTAACTTAGAACTCAACGTAGCAGCAAAGGAAAAATTAGATAATGCTATAAAGATCGCGAGGAATTACGTGAAATCGTCATTCGCGACTAAAATGCTTGGTAAGTTCGGAACTGCTGCCGCTCTTGATATGTATAATGAGACAAGTGAATTACCAATAAGATATCATACACAACCTAAATGGGTAAAAGCAAGAAATATATCAGGGGTAAAAATGGCAGAGACTATATTAGTAAAACAAGCATTTTGCCATTCTTGTGTAATAGGATGTGGAAGAATTATTGAAATAAAAGACGGAAAATACAAAACAGAACAAGTTAAAGGTCCTGAATATGAAACAATTTGCGGATTTGGCAGTTTAATCTTAAATGATGATTTAAAATCGATTGCTTATATTAATAAAAAGTGCAATGACTTCGGAATTGATACAATCAGTACGAGTGGAGTTATTGCTTGTCTAATTTATCATTATAACTTGAATAATATAAATTCAAAAGATCTAGATGGTTTAGATCCTGAATGGGGAGAAATGGAAATAGTTGAGCAATTATTAGAAAAAATTGTTATTAGAGAAGGAATTGGTAATGTCCTTGCTGAAGGTTCTAATTATTTTGCTGAAAAATTTAAAATAAATAAAGAGGAAATTGCCGCAGTAGATAATTTGGAAGTTACTTATCATGATAGTCGTTCTAACTATGGAATGTCAATTGCTTATGGGATAGGACCCCGTGGTCCCTCCCATAATGCATGTGATGCTTATTATATATTAATGGGTATTCCGTTAGATGAATTAAGTATTAAGCAAATTGACACATATAAGGACGATATGGAAATGGCAGAGTGCTGTTCTTTACTAATGGACTATAGAGCATTGTATAGCTCGATGATTATGTGCTCTTTTTGTAATCCTTTACCTTCTCAAAATGCAGATATAATTAAATATGCAACTGGATTAAATTTTGGACTAAAAGAAGTAAAATTATATGGTGAAAGAATTGCGAATATGAAAAGAATTTTCAATGTTAAAATGGGATTAACCCCTTTAGATGATAGAATACCTCAGATTTTATTAAAACCATTTGAAAGTGGAGGGTCAGCAGGAAGATCTCCAAATTTTACCAAATTAAAAGAATTATACTATAAATATCGTGATTGGGATCCTATAACTGGAATACCTAGCATAAAGAAATTAAAATCTTTAAATTTTGATCAAAAATTTTATAGAAGTTAGTTTTTATTTAATTTTGATAAATAGTCTATGCATATAATCTTTAAATCCGTGTTTCTTCCAAAAAGAGGAAGATATGGGATTAGCTGGTACAATACTAAGTTCTACTCTTTCTAAACCTAACGCTTTAAACCATTTAAGAGCTTCCTGCCACAATTTATTTCCAATACCCTTTTTTCTATGTTTTAATGTAACATACATATCATAAATAGAGCCATGTTTTTCTAACAAATAAACTGGGGGATAAAGATCAATTTTAGCAATTGTATACCCAATGAGTTTTTCATCCTCTAATGCTATGAATATTTTTGCCTCTTCAGATCGGATTAATTTAGCGATAAAAGATTCAAAGTTTATATGTCCATCTTTTTTCCTGGTAAAAAAAGGATCTATATTTGAATGATAATCAGCAAGCTCTTTCCATAATCCTACAATTTCAGGGATATGTTTTTCTGTTGCTTCAGCAATCTTAAAAGGAAATGACATAATTTTTATTTAATATCACTATTTTAAATAAACCTAATATCTGTTTCTTTATATTTAATTATACTTTTATTAGATTAAAATTAGGTGAAATATAAAAAAGTTAGTTTGTTGTTCGTGAATCTCTGTTTTTAAGAATTAATTTTGTCAGTAAGTTAAAAATTTTATGAACATTCTCACCAGTTTTAGAACTACACTCGATAAATCCATCTGCACCCTTATTCATCGCTAAGTCCATAGCTTTTTTTGTAGAAACTTCTTTAAGATGCATTAAATCAGTCTTTCCCCCCACAAACACGATCGGTAATTTATAGTTGATTTCTTTATCAAGAATTTCAAACCAATCATCTACATGAGCAAGTGAGCCATAATTTGTAATATCATACATAAAGATTGCTCCATTAGCACCTCTAATATAAGATGGAAAAAGGAATCTAAATCTCTCTTCACCTGCAAAATCCCAAATCTGGAGTTTTACCATCTCTCCATCTAATTCAATAGCTTTTAGGTGAAAATCTACACCAAGAGTCATTGTTATATCGTCTTTAAATAAATTCGTTAAGAATCTATGAGTTAACGTAGTTTTACCAGTTTGTGAATCTCCAAAGATTACTATCTTGAATGTGGAAGTGTAGGACAACCCAAATACCCAAAAATTTTAATTAGTATACCTAATTCCTTAGGTTTTTATCTGGTGTTATGTATAAATATAATTTCAGACTATAAAAATTTTACATTAAATTCAAATTTCTAAGAATTTCTAACGAATTTAATCATAATTTTCTAAATAGTCGTAATTTACTCAATAGGTTGGATTAGCTTTCTTAGTAAAAATTTGGCTCCTTCCTCATCTAAAAGTTTAATAAACAAATATTCTCTCAATATAAAAATTTGAAAATATTAAAATTATGATAAAAATGGGTTTACAAGAACAGACCCATACAAAAAAAAGGGAATCTTATGAAAACAATTGAATATGCCATTAAAACTTCAAAAATGTCGTCAATAATCCAGCATCATAAAGATGCTATTAATGCAATGATGTATAGATTTATAACAAATACTGTAGGAGGTGCGATTCCATTGTTCACTAAAAGCATTATTCGCTTTAATAATGTGAGCGTAGGAATAGTCATTGAATTATTCTCTGAATTGAGATAATAAAATGATAAAGGAGGGTGTCTCTATGTTTTCAATAACCTATTATGTAAACCTGCACCTCATACTGCTACAAAGACGGTATTACACCGTCCCCAATTTTTATTCGACTTATAAATTTAGTTATTTAGATGAAAATCAAGATCTTCGAAGGTTTCGGGAGCTTGTGTTAATTTTATTCTTATTTGCCAAAAGGATAGATTTTCTTGCATTATAATCTAATAAAACCTGTAAAAATCTTTGAACTGAATTTAGAATTAATATTTATTCTATAATTTATTATAAAAAGCCAAATATTTGTGTCCTACTAGCAGATTTTAATATAAAAAAATTAGATCTTTTAACCTGATTCATAATTATCTCCAGTTGTTTCTTCAGGATTTACTTCTTCAGGTTCAGGGAGGGGTTCATCATAATTATCTGTTTCATATTCACTTATATTATTTGTTCCTTCTAAAGAATCTTCTATTTCTGAAAAATTGTTTATATCTTCATTGAATTCTTGATTAAAGTCATCGAAAAAAGAATTTTCCTCATAATATTTTTCATAAATTCCTCCATCATCAAAATCTTTTACGCCTTCATTGATATCTTTAATATCAGAATCATCTATTGGTATCAGATTAGAATCAATAAAAGCTTGTTCAGTGTTTTTTTCTAATATCTGTTCATTTGGATTTTCATTCAAAGACTCATTATTAGCTAATTCTTCTGGATCTGTTATCAACTCGAGATCTCCATCGTGTATTTCCCTTGGTGTATTTTCAGTAGTATCTTCTGTTTGCGTATCACCATCTTTTGAATCATCGGGCTTATAATTAGCTAATTCTTCTGGATCTGTTATCAACTCAAGATCTCCATCGTCTATTTCCTTTGGTGTATTCTCAGTAGTATCTTCTGTTTGCGTATCACCATCTTTTGAATCATCGGGTTCATAATTAGCTAATTCTTCGGGATCGGTTATCAACTTGAGATCTCCATCGTCTAATTCCTCTGGAATGTTTTCCAAAATTTCCTCATTTGGATTATCTATGTTATTTGGTGTGTCTTGAGATATGGGATTTGAATTATTATCTGGAGGTTCTGGTTCTAAATACGTAATTAATCCTGAACTCGTCTGTTGAGCTATTGGCTGTTCTATTGGTTGTTCTATTGATTGTGTTGTTGGTTGTTCAGCTGGTTCGTCTATTGTTTGTGTTGTTGGTTGTTCGGCTGGTTCGTCTACTGTTTGTGTTATTGGTTGTTCAGCTGGAGGGTCTACTGATTGTGTTATTGGTTGCTCAGTTGGTTCGTCTACCGATTGTGTTATTGGTTGCTCAGTTGGTTCGTCTACCGATTGCGTTATTGGTTGCTTAGCTGGTTCGTCTATCGATTGTGTTATTGGTTGCTCAGCTGGTTCGTCTACTGATTGTGTTATTGGCTGATCAACTGGCTCGTCTACTGTTTGTGTTATTGGCTGATCAACTGGCTCGTCTACTGTTTGTGTTATTGGTTGTTCAGCTGGCTCGTCTACTGTTTGTGTTATTGGCTGATCAACTGGCTCGTCTACTGTTTGTGTTATTGGTTGTTCAGCTGGCTCGTCTACTGTTTGTGTTATTGGCTGATCAACTGGCTGATCTACCGATTGTGTTATTAGTTGTGAAGTTGGCTGGTCTACCAATTGCGTGATAGGATTTAGAATAGAATGATCAATTATAGAACTATTTAAATCAGATATTCCGTGTTCTAATCCCTTTTCCCTTATTTCTGTAATACTCTCGTTGTAAAACCCTGAAACTTCATTAGTTTTATGATATTTATCTATATCTTCTCTATTGAAATGAGTTTTGCCATTTTCTTCTCTCAGAGAATTTGATTTGTTATGAGCGTTCTCTTTAGCCTTATCAAGCAAATATTTTACTCTAGCTTTATTATCTTCTCTAACTTTTTCAGCAATCCATAAATATTCATTATCAAATTCATTCGCCTCATCACTATTTTCAGAATTGGACTTAGGGCTATATTCTTTAAACTTTTCAATTGCATTTATAGTAACCTTTGATTGATTATACTTTGGTTGAAATTTAGCAGATATTTGATGCTCTTTTGTTGGTTTATGTTCTTCTGCCCTTTCTTTCCTAGTAATCCATTGATCTAAACTTATATCACTAATATCTTCACTTAATAGACTTACTAATCCATGACTGTTAATGTATTCTTCAAATTCTTTTTGTTGATTTTTGAGATTCTTCAATTCTTTTTTTGCTTTTTTTGCCAAATTTTTTAACTCTTCATAAGCTTGAGGTAAAAAACATGCATCTTGTGCTAATTTAACTATTCTACTAAACTCTGCTAATTCTTTTCCAGAATATCCCATAAATCGAGCAAATTCCTTAACTTTTAAAACAGCTACATGGTTTCTATAAGGAATGCTATTTGGAATTTTAATTTTTTTCTTAGAAGCGCCTAAATGCACAATAATGAGAAACTTTTCTTTTCCTTGATATCCTTTATTGAGTTTACTATTAATAGTTCTTCGTCTTGAACCTATTGTGTAATCAATATTAACAACTTTGATAATTTCTGGTATTTTTATTATATTTTGCCTAGATTCAATGAACTCTCTAAAAGTTGAATTACGAAAAATTGAATTGTCTACCTTTTTTGGACTATTTAAATTTGGTGAAATTTCATAATAAGAACAACACTTATGTTGCATACAAAATTTAATAAAAAGAAGTTCTAAAATTGAATGCAGATTATTTCCCACAATTCTCTCTACTTTTTGCCTTGGTTCTAGCCCAGTGTCACTTATAAATTCCGTATAGGTTTTATGATTTCTACGTAGTGCCTCAATGAAGCCACCTTTAACAATTTTAGTTAATTCATCCAAGTTTGGAGCTTCATTTTCCTTTAAAGCAAAGCTAATTTTAGTTTCCGGATATATCTCATCAATAAATAGATCTACCAAGTCTTTATATGTCATATCTTTATATTTATATTCATAATTAGGCAGAAATCCAGATGCTTTTATTAAATCGTTATAAGAACATATATCATATACTTTGTTTAAAAAACTATTATATCCCAAATCTCGAAGCATTTTCGCTGTTGGAACTTCCTTCTCTTGTAAAGTAAGATTTAATGCTTTAAATTTCTCTAATATGTCTGGATAAACCTCCACCTTAAATATTTCAACAAGTTCTTCAAAATTCTCTATCCCGCTGTATTTTCCATATTTTTGTTGAAATCCCGCATCTGAGAGTAAATCAGAATATTTCTTCTTTACTCTTGTTAAAGCCTGTAAGAAACCTCTAAAATTTTTTTCAATATGCTCATATAGAGGTACTTCATTATCTTTGAGAGAATAAAAATTCTTTATTTTTGGATAAATTTCTTTTTTGAATAGGTTAATTAACTGTTTATACGTTTTATTGTCATAAAGACGGGCATATTTAGGGTTAAATCCAGATTCCCTTAATATATATGTCCAATTTTTACCGAGATTTCTTATAGCAGCGATAAATCCAGAATATCCATTGTTATTGAGAATTTCTTTTGTAGGTCGAACTCCTGCTTTAATTATTTTTTTTCTTATCAAATCAGGATATATTTGATTATTAAATATAGCAACTAAATCTTGAATTGATTTTCCTTTATATTTAAATTCCCGAAGGGGTTTAAATCCTGCTGCGATTAATAAATTTTCATAATTGTAATTCAATTTTTTTATATTATAGGTAAAACCTCTATAACCGTTTTTATCGAGTTCTTCTTTAGTTGGAGGGATATTATCTTCAAGTGAAAGTTTTTCTCTTAAATCTGGATAAATATCATTTAAAAATAGTTCTAGTAAATCTTCAAAACTCATTCCAACATATTTAATTTCAAAATTAGTTTTTAATCCCAGTTCATTTAGATAATCATTGTGTGTTTTCCCTGTCTTTTTAATTGCATTCAAAAACCCCCGATATCCAAGATTGTTGATTTGTTCAATCTTTGGGGTACTATCGAAATGAGGACAAATAACTTCTCTATAGAAGACCAAAGCTTTTTCTTTATCAACCCATTCCCATCTAGTTTTTAATTTTTGTGGATTTATCCCATATCTTTTTAAGAATTCAATTTCTTCAATAGTTTGGTTTGTCAATTTTATTTTTGGCTTTTAATATATTTTAAAATTCTTAGTTAAAAAGCCAAAATATTTTCAATTAAAATTAGATGAGTATATATTAACATCTTTTAATTAGTATTTGAGAGAATATTGTTTTTAGCATATTAATTAAGGCTAAATTAGTAATTTCTTCAAAAGAAATAGAGCACCATTCTTATCTAATGGAGAGTTTAAGTTCCCACAACGACTTGACATGCAACAACATGGACAACCATCAGGATTTTTACAGCTACAAGAATCTATCAATTTATAAGTCATTTCTAGTAATTTATATAAATTTAAATATAAGACTTCAGATATCCCTATTCCACCTCTATAGGCATCATAAATATAAATGATTGGTTGCTGTTTAATAGGGTCAAAATCAATTGATACTCCCCCTAAATCCCACCTAGAAATTTGAGCTAAAGCAGGTGCCATGGCAATCATTGCATGTTCTATTGCGTGAATGGTTCCGCCAAGGTCATGACCACTTATTTCCAATTCTTTTTGATATTCAAAAGGAATAAGGAACCATAGAGCCTGACTTTCAAACTCTATTATAGGGATATCTTCTAGTGGATGTCTTGAGCGAATCTCTTGATTTACGGTATCAATAACTTTATAAGAGTAATATTCATGCTCTACTTTCACGTTTCCAAAAAAGGCTTCAATATTGTTGTTTGGACCTACTTTCTTTTCTGAGATCACTTTAAGAGTAGTGATATCAGTATGTTTTAAGGATTGAGTATAAAAATCTACATCTGTTCTTTTCAGGAAGACTAATCTCTCATTTATATCTAGTTCTTCTACTAAATAAGTTTCTGCTTCATAAAGATACACAGCACCTTGGTGTAAATCACGGAAAACAAAACTCTCATCTTCAACAGTCAAAAGTTCTTCGCTTGAATCAGTTCTTAGCAGAACCTTATAACTTCGACTCGATAGATCATTTAATCCATATTTTTCATTAGGAAAAAAATCGCTATTCCAATAATAGCGATTTCCTCTTTTCATTAGCAAAGATTTAGAAACTAATTCTTCTAAACATTCTAAAAATAGATTTTTATCTTGAACCCCAAATTTCTCATAATCATCAACTCTTATTGGACTCTCCTTGCTTGCACAGCAGATATGATTTCTAAGTATGTATTTATTATTTAGAGTTATGAGAACTTCCTCTTGGATTGGTCCGAATAATTTGTCTGGATTATGGATATAGAAAAAGTCTAAGGGATTTTGCATTGGTATAAGAGTCGATAAGGATAGATCGGTACCTCTTCCGGAACGACCAATTTGCTGTCTGAAACTTGAGATTGTTGAGGGGAAGCCAGAACTAATTGTCGCATCAAGAGAACCTATATCAATTCCTAATTCAAGCGCATTAGTAGAGCTAATTCCTAAGATTTTCTTCTGTTTAAAATTTAACTCAATTTCTCTTCTTTTATTTTTACTAATACCAGCTCGATAACTGAAAATTTTATCTTTTAATGTAGGTAGAGTATTTCTTGTCCATATAGCTTGTAATTCAGCCATTTTTCTTGAGAGTGTGAAGGTTAATGTCTGTATTCCATTTCTCAAATGACTAGCAAATAGATTTTTAGTTTCTTGATGAGCTGAACGATATTTATTGGAAATTTCATCATATGGTAAATCCCATAATATTACTTTTTTCGCACCTGAAGGAGAATCATCTCTATCTACAACAACAAACTCTTCGCCTACTAATTTTTCACAAAATTCTTTAGGATTATATATTGTAGCGCTAGATAAAATCCATTGGGGTTTTATATTGTAGAATTCAAGCAATCTTTTTAATCTTCTAAGTAATAAGGCAAAATTGGATCCAAAAATCCCTCTATAAATGTGGATTTCATCTAATACGATGTATTTTAAATTCTGGCAAATTCTTCTCCACTTCTGTTTGAACCAAGGTAAATAAAAATGTAATCCATAGGGATTGGTTATAATAATATTAGCATTGTTTAAAACGAATCTCTTTTCATTAGGTTCAATATCTCCATCATATACACCAATCCTATTTTGCTTTATATTAGTTTCTTCTAACAGTTTTGATAATACAGTAAATTGATCTCTAGCTAAGGCTTTAGTTGGGAAGACATAGAGCGCAGTTGTAGATGGTTCTTCTAAAATTGAGTTTAAAACAGGGAGATTATAACAAAGAGATTTTCCTGAAGCTGTTGATGTAACTATTACAGTAT
>JAHQWL010000023.1 GCA_029856155.1 Promethearchaeia archaeon
GGTATATATATGGTATTTTCTTGAAAATGTTTAGTAGTCTACTCTCCATCTTTTGATTTACATCTAATACAATTATGTTTTCTCCCAAACCAAGTTTACGTTCATGGGTTTTCATTTTAAGAGGCTTGAGATACCCTTTTTCTTTCAATTTATTAATACGGTATCGTATCGTTCTTGAGGGATAACCGAGTTTTTCGCTTAAAATCTCAGTAGAAATCTTAGGTCCATAATCTTCTATTGTTCGCATTATAGCTAAATCTTTATCATCGAGCTCTGTCATTTTTTACACTTTGATATTATTAAATCATATTAAATTACGGCAGTATATTATATAAAAATTTTCCATTTTTAAAAGTTCATAAAAAAATGGCAAAAGTTTAAATAGAAGATTGCCATTAGTCATATTAAAAATGGTAAAGAAAGTATAAAAAACTTGCCATAATTTAAGATTAAAATTAGAGGTGAATTTCAAATTTCTGAGCCCTATAATTTAAAAAGTAAGGAAATTTTAGAAGAAATCGAATCTATAGAAAAAAAATATAAAGGAAATATACACAAATTATATTTATTTTACTTTATTTTGGGCATACATACAGTTCGGGGTGTTTATATTGTTTATGAAACTATATGGTGTGGGTTAACATTTTTCCAAATAATGATATTGCAGAGTTATTTCACATTAATGATATTTCTTTTGGAAATACCTTCTGGAGCTATTGCAGATTTCTTAGGGAGAAATAAGGCACTAACGTTATCTGCATTATCTCTAGTTTTTGCTACAATATTTTACTTTCTTGTTCCAAATTTATGGTTATTTTTTATAGCAGAAACTTTTTGGGCTCTCGGAATTGCATTAAGGTCAGGTACAGATGAAGCCTTTCTATATACTACATTAAAGACACTTGGTAAAGAAAAAGAACTTTCAAAATATATGGCGAGAAGCCGGACAATGTATATTGGTGCACTAATAATTTCTGCACCATTAGGTTCGGTCATTGCTACTTATGTTTCATTGCATTTTACTATGGTGTTTTTAGGTTTTATATATGCTTTAGCTTTTATAGTTTCATTTTCATTTAAAGAACCTCATTCCAAGAATAATAACCATAAATCTGACCGATATTTAAATATAATAAAAGATGGTTTTAAGGAATTAAAAAGAAATAAGATTCTAAGAATTCTGTGTTTAGACAGAGTATTAATTGAATCTTTAATTTTTATTCTATTTTGGACGTATCAAATATATCTTGGAGCTGTTAATGTTCCTATATTATTTTTTGGTTTTGTAGCTTCCGCAATAAATGTGGTAAACTTAATTTTTATAAATGTTATACCCATGATTTCGCAGAGAATCAAGAATAAATTGATCCTTTTAATCTCAGTTGATATAATCTGTGGTATTGCATATATTTTTTTAGGATTTAGTTTTAATGCTATATTAGGTATTTTATTAATCCTTACAATCGTAGCAACTGGATATCCTAGATATCTAATATATATTAATGGTATAAATAAACAGGTTGAATCTGAAAATAGAGCAACAGTTCTCAGCACTATTAACATGTTTACAAGTTTTTTAAGAGCAATTATTCTCCCATTTATAGGAATTATTCTCGAATGGAATGTTTTTATTGTTTTTATTTTTATAGGAGGTTTAATCATACTTTTTACTATATTAACACGAGTAAAAAATGATTATCTTTAAAATTTTAAATTCTCTTTTTTTAAATAAAAGGAGTTATCTTTTTGATATTTCAATAAAATTCAAAAAAAATTTCAATCCTTAAAAATTTTGGTTAGGTATAAAATGCAGTAATGGTAAAGCAATTTGAAAATTTTTTTAAAATTTTATCTTATAAATTTAATACTAAAACAAGAGTAAGAACCGAACCCAAAGCATTTCCAATAACATGAATTAATATTGCTAATTTGATATTTTGCATTTTCCACACAACCAGAGCCGCGGGAAATAGTGCTAAGATTAATGTGGGAATTCGCCAAGGCATCCAAAGGTGGTAAGCAGAATGAAAGATTATATTAAGAAATAAACCTTTTACCCCTAATCGGGACATTCTTGGTAATAAAAATCCTCAAAAATATAATTCTTCTACGATAGGACCAATAAAACCATTAAAAATAATACTCATAATTGCCATTATAATTAGATAATCTTTAGTATACCCTATAAATGAAGTTGTCAAAATATACCATTCTGGTAACCAAAAGAAAATTTTGTCTAAAATGAAATTATCTATTGGAGGAGCCAGTATCGTAGTAATTGACAGAGCATAAAAAAGGAGAATTAAGGTGAATAGAAAATATTTCCATAACGCCATGGATTCCCGAAAAAAAATCACTCCTTCAAATGAAATAATGTTATTTATTTTCTTACATTGATAAATAATGAATCCAAATTCAAATGGAACAAGAACAAACGGCACACCAAGAAGTAAAGCTAATCTATTAGGAAAATCTAATAAGGTTATCAATGGTACCATAATTATATAAAATATTGTAATTAAAATACCTGGAAGTAAGTGTAATAAAACTGATTTTGATAATGGAATTTGAGGGAAATCTATATTTTCCTTGTTTCTTTGCATATTTGACATTATTTGAATAATTATTCCTTCTTACTTATATAATAAAATAACTTAAAAATTTAGAATAAAATTCCTTTTAGGTGATAAAAAAATTAAAGTTATTACTCGAGCGTTTAGAATGGTTTGAACTGAAATCAGCTTATTTTCAAGAATTTTATACTTTTTTTTGATTGGATACAAAATTCAATGATGGTAAAATGATTTGATCACAATTTGCATCATAATTTAAGTTTCCGAATATAAGATATCACTTCAAACGAGATATGAAGAGTTTAAAATCATTTTATCAGAACTTCCAGATAAGCGAGTTATGAGAGTGCAAAACCGTTATTTTCAAGCCGAATTTAAGAAGCTTGAAAAATGGTACGGCAATTACCAACAACTTTGGGATGAACACTTCGCAATTTAAAAAGATTAAAGAGTAGCAAAAGATTTAAAACCCATCACTGGGTTTAATATCTACCCAAAATTTTTCCTTTATATTAATATAAGGTTTTTTTATTAAATTTTTAAACTCTTGTTATTTGTTTATTTTATTAATTACTATATAATTATGTCAATACTATGTAAAGATGAACATTATTGTAATAGATATATTAAAAGAACAGTTCAAAATATTTTTCCTAATGCTCAAATCAGCAATAGAAATAAAACCTATACGCTCTAATGTTGAGGAATTAATCTTTCCTAGTGGAAAGAAAGTTTATTTATTAGCTAAAGGACGGTTAGCAAATTTAGTGCTCTCTGAAGGGCATCCTGCTGAAGTAATGGATATGTCATTTGGTCTTCAATCTTTAATGTCCGAATATATAGTCAAAAATAAAGACAAATTGAGACTAGGGATGGTAAATGTGCTTGTAGAGATTGATGATAGAGTAGGTTTTCTCAAACTAAAATCAATGGGTATTCAAATTGACAAATTAACTGAAAAACAATACAATTATATTCATGGCTTTCTCGAAGGTACTTAACTTATATGCAAAAAATTAACTTTTATATTATTTTTTTAAATCTATGCTTTAGGATTTAAAATGTCATCAGCAGAGATATTTTCTCCGTAAATTTCGAAAGCAAGATTTCTTAAACCGACTAATCCAATAGGTTCTTCTCTAAGCTTTTCTGATTCCCAAATTTTTAACTTTTTAAATTCTTTTTTAATTTCTAAAGTATATTTAAGTTGCTGTGATCTAATCTGAGTACAAAAATCACATTTTTTTGGTTCTGGTGTAATCATATTAATGTGAACTCCCTCTAATTTAATATATCGCTTTGTTAAGTCTCTAGCTCTTTTTATTTCTTCAAAACTTGGTTTTTCAGCTATAGTTACTAATCTAAGTGACCCAATGTCATGAATAAGGTCTGATATTCTTTCTCCTCGTTTTTCTAATTCAACAATCATATTAAAAATCTCTTTTCCCAATTCTCGTCTTTTTTCATAATTATCAAATGGTCTGATTATATTTCTCCACACTTTTGAAATATTTCGAATCGCACCCTTAATAGAATTATAAAAATTTAATGAGTACTTAAGCATTACTTTGACTTGGTCTTCAGGGATCTCAAAAAGAGTAATCATATTTGCCGTTGGAGGGAAATCTGCAATTATTATATCAAATTGAATTTCTTGAGTATTAATATCTTCAGCATCTAGTATTTTTTGAAAAAACATTGCATTTTTTAGTGCTAATGGAATAGAATCAGCTGTAAATGTAGTATCTATAAATTTCTCGATTTGAGGTATCATCCCTACTAAAGGCATTTGACTCATAAGAATTTTCATTTTTTCTATTAACTCCTTAGTATATTTCTTAGCATAACTATCAGCATCAGGTTCTATTCCCCAAAGATTTTTTGTTAGCTGCGTTAGTTTATTTCCAATCTCTATTTGGAATAAATCACTAAGATTATGAGCCATATCAAAAGAAATAAGAAGAATATTTTTATATGGAAGTAAATCTGAAAGCAATAATGCTGTAGAAGCGCTAATCGAACTCTTTCCTACCCCTCCTTTTCCCCCTAAAACAACAATTTTTTCCATATTTCGATTTTAATTTAGAAAGGTTGAGTTATTATATCAAAAATAAAAATAACATAAAAAACTAACCAAATAACAATAATTTTAATATTTATATTCTCTCATCAAGAATTAGCAAAAGATAAATATCTTGAACGATTTTATTAATATATAATACAAAAAATTTTCAAAAATATTAACTAAATCATCAATTATATTAACTGCTTATATCAATACATCATAATTATTAATCAAATAAATAAAATCATCAATTAATATTATAAATTAAATAACCAAATTAGTAGAATAAATCAAATAAAGAATTAATTAAAAAATTTATCAATTCAGTAAATCAAAATTATTGTTCAGACTTATAAATAACTATTAGAAGTAGATCCATATTTCAAACTTAATAAAAATATAAATTTTAATAAAAGACTAAAAATTCAAGTTTTTAATTAGAAATAATTGATTCCGTATTGGTTCTAAATCAAATGGATAGAATCTACTTCTAATTTATAGATATCCCTCTATATTTTGATTTATTGAAGAATTAAATAAATCAAAAAAAAAGTGATAAAAATTACAAATCAATCAGAATTTACTACAAAATATATTATTGAAGTCAAGTTCAAAATTTTGGGTGTAGTTGAGAAATCAGACATTGTGGGAGCAATTTTTGGACAAACGGAAGGGCTTCTATTAGATCTTGATTTAAGGGATTTACAGAAGTCGGGAAGGATTGGTAGAATAGAGGTTGAAAATGAATCAAAAGAAGGAATATCGAAAGGTATTATAAATATTCCATCCTCTTTAACGAGAAAAGAAACAGCATTATTGGCAGCAACTGTTGAAACTGTTTCTCGTGTGGGGCCATGCGAAGCAGAAATTTCGCTTATTGAAATTCGGGATGTTCGTGAGACCAAACGACAGCAAATAATAGAAAGAGCAGCAGAACTTTTAAAAGAATGGGATCAAAAATCCTTAGAGCAAAGTGAGATAGAAGAACAAATAGATACTGATATTAAACTCGGAGAGATTATTGCATGGGGTCCAGAAAGTCTTCCTGCGGGTCCAGAAGTGGATAGTAATCCAGAATTAATTATTGTAGAAGGTCGAGCTGATGTTCTAAATCTATTACGAATCGGAGTTAAAAACACGATTGCCGTTCAAGGAACTCAAGTTCCAAAGTCAGTAATTAAATTAGCTAAACAAAAAAAATCAGTAATAGCATTTGTCGATGGAGACCGAGGCGGAACGATTATTCTTAATGAGTTATTGCAAGTTGCAAAGATTGATCAAGTCGCTAGAGCTCCCGATGGATCGGAAGTAGAAGAATTAACCCGAAAGCAGATGATAAAAGCTTTGCAAAACAAAAAACCGGCAAAAATTTTTAAAGTGATTAAAGAAAAAGATAAAATTCAAAAAGGAAACGGTGATATTGATGGAAGTATTCAGAAAATTTTAAAGAAATTAAAAATAAAAGATGAAAAAGTAATTCTTAAAGCTATACAGAATATACAACCGGGTTTTGCTATTGGATTTAATAAAACTCTTGAAAAATTATTTGATATTCCTGTAGGTGAAATTTTCGAAAAAATTAGAAATTATAAAGATACCCAGTATTTAATAATTGATGGCATTTTGTCAAAAAGACTCCTATCACTTTCAATCAATATGAAAATTAAATTTATTGCTAGTAAAAATAAAGAAGAAGAATTAACCGTTCCAGCTGATATAGCTGTTTACTTTTTTTGACATTAAGTTTAATTTATAGAAAAAATGAAACACACTCTCATTATGACATCTATATTTTTCTAAGTATGATTTAAGAGTTTTAGAAACATACCATTAAGAAAAGTTTTATTTAGATACCCATGACTTCGGTAACGATTGTAAAGATAAGCTGGATAACATATGAAAGGGCACCTAATATCAAAATACCTATTGCACAAATTTTGAATACTAAGAAATAATCTTTTTTTTTAGGTTTATTTGCAATTTTTATTATTCTCTTTGAGTTTTGGAAGAATGTAACCAGTCTTTCATACAATCCTGGTTTTTTCTGTTTGTTTATCTTCGAAAAATTCTCATATTTCGGATAATTTGACACAATAAAAAAAAAGCACAGTTAGATAAAAAAGTTATCTTTTATGAATGTCATTTAAATTAGGATTATATAATTTCGAGTATGTTTGAGATAAATAGATCTCGATTAAAAGGTTCTAAATTGTCATAACTCTGCCCTGTTCCTAAAAAAATGATTGGTTTTTTCGTTTCAAATGAAATTGATAATGCGGCCCCACCTTTTGCATCAGCATCAAATTTTGTTAAAATAGTGGCGTCAATACCAACATGTTTTTTAAACTCTTTTGCTTGAAAAAGAGCATCATTACCTGCCAAAGAGTCACCGACAAATATGCGACAATCAGGTTGAGCAATTCTACAAATCTTTTGTATTTCTATCATCAAATTTTTATCTGTAACTTGCCTTCCGGCAGTATCGATTAAAACAACATTTATCTTTTTTGCTTTAGCGTGTACTATAGCATCATAAGCAACTGAAGCAGGATCTGATTTATATTCATGTTTTATAACTCTTATCCCTACTTTCTCCATATGATAAGATAATTGTTCGATTGCTGCAGCTCGGAATGTATCTGCTGCAGCCGCAACAATTGTGAAACCATTTTCTTTTAAAAAATAAGCGATCTTTGCCATAGTAGTAGTTTTTCCTGTACCATTAACCCCAAGAAATACAATTACATAAGGTTCACTTTTTTTTTTAATTTCTGTGATTAAATCAATATTTTCTTCAGGTGTTAAGATCTCGGTTATAGTATCTCTTAAAGTTTCAAATAATTTCTTTTGAGTTGACATTAAACGCCCTATTTGTTCTCCTTTAAAAGATTCAACAATTCTATTACAAATTTCATCGGCAGTGTCAATAGCTACATCGTTAGTTAAAAGAAGTAGTCTTAAATCATTAATAGCATCATCTAACTTTTTTTCTGTTAAAGTTTTTTTAATAAATGATGAAAAAGTGTTTTTTAGCTTTTCGAGCATTTATTTCTCCGTAGAATTGTGGAAATTAATTAAGATTATAACGAATTTAATATAAAAAATTATTCTTATTTATAACTTCTTTGAATATTTTGAGAAATTTCTTTAAGGTTTAGATTTATATTTTGTATTTGTGTAGTTAAAAACTGTACTTGTTTATTATGTTGTTCGATTAATTTATCAAGAAATTCAATAGCTCCATCTAAATCTTTCTCAATAATAACATCCTGAGTTACAGCTAATAAAACTTTCTCTGGTTCTTTAATAGATGCCTTAGTATATACTAATCCTCCAATTGGAACAAGAATTTCATCATCTTCCGTTATTCCCCCTTTTAAATTTTCGATGGTTCTCTTAGTATTCATAATATTTGCTAAAGAGGCATTTATAATTTCTAATTGATTCTGAAACATTTCGCCTTGTTCTTTAAAGTATCGAAATTTTAATAATTGTTCTTGGTACTCTTGAGATGGTTCCATCTTTATCAAATCTTTTAGTAATTTTCTTTATTGTTCTGATAATTCTCGAATGAGATAATCTTGAGATTCTTCTAGAGATATTTCTTTTACTTCTTGAATATTGATTTGACGTCTGTATATTCCAATAGAAGTAATTTGAGATAATACCTTTTCAAGAGCGTCTTCTTCTCTCAAGGCACGTACTTCTTTTCTAAATAAATACTTTTTATGATCTTTATAGTAATTACCAATAATTCTGAAAATTTTAATCTCAGACATAACTTATTTAAACCACGGTTTCAAAGCTTTTAAAATACGATAATATTTCTAAAAATATTAAATTTTGTATTTCAATCCATGTAGATTTTAAAGCAAATTAGATATAAATAAAGAAATCGCAAATTTTAATATATACTCTATAAATGTAAAACATTTGTAATACGCATCATTTCGGGACCAGTACAATTAGACCCAAAAATTCCGCTTTCATCATTAACTATTGCTCCAGCACTTAGATAAGGCACTCCACGATTTACAGTTGATACATCAACTTCATCGACCTTAAGAATGGAAGATATATTTTCGATTTCATTATCAGTTGATAAAGGATGTACTAAACAACCATAATTATTCGCTAATGAGATTGATCCGGGGAGATAATAGTCCGCAAATTCGTAAATAACAACCTCCACATTTAGAATATCTTCAATCTCTTTTTTATAGTTTTCTAAGAAAGAGCTGATTATTGCGCCTTTATCATTACATAAGATTAAATTTCCAAAAGCATTATCAATTGATTTTAGAACTCCAATTTGGCTCGATTCTTTCACATGTAGTTTTAAATTATTGAGCTCATCTTCTCTTATAATATCTGGTACTATTATCCCATATTTATTTGATGCTGTATACACACCTAATAAATTAGAATTATTAATTGTAAGAGGATAAAATGGTGCTTTAAAAATGTTTTTAAACTTTTTCAATAAAGTATTCAATAATGTTGAAGGATAAAGAATATATGAATTATTAGCAGCTAGATATACTCCAATTAAATTTCGACCAAAAACCTGGGCTTTAAGAATCATTATTCTATTTTTAATTTTCGAATTACTTGATTTATGCTATTGAAATTCTTGAGATTTGATTTTAATTCTTTCAATTAAATGTTTTAAAATGAGTATATTTTTTTTGAATTTCTATAAAATTTAATTACCCCTACCCTAAATAAACGACTACTAACCCATCAATATTCTTTGTTGCTCTAACTTTTAATTTTCGTGGAGGTTTCTGAATTGAACGCTCCCAAATCTTCTCATTAACTTCTTGAGTTATTACTAAAGATTCTGGTTTAAAATGACGCATCATATATTCTCTAAGATACCTAACCGCTTTTTTAGCTCGTTTATTTCTAGGTCCTCTTCTAGCTTTAGCAAGAGGAACTATGTATATCCTCTCATCTATGATTTCTTCTTTAGGAGCTTCCTCTTCCTCAATTTCTTCTCGTTCTTCAACTCCCTCTTCAAAAATTTCACTTATTTCTTCTTCCTCTGAAATTTCATCCAGACCAAATTCTTCTATTTCTTCAATTTCTTCTGGTTCCTCATCTTCAGAATCTACTAATTCTTCTTCTAGATCATCTAAACTAATTTCTTTTTCTTTTTTAGCCATGTTTTTTCAGATCCATATCCTTACATAATTAGTCTCGTTTAAGTCGAGTATTCCTCCATGTTCTTCTCGAATAGGGACTATCTCTCACTCTACGATTTGTTTTTATTGTAATCCAATTTGGAATTGTCTGACTTTGGTTAGCTTTTTTTGCTCTTCGTAATTTAGAAGGTAAATTCTTATTTCTCGCCATAATTTCTGATCTCTTAAATGTTCCTGTTTCTTATAATTATTTTTTAATATTAAACTCTTTTTTTTTTCCTATTGAAGAAATTTGTTCTAATAACTTTTTAAATGCATTATCTGGTAACGGTGTTGCACCTCTTAATTGTCCTGATTGAAATAATTGAATCAACTCTAATTCAATTTGTTCTGCGAATTGTGGTTTAACCATCCGAATATTTTCTAATCTTTGCCTTCCTTCTTGGCTCAATATCTTTCTCATTAATAAATATTTTTTATTTTCAAACTCTTTTTGCTGAGCTTCTGCGATTTGTTGTTGCGCTGCTTGTTGTCTTAATTCTGCTAACTTTCTTTTTCTGATGTTATCTAGTTCTTCTTCGTCACTCACAATAATTCCCTAAATCTTACAAATTTTATATCTAATGTCTTAAAATTGCATAAGCTGTTCGTTCTAATAAACTTGTACCTTCTGCAGAGACGGTTCTTCCTTCTTTTTCCATCTTGTCAATTAACTTTGCATTCTCCAACTGCTGCAAAGCTACTCGTATTATTTTACCACTTCCCCTTGCAGAATGATTCAGCCCTGGTCCCTTTCGATTTCTCCCACCATAAAATTTTCTAAGTTTATTTACACCTATTGGTTCAAATTTCTTTACTTTTCTAAGAATTGAAGCACATCTGATAAACCAAAAATTTTCAGTGTCTTGTGGCGCTAATTCTTTAAAAAATGCTGTTTTCCAAAACTCTGAACCTTTTGGAGGAGAAATTTCTGGATAACCTTTTAATTTTTCTGCTAATGCTTCTACAAGTTTTTCCGGTTGAACGACAAATATTGACATGACAAATATCGAAATTGTTAATAAATTAAAAATTTTTCGTCTAAGAAAATGAATATTTCTAATTCCATTCCACTAAATTAAATAAGAGTAATATATATAGCTGTTGTGTGTTGTTCATAGCTCTTTTTGAAGGAAATTCAATATGCTATCAGTAAGGGTTCTACTACCAAAGATTAAGTAATACGTTTAAAAAGTTAGTATAAAAAAAGTGAAAAGTCTAAATGATTAGATTATTAATGTTTGCTATCGTCAGCTTATTAAGTTTGATTTTTCAAATTGATATCCTTCAAGGACTTTCAAACCCTCCTCTATTAATACAGGACCGATGATTTCTATCCACTGGTGAGGTTTAAGAAGGGTTCGACAATCTGTTTTGTTCGTTCCGCCACTGATCTTTTGGAGCATTTTTTGCGAAACGCTAAAGACGATCTTGGTGATCCGAGCCCAAAACACCGCTCCTGAGCAAAGCATACATGGTTCCGTACTACAATACAAGCTAAATCCTTCCAAGTTCATAATTTTGTTCCTTTGGCAATAATCCCGGATTAGTGCATTTTCTGCATGCGCGGTAGGGTCAGAAGTGGCATAAATCTGATTCCCTCCTTCTGCTACGATCTCATTATTTTTAACTAGTACAGCACCAAATGGTTCCTGTCCATTCTCTCGCGCTTCCTTAGCCAATTGGAGGGCACGTCGCAGAAAAAATTCTTCTCTTTCGTTCATAATAATCCTTCTGAGCTGTAGTTGTATTAGTTCTTCTCCACCAATTCGTGCACCATTGGTAAACATTTCAACAACAGATGAAATACATCATCCAATGACTGTAATATTCCGGGATGTATTTTGTTTAGCTTCATTAAATTCAACTCATCAACATCGATTATATCTGAAACACCAAGCAAAGAGATCGCGGGTATCTTGTATAGCGCACCCAGAAGATATACTGCACAACTCTCCATATCGACCGAATTACATTTATGCAACCTCCAAGTGTTAATAGCTTCGGGCGGTTCACAAAAAAGAGTATCCGAGCTCCAGAGAATATCTTGCCGCTCTCGCCGATTCCGCTCCCCTTTATTATTATTAAATATAGTATAAATCGGTTCAGGACTGTCTGCCGACCAATAACTACCGTTTAGGGTTGGATATTTCCAGGTTTCTAAAGTTTCTATAACATGATTTTGAAATAACGGATTGTCTGTCAAGTGCGCTGTATTTTCCTGTAAATATTGTAAAGAAGTTCCATCAGTAAGAAAAACAGTCTTCGGAATAACCATGCTTCCGAGATTCAACCCCGTCTCTATAGAGTGATTATTCTCCAAGGTGGTATTTAATCCACCGCAAAAGTCTATGCGAATGGCGGCCTTACAATGGCAAATTTTAAGAGTTTCCATTATCATTGCTGTGCTGGGGCTCCCCATGTTCGTCTGGATTATGGACACTTCAACATTATTCAATTTTCCGTTGCAAACCAGCCCATGAATGCTCCTCTTTTTCAATTTATGGACAATGTATCGCATGACTGTGTTGACGGCGGGAAGGATAACAATGGGGCGAATGTTTTTGGGAAACGTCTCGAGGAACATATAGGAGAGTTTTGCTTCAACGGAAATGAATTTTAGAGCCATATTGGCAATTCCCGCTTTTATCCTATTTAACATGGTATTCTAATTTTAATTTAATATAAGAATTAAATTTACAATCTTTCATACTTAATATTTAATTAAAACTCACAATTATAAATTTATTATCAAATTTACTTTAACTTGCCTATATTTACCTTTTTTAATAAGATGACTAATAATAAGATAAATAAGAAGACTTAAACCATGCTATTACTAAATATTAATATAATACTTTTAAATTAATAATTTTATTATTTTAAGAACGAAGTATGCCCTATTCTGAAGATTTCAAAAAAGTGTTATTAGCAGACCCTGATGCAATTCTAGGAAAAAAAGGTCTTACAGATGATTTTATTAATCATATTCTTAAATTATTAAAAAGACATAAAATCATAAAAATCAAAGCATTGCGATCCATTGCGACTAGAGCTAATATTAATAAATTAGCTATTGAAATCTCGAAATTAACAGCTTCTCATCTACTAGATATTAGGGGTAAAAGCATTATACTCACTAAATATAGTATTGAAAAATTCAATTAAAATTATCTTCAACAAAATTTAAATGCCAAAAGGTAACAAAAATCCTAAAAATATAGCAAAAAAGATTGCAAATACAAGAATGCTTTACCTCTTTCAGAAAGCTCATGAAGTGTTTCCTAAAAATAAAACTCTTGCGAATCGATACGTTTATTTAGCAAGGCGTTATGCTCAAAGAGCTAAAATAAAAATCCCTTTTGAGTGGAAAAAACGTGTATGTCATAAATGTAAAATGTTTTTATACCCAGGTGTGAATTATAGAATAAGAATGCACTCACAAAAAGGAAAAGGATCTCATATCTCTTTAACTTGTTTTGAGTGTAATAAAACTACAAGATATTTCATTAAATTAAAAAGGAAAAAGAAATAATGCTATTATTTTAATTAATAACAGAGAGTAGTTTATGCCATTAATCATTATATTGGTTGAATGTGGATTAGAATTAATACCCAAACAAATAAGGAATCATCCTGCTGTGAAGAAAAATTTGTCTTCAAGTATCTATTCTTCACAACTCTTAGATAATGCATTACATTTTTCTGCTATGAAAAAGTTGAAGAATTATGAAAAAAGAGGACGCCCTGATATAACCCATGTTTGTTTGCTTAATGCTTTAGGATCACCCCTAAACAAAAATGGAAATTTACTACTTTTTATTCATACAATCAATAATAAAATTTTTAATATCAATCCTGAAATAAGAATCGCAAGAAATTATAATCGCTTTAAAGGACTGATGGCTAAATTGTTAATAGATGGAAGAATCGAGACAAAAGATACAAAATTAATAGAACCCTTTAAAGGAAATTTAAAGGAACTTATAGCTAAATTTGAACATTCTGAAGTATACCTTTTTTCAAGTAAGGGGACATTAATTAATAATTATAAAGAACTGTTTATAGGAGATCTGATAAAAAACTATTTTGTAATTATAGGGGGATTTCAAAAAAGTAGTTTCTCAAAAGAGATTATTACTCTTTCGGAAAATTTAATTTCTATATCCAAACACCCTTTAGATGCATGGGCTACAGTCAATAAAGTTATATCCTACTATGAATTAACTTACGGAATCCTTTAAAATCGCTAAAGTTATAAGAAATAATATATTTTTAATCTTACACTAGTTTCTAAATTTTTCAAGCGCGATTAGTCTAGTGGTCAGGATCTCGGCCTTCCAAGCCGATGACCCGGGTTCAATTCCCGGATCGCGCATACTTACATTTTTAACCTCATATAAAAATAAATTTTAATACGATATCGAATTCCAAAGATATTTTTTTAACTCTCCTTTGATTAAGTAAATGTATGAACCATATTCCAAGTGGCGAGGATAAAATTAGTAAAACTGCTAGTGTAGCTTTAAGTTTTCTCCAAAAGAAATTGATTAAATCTAATCAATTCACATTTCTAGACATTGGATGTGGCGATGGACGCGATATCGACTTCATATCTTCGAATTTAGATAATCTCATAATACGAGGAATTGATATTTCATTAAAAGCTATAGAAAATGCAATTGAGCTTAATTCAAACAAAGAAAATGTTACATTTGAATGTATGGATTGGAAGGATTTAGATGATACTCAATATGATGTAATTTACATTTCAGGTGTGTATCACTTCTTTAATATGGCTGATAGACACACATTTATTTTTAAAATCAAGAACATTTTAAAATCACATGGTTTTTTTTTCTTGAGTACACTTTCCTCAAATGATAAGCAATATTATGGAAAAGGCGTATCAGTAAAAAATGATCCAAATTCATTTCAAAGTGAGTACTTCATTCATTTCTGTTCAGAAGATGAGCTTCGGGAGGATTTCAAATTTTTGAAGATTGTTGACCTATTTGAATATTTTCATAAAAACTATTCTATAGATACAGAATATCATACAATGTGGATAATAATAGGTAAAAATGTCAATTCTAATTGATATCTAGCACAAGTATGGCATCAAACGGCATAACTCGAAGATAAGTTTTATAAATTGAAAGTTGAGCCTATTTTATTAAAAATTAAACCGGATGGTTTCACGAAGATTTGAATATTATTAGAAAAACAAGTTTGTTTCTAATTTTTTATAAAGCATAAAGTTATATTTACAAAATCGTATGTTATTGTTGAAAAAACGTCTATAAATACATTCCATTTCCATATTAGATCACTTCGTAATATGTATTAAAAAGGCGTTTTTTCACTTCTTTTGAGTCTAATATATTTTTCTTTCAATAATCTTAAATTTCTTATTTTATTATTGAGCAATACTATACTAATAATCGTTATAATGGTTAAATATACTTATAAAGAATTTAAGTCAGTTTTAAATAAATTAAAATACCCAGATTCATGGTTTTGGTCTCGATATACTTTAAACACATATTCAGGATGTGCTCATGCTTGTATATATTGTGATGCCCGAAGTGAACGGTATTATATAGAAGATTTCGAAAATGAAGTAATTATAAAGACTAATTTTGATAAAAAATTGGATCAGAGACTTAAAAGAGCTCGAACATTATTACCAGACGTTATTGCTCCTGGAGGTGTAAATGACGCATATCAACCAATAGAAAAGAAAATTGAACACACCAGGAAAGTATTACAAGTTATTGCAAAATATAAATTTCCAATTAATATCGCAACTAAATCAAAACTGGTAACTAGAGATATTGATATTCTAAGAAAAATTGCAGATGACACTTGGTGTACAGTAGGATTTTCCATAACTACAACCGAGGAAGAACTTGCTAAATTCTTAGAACCCTATTCTTCATTACCATCGGAACGACTTGCGGCTTTAAAAAAGATAAAGAAAGAGGCTCCTAATATTCAAGCAGGGACATATTTCATCCCTATAATCCCATTTTTAGAGGATAAGGATGATAGCTTAGAAGATGTAATAAGAGAAACTAAAAAAGCTGGTGCAGATTTTATATTATTTTCACCTGGCTTAACCATAAGGGATTCTCAAGCGGAATATTTTTTAAAAAAATTAAAAGAAAGCAAATATAAACCCATCATTAAACCCTTACTTGAATTATATAAAGGTCAGATCCATCCACCCTCAGAATATAGTAAAAAAATCAATAATAAATTATGGAATTTATGTCAAAAATATAAAGTTAATATCCGAGTAAAGCGTTGGATTCCTTCAGATTTCCGTAAATGGAATTATAAAATATCAGAATTGCTTTTAAATAAAGAGTATATAGATGCATTAAAAACAGGTAAATCGAATAAAACTCTCATGTGGGCAGGATTGAACCTTAATAACCTAGAAGAATCGATTTTAGACGTCTATAATAGAGATGAATTGCACACTATAAAAAACATTAATCCCAAAATAATTGAATTTATCGAACCTTACTTAGAAAAAAATAAAGAATTAAAACAAAGAAAGGGGTTAGAAAAATTTCTTTAATCACAAAAATAACCCAAGAAATTATTGATGTATTGAGAAATACAGCTCCCAAATTAACTCCCGAACAGATTGTTCGAAGAAACAAAATATTGAATTCTAATAATCCAAACTTTTTTGGATATGGTCATAAGATTTCTGATATAGAAAAAATTACTAAAATCGTCCATATGAAATATCAATGTAGTTATGAGGATGCTCTCGCTGTTTGCCAAGATTTAGTTAGCTCCAGTGTTCTTGAGGAGAAATTTGCTGGTATATTTTTTCTCAATTACTTTAAAAGCAATTTCAATCAAGCGACTATAGATATGTTTGAGGATCAATTCTCTAAATACTGTGATACATGGGCTTTTTGTGATAGTAGTTGTATTAGAGTTATTGGACCATTTCTCGGAAAAAAGAACAATCAGCTATTAGCTGAAAAAACAATCGATAAATGGTCAACATCTGAAAATATTTGGGTTAGACGAGCTTCATTAGTAATTCTACTTAAAATTATAATGATGAAAAAAGGATTCGACGAGGATTATGTATTTGAATTAGTAGAAAAAATGCTTAATTACTCCGAGGATTATATTCAGAAAGCTATTGGTTGGCTCCTAAAAACGTGCTCTAAATATAAGCCAGATGTAATTTATGAATATTTAATGAAAAATAAAATAAGAATTCCTCGGTTAATTCTCAGATATGCAAGCGAAAAATTATCTAAAGAGAAAAGGGAACAGGTTTTGAAAAAGTAAAAGATTCAAATGAAAATACTTCAATTTCTTAAAAAAACAGATTATTTTGGTATTATATTAGAGTTGGGAATTATAATTTTAAATAAATTTGTTTCAATCATGTTTTACAATAATTTTTGTTTCATTTTTTCTTATTAGAACTATAATTAAAAATATGGAGGTTATGCCCAAATGGATATAAACGATATAAAATGCCCTAAATTTGCTTGGATATTAATGATTGGTCTTGGTTGCTTTGATTTGATTAGAGGATTCATGCATACCGTTATGCTTGAATTTGCAGCTATCAATATTTTTGTAATTGATTTATCTGGCGGTGTGGATAATCAAATGCTTTTATTAGGGATCTTTGGAATTTCAAATTATCTCACGGGAATTATGTTCATATTAATTGGATTTAAAGCTCGACAATTAGTTCCAATAATGCTTCCTGTAATACCAATCACATACTTCTTAGGAGCTGCATTAATTACTAGGGTTGCAAACCCTACCGCCCAGTTAGGAGGAGCTCCTTATATGCTGGTATATTTTGCGATTTGTATAGCAGCATCTCTAGCAATCTTGGTTATAAAAATTAAAAATAGAATGGAAAAAAAAAAGATACCAGTTTAAATAAATACATCAAGAAATTTTGAGAAAATAAAATATTCACTTGAAAAAACTTTAAATGATATTTTTTCCTTTTTAAATTACGAATTTTGATATTTTAAAAACTTCAATGTTTTATAAAGTAAAAATTCTCCACAAAGCCAAGGTGGCGTAGCCCGGGAACGCACTAGAATCATCAGAATTACTGATAATGGTGAAACTGAAGATCTAGGTATCGAGCAGAATGAACTCCTCGTTCATTCTCGAGAAAGTTCAAAGGGATTCGCCTTTAACGGATTCCGGAATAATCTCTCCCTTGGCAATTATCCTAATTCTCATCAATAATATAAATCATTCAAATTTCTAATAGAAATAGTTCAATTTTCCCCTTAATTCATAACTCTTAAAATTTAAAAATGTTTGATATAGTTCTAAGGTTGTAGGTATTCTGTTATATTTTTCATTGAATTATTCAATAAAATCATACACTTTTTGATGCTTTATATTACTAACAGCATATGATGCTGTTGGTTGGAGGAGTTCGCAGATGAACTCTTTTCAGATTTAGATACTTAAAGATATTGAAAGAGAGGGTTAAGAACTAAATATTTTAAAAAAATAAAACAAAAAAGGCAAAAAAATAGACTTTAAGATTTCTTCAATTTTTTACTTAAAATGAATACTACAACGGATAGAATGCCAAACAGAACGAATAGATTATATCCAGGAATTATTCCATCGTCTTGACTATAAATACAATCTCCATTATCACTAAATGTGTTTCCTTCACAATCAATCTCTATGAAGCATCCATCATTTCCTTGCAAGATATTTGCCGAAATTATATTTTCATCACTACTTTTTAAATATATCCCGAATTGAGAATTGTTAAATACGTTGTTTTCCGTAATGTCGTTCCAATTGCTGCCTTCTAAATATATTCCGTTAGCGCCATTAAAGCTTATAGTATTTTCCGTAATTTTATTTTCATGACTATTTACTGAATTTATTCCGTTAACAACATTAAAGCTTATAGTATTTTCCGAAAGGATATTATTAACACCATATACATATATCCCACTAACCCCGTTATTACTTGCGTTGTTTCCTGAAATGATGTTGTTATTACCTCCACAACTTATCCCGTCAAGCATGTTGTTAGTTGCAGAATTTCCTGATATTATGTTATTATTACTTACTGTAATTCCTATCCCAAACCGATAATTCATGTCTGCTATATTTCTCGCAATGATATTATGATAACATAACGATAAATATATTCCATAATAAGTCCACGAACAATTATTCATGATTATCAGAGAATTGTTTACATTTGATAATTTAATTCCAGCTTTATATTCTCCTGGTGGAAATTGGGATATAGCATTGTAGAGGGTACAATTTTCAATTGTAAAATACACATTTGAATTTTCAATCCAGATGCAATTTTCTCCATTTTTTGAACCTCGACCATCTATTACTAAATCTTCAATAATATAAGGGTCGGAATATGTGCCCGAACCCGTACAATTTCCATCATTTTTAAAATCAACCCAACCAGAATTACCATCTATAAAAATTGGCTCCGAAACTTGTGAGGTTTTCAAATTTTCTTTAATAAAAGAAATATCGTTACTATATTCCGAACATGGATAGCTATTTCCCGTATCAAGAATGAGATTAGTGCTATTTATAGTTAAAAGGATGAAAACAATTCCTAAAGTGATTAAAATAATTATTTTTGATTTTGCATTTGATTTCATATTATTTTCACCATTCAAGTTAAATATAATTTGTAAGCAATTAATAATTAGGTTTATTTTCTTTATATAGATTTCAATCTACAACAGATAGAATACCAAGCAGAAAGAATTTATACTACTTCCAATTCAATTAAGTTAAGTACAAAAATATCTTATTAAAGATATTTTTTTAAATCCTATAAAAAAGTAAAAGAAAAGAGGTGATGTAAAATCACAATTGAACGTCCTGCATTTTTAATTTGCCCCAATTGTAAAGAAAAAATAAATATTGATTATGATGTGGGCAAGCACGAATATGCTAGAACAGATGATATTATTGGAATTACATTAAGATATCGTCATATAAATATAGTATCAGCAAAAGATAAAGAATGGGCAACAAGCTGCATGGTATGTAATCATTGTGGTACAATAATTGGATTTGAAAGTCTCACGTAGACTAACAATTTTTTTTATTTATTTTTATCCTAAATTATATAGATTTTATAGCATCTTTTCAAAAAACTGATTGCTACATTCATTAGGCAATTCGTATTATGAGTAATGATTTCATGAAATTTTTAAACTTGGAATATTAAATTTCAATTAATTTTGAAATTCATTACTTGATGGTTATGGCATTAAAATTTGGTATTTTTTATCATGGCTTTCCAATTGCTTTCCAAATAAATATTTAATAAAGATTCTTAATTTACATGCTTAGATCCAAAATGAAATATGATTTTGATAGAGTAATCGAGCGTTCTGGTACTAATTCTGTTAAATGGGATAAACAATTTCTAAAAGAACACTTTAAAGCTGATGATGTTTTGCCTCTGTGGGTTGCTGATATGGATTTCCAATGTCCTCAACCTGTCATTGATGCTTTAAAAAAGAGGGTTGATGCAGAAATTTATGGATATTGCTGGCACAAAACTCCTACATATTTAGATGCTGTTTCGAACTGGATGAAACGAAGACATGGATGGGAAATTGATAATGAATGGATTGTTTTCAGTCCTGGAATTGTTTCCGCTATTTATATGTTAGTTCAAACGTTTACTAATGTGGGAGAGAAAGTAATTGTCCAGTCACCAGTTTATTATCCTTTTTTTAGCGCAGTAGAAAATAATGGACGTATCTTATTGACAAATCAATTACATTATGAGAATAAAAGGTATACGTTTGATTTCGAAGATTTTGAAGAGAAAGCTAAGGACCCATTAACTAAGATGTTTATCCTCTGTAGCCCTCATAACCCTGTGGGGCGCGTTTGGACTGAAAAAGAACTTAGAAAACTTGGAGATATTTGTTTAGAAAATGATGTAATAATAATTTCAGACGAAATCCATCACGATTTAGTCCTTTCGGGATATAAGCATACTCTTTTTTCAACAATATCAGATGATTTTGAGAGAAATACAATTATGTGTACCGCACCAAGCAAGACATTCAATATTGCTGGTTTAAAAACTTCTAATATAATTATTCCAGACGAAAAAATGAGAGAATCCTTCATAAATACCATATCTAAAAAGAATAGTTTTATGAGTCCTAATGCCTTTGGTATAGTTGCTTTAATTGCAGCTTACAATGAAGGAGAAGAATGGTTAGATCAAGCGTTGAAGTATATTGAGACTAATTTTAAATTCTTAAAAGAATTTGTTAATGAAAAACTCACCAATGTTGATTTCATTGATCCAGAAGGAACTTATCTTGCTTGGTTAGATTGCGATAGATTGGGTATGGATGATGAAGAACTTAGTGATTTTATGCTTAAAAAAGCAAAAGTTGCATTGGATGATGGTAAAATATTTGGTCCAGGTGGAGAAGGATTTGAGAGAATAAATGTAGGATGTCCACAATCGATTTTAAAAGAATGCATGAATCGTATAGTTAATGCGTTAAATGAAAAATAATTTTTTTTTATTTTGTTTTTTTAAAAATTATTTAATATAATACCGAGGTTCGGTTCTGCACACATCTTTATTTATAAATTCTCTAAATATTTTATTATCCTCATCTATAAATTCACGAAATTCATTATAAATTTCTTCAAGGGTCATTCTCTTTTTAAGTGGGTGAATTTTTTTATCTTTTTGAAATCTATTTTTATTACTTTTGGTTTTTTTAAGCGTAAATTCAAGATAATTTCCCTCTAGTACTAAATTTTCAAATAGTCCATCTTCATCTTTTTTAATATTACCAAAATTTGAATCGTTCCCGTGATTCACCCCATTTTCAATTTCAAAATCTACTCTTTGATACCCTCGAACTTGAAAATTTTTATCTACAAATGCTTGGAATTGATGTTCACATACTAATCCTCTTGCTATTGACATTGTAGTTAATTGTTTTGCTTCAGCAATGACAGAATTAGGAATATCTAATGCTTTTTTTGCATTACAAACTGGGCAAATAAATTCAATTTTCGATGTATTGATATTTACATTTTTCTTTAATTCTGTGATTGCCATATTAACACCTTCTTGAGATTATCTGAAATTAATAATAAAAACCCCATTTATTTCATAATGAAAAGTATAGGATTTAAGTTCGAGGACTATACCTATTAAGTAATTTATAAATAATCAAAATTAGGTATTATCAGGATCAAATTTGATATTCATATTATTCTCATCCAATTCAAAATTTATCTCTAAATTTGATACTAAATCACTTTTAATTTTGAAACAATGAGAGCCTTTGGTAAATTTCTTTAAAGTATCATCATCTAATTTTATTAAGAGAGTAATACTATCATTTAGATTAATTGTTCTGCCACTTAATTTACCTTCTATAATATCATTTAAATTAAAGGATTCTCCTTTATGATAGATTAATAAACGACTTTTTATTATGCCTAAGTTAACACTATCTTTAGAAAAATTCAATTCCATATCATCCAAGTAAAATTCTCCATATTTAGATAGATCAAGAGTATTAGGATCAAACTTTTTAATATTAAAATCTCCAATTTCAATTTCTTCAGGAATTACAAATGGTATAAGTAAATTAATAAATTTTATTTGTAATGAATCTGTTTTTGCGTCACCATCAATATCTACGGTAAAGACACTCTTATTTGGTGGAAAGATCTTTTTTATCAACACCTTAAAAGCGGATATATCATATGACATAAGTTGTAAATCTACTTATTTTTTATTGATTATTTGTAGATCTAAATATTATTATTTTTCTATTTCTGAAATCTTTACAGGACGATTCTCTTCATATGATTTCTGAGCCGCTAATGCTACTAAAACATTCTGCAAACCATCTTCCCCGTTTGGTTTAGGTTCTATATTTTTACTCAAGCATTCAAAGAAACGTTTTAATTCAGCAGAATAAGATTCCATGTATCTCTCCAAGAAAAAGTATGGAATTTTATCAATATTGGTACATTCAGCAGTATAAATACGGACAGTATTAGTCGCTTCATTATCAGCTACCACACATCCTTTAGAGCCAAATACTTCAACACGTTGATCATATCCATAAACTGCTTGACGAGTATTATCAATCATTCCAATTGCTCCATTTTTAAATTTTAAAACAGCGACAGCAGTATCTATATCACCTGCCTTCCCAATTTCAGGATCAATAAGTACAGCTCCAGTTGCATAGACTTCGTCCACTTCACTCCCAGCTTGGAATCTTGCCATATCCCAATCATGAATCGTCATATCAAGAAAAATTCCCCCCGACACTTTTATATACTCTATTGGAGGGGGAGCGGGGTCTCGAGATGTAATTTTTATAATTTGAGGTTCACCTATTTGACCAGAAGCGACCGATTCATAGCACCTCATAAAATTACGATCAAAACGTCGATTAAACCCCACCATGAGTTTTATCCCTGTTTTTTTAACAACTGAAAGTGTTTCTTTAATTCGTTTTATATCCGTATCAATTGGCTTCTCACAAAAGACATGTTTTTTCGCCTTGGCAGCTTCCTGAATAAATTTAGCATGAGTATCTGTAGGTGAGCAAATTACTACTATTTCAATTTCAGGATCAATAAAGATTTCATTTACATCCGAAGTGAGTTTTAGTACGCCCTTTTCTTCTGCCCATATTCTTAATTTATCATTTATGTTCACATCAGCCACAATTTTTAAATTAGCATCAGCTATTTTACGTAATAGATTTTCGATGTGTATTTTTCCAATTCTTCCCGCTCCAATTACTCCAACTGTAAATTTTTTCGCCATAATATACCACATAAACACTTTTTCTTCTAATAACTTTAAAAAATTTATTGAAGCTATTAAATAAGATACTTATTTAAACTGAAATATCAAATATTTAATTACATTTAATTTTAATATTTCACCTTAAAAAAAGATGGTTTTAAAATAAATTTCTATAAATAGTGAGGAAATAACTTTATGAATGAAAATGAATCTAGAAAAAAATCTTTAAGCAAGAAATTAGCTTTCGCATGTGGAGAAGTTGGCGATAATGTAGCTCTAAATACTTTTTCATTTTTGATGTTTACTTTTTATTTCGCAGTTGTTGGAATCCCGAGTCCTTTAATGACGTTAGGTTTTATAACTTGGGCTCTATGGAATGCAATTAATGATCCGTTAATCGGATACCTTTCAGATAGAACGAAAAGTAGATGGGGACGGAGGATTCCATGGATGATAGGTGCTACCATCCCACTCGGAGTCTTTATGATATTATTATTTACTCCTTTCTCTACTTATGGTCAAAATGAGTCTGTTTTCATATACTTCATCATAATATTGATACTCTTTGATATAGCATATACATCATTTAATCTGAATTATAATGCGCTTTTTTCTGAAATGTTTGTTGATATGAAAGAGCGTAGCGCAACTGGAAGAATACGAATAATTTTTGTATTACTCGCAACTATGTTTGCTTTGGTCTTTCCCACTTTTATTATTGAGGATTTTACTAGTAATGATCCAATTGTACAAAATCAATATTTAATTGTTGGAATCGTTGCTGCGGCAATTATATTTATCTTTTATTTTATTTTCCTCAAAAAAGGTGTTGAAGATCCTAAACATATCTCAAGAGATGCTGAATCTGCGATGTCCTTCACAAAAACTCTGAAATTTACGTTCAAACATAGATCTTTTTTATGGTTTCTATTTCCTGCTCTTGGGACTTGGCTTGTAATCAATATTCTACCGACATTAGCTCCGCTTTTCTTCAAGCATGCAGTTGGTTTAGATGATCCTGAATTAATTGGAATACTCCTTTTAGTCGATTTTCTTGTTGCTGCGGTATCTACACCTTTATGGGAGTTCATAAGAGTTAAGAAAGGCGCTCGAATGTGTGGTTTGATCGGGATTGCTGTATGGGTAGTAGCAGTATTACTCTTTGCCTTTTCAACTGACTTTACAATGGCTTTAATTTTTATGCTTATTAATGGCTTAGGATTGGGGGGTGGACTTTACTTTTATGATCAGTGTATTGCTGAAATCATAGATGAGGATGAAATTACATATGGAGTACGGCGGTCTGGCATTTACTATGCTGTTCTTAACTTTCTTATTAGATTATCAATGATTCTTAATTTCGTATTCATTGGATTAGTCTTTACTTCTACAGATTGGATGAATTATAATCCAAATCCAAATGTAAATGTGATTATAGGGCTGCGAATTTTAATGGGTATTTACCCTGCTATCGTTTTATCACTTTCCTTGATTGGTATGTATTTCTATCCTATTAAGGGAGAAAGACTCAGGGAAAACAGAAAAAAATTAACTGAATTGCACGATCAAAAGAAAAGTGGTCTAACTTAAACAAAATCTAATTTTTTTTTCTTTTTGAAAAATCCAGAAATAATTTATTTCTTTATTTAATTTGTTATATTAGTTAATTATTTATAATTATAGACTTGAGTATTATGAAAACAATAGAGTTAAAAGCTAAATGGGATCCTAAACCGGGATTTAAGTTGGGCTCTAAAGATATAGAAGGAATTTTGACGTATTTAGGCTCACAAGTATGGCGTAATCCTGTTATTGAAGTAGTAGAAAAACCAAAACCTCAAATTAAATCAAATGAAGTATTGATAAAGGTGAAACGATGTGGGATTTGTGGAAGTGATGTACACATGGCACAAACATATGAAGATGGATATATATATTATCCAGGATTAACAGCTTTTCCAGCAACCCTTGGACATGAATTTGCTGGTGAAATTGTCGAAGTTGGAAGTCTAGCAATTAATAAAAGAACTGGAAAGCTTTATGAAAAAGGGGAACCTGTTACAGTAGAAGAAATGGTCTGGTGTGGCGAGTGCAAACCTTGTTGCGATGGATACCCTAATCATTGTGAAAGACTACAAGAAATCGGTTTTTCTATTGATGGTGCTTATGCTGAATATATTGCTGTACCTGCTAAATTATGCTGGAGTTTAAAGAAGTTAGAAGATAAATATGATGATATTTTTAAGATAGGGAGCTTAGTAGAACCAACTTCAGTGGCATATAACGCAGTTATTGAAAGAGGTGGTGGAATTAGACCAGGGGAGAATGTAGTAATTCTGGGAGCTGGTCCTATTGGTCTAGCAGCAGTAAAAATTCTAAAAACTGCTGGAGCAGCAGTATGCATTGTTTCAGAACCCGAAGAAAACCGAGCATCATTAGCTAAAAAGATGGGTGCTGATTATGTGATAAATCCTCTTAGGAAAAATTTTGTTGAAAAAATTAAAGAATACACTGATGATGAAGGAGCTGCAATATATCTCGAAGCAACAGGATTACCTGCTATTGTAACAAGTGATATACAAAATGCAATATGGGAATGTAAAGCTGTTAATAGCACTGTAGTTATCGTAGCCAGAGCGGAGCAAAATATGCCAGTTTGTGGTGAATATTTCCAAGTAAAGAGAGCTCGTATTGTTGGTTCTCAAGGTCATTCTGGACATGGTAATTTTCCTAATGTAATAAGTTGCATGGCTGCTGGAATGGATATGACACCAATGGTTACAAAGGAAATTTCTCTTAATGAAGTTCCTAAATATCTTAAAATTTTACAGACAGATAAAGAAAATTGTAAAATTTCAGTTAAAATAGCTTGATGTTTCTTAAAACCAATCAAATTTTTATTTTTGATAGTTTTAATAACAAGATACAATCAAAACTTTTTTATATTATTTTCATCTATTTTTGTTATTCAAAAATTATAATTTTAGAAGAGATCTGATATTATGAATGAAAATCAAGATGAGGAAGAGGATATTGATTTTGAGGAAGAAACTGAAAGTAGTGAACAAATTCTAGAAAAGCAGAAAAAACTAGAAGAAATTACTTTAAAAAGAACCGACACCAGTTATTTTAAGATTCAAAATCCAGAATCTTTAGAAATTATGGAAAATGAACCTTTTTATAGAATTCCGTTGATTAACATTCTAGAAAGTGAGGAAGTATACTCTGTTCTTGTCGAATTGCCGGGATTAGACAAAAAAAATGTTAAAATTTCTTTACAAGAAGGAATTTTAGAATTACTTGGAGAAAAAACAATAAAAGACAAAGAAAAAAAGGATGAGAAAAAAGAAAAAGACAAAGAGAAGAAAGAAAAAAAGGATGAAAAGAAAGATAAAGACAAGAAAAAAGAAAAGCATAAGGAAATAAAAGGTAACTATTTAAGGAGAGAAATTCGAACCACTAATTTCTTTAGATGTTTACATCTACCCGAAGATACAATTCCAGATGAAATTGATGCTAGCTTTAAAAATGGTATCCTAAAGTTAATCATCCCTAAAAAATTGGCAGGGATTAGTGGAAAAAAAGTAATAGAAATTAAATAAATTCTAGATTTTATAACAATTTGATTTTTTACTCTTTTAATTCATTTTTATAAGATTGATCGTAAATATTCTGATGATTCTTTAGCGACATCTTCAAATGAAGGCTTCATTATCGTTTCAATTGAAGCAAACCCATCATAGCCTGATTTTTTAAAAATATTTAGAAAAGTTCTAAAATCAAAATGACCCGTTCCTGGAGCCCTACGGGTGCAATCTGCAAGATGTATATGAGCGACATTTTGAGTAATTTCCTCTAAATAGTCCCATATATAGCCGGGATCCTCCTCTAAATAAGTATGGAAAGAGTCAATTAATAATTTTAAGTTATTTGAGCCGATTTCGTCAATTAAATTTAATGATTCAGATATTGTATTATATGAATCAATTTCAAATCTATTAATTGGTTCAAATAATAATAGAACTCCATTGTTTTCTGCCATACGGCAGCATTCCTTTAGGGATGATTTAATATAATTCTTTTCTTTTTTTAAACTACTCTCAGAATTAAAACGTCCTCGAATTAATCCAATTATAACTTTTGATTGGATTCTTTGCGCAAAATCTAAATAGGTCTGAATTCTTTGAATTGCACTTTCCCTCATATGCTCATTTTGATGTCCTAAAGAATATCCAAAACGAATATACGTGCTCCCAGTTCCAATAGCAGAGATCTTAAGGTTATACGAATCCTTAATATCGTTTATCATTTCAGCATTGATTTTTTCAGGTTCAAGAAGAGATAATTCAACTCCATCATAATTTAAAGAATTTAAAAATTCACATAATTCTGAAAAATGTTTTAAGACTTCATCTTGAGTACTTTTTGATTCATTTAATCCAGAGACAATACTTAATTTCATGATATATATATCTGTTGAAATTTGAATAGGATAGTGCTTTACTCATATAATAATATTAAGCAAAATTATTTATAGTAAAAAAAGAAAAATGAATTATCCTTAAATTAAGTTAAAAATCTAATGAGATCATAAAAATGAGAGAATACTTTACTACCAAATCTGTCATGGCTTCTTATTTTTTTGAAGATCCTAAATATGACGCTGTTAATAGGGAATTAAATAGAATAAAAGTAATATATTATTATTTTGACTTAGAAATTAAATTAAAAACAGAAAAAAACCAAGTTTTAAATGGAAGTTTATTGTTGGGAGATGCTACTTTAATTATTGACAGTATAGAATCCCAATTAAATCAATTTGATATTTTCTTTATTCCTCCCGAAAAAGACTTTATCATTAGAGGCAAATATAAGTCAAAATATAAAATTGCTTTAGTTATTAGCTCAATTGAAATGAAAGTGGATCTATCTTTTGATGTACAGAAGTATGATATAAAGAATTTCATAATTCGAGGGGAACCTAGCTCTAATGAAAAAATGTCAACTTATAGGACTGTATGGACAGCTTTTAACAATGGTTTTTTTATGTCAGGTATAACCAGCATTCCTAATGAATCTCTGAAAACAGGCGTGGTAACAAGCGTCAATTTAGAAAAGGATAAAGAAAAAGGAAATGTTGAAATTTACTCTCATATTCATCCAGATTTTCCGGAATTATATATATATCTTATTGATGATGATAATTATGCTATCACCCAATATTTAATAAACTCCAAGGGACAATCAGTTTGCAAAGATCTTTCAAACGGAGATGGATTATTCTTTCCAGGATATTTAGGACATATAAATTTTGCAAAACCCTTTTATAAAAATTTAAAATTTTGTTCTTATATATGGGTCATTCCTACATTTGGTGAAAAAAAGGGAATAGAACCAATTACTTTAAAAGTTTAAATTGATGGATCATTCTATTACTTAAACTATTTTTTGTGATTATATATGACAGATTGGAATTTACCTCCTAAAGAGTTTGGCCATATGGATAAACCTAGTAGTATCTATCTTCAAACAATGTCTATAGCAGAAATTAAAGAGAGGGTAAAGAAGAATGATGTTATTATCATTCCTTGTGGATCTACTGAAAATCATGGTCCTGCAGCTTGTATTGGAGAAGATACATTCTTAGTCACTCGAATGGCTGAATTAATAGCCCAAAAAACAGGCTGTACTGTTGCTCAACCAACTTGGTATGGTTCTCACCCTTATCATCATTTAGGGATGCCAGGAACGATCATAGTTCCCGAAGAAACTTTTAAATCTTTATTAAGATCAGTAATGGCAGGTTGCTGGAATATGGGTTTTAGAAAGATGATATTATTAAACGGTCATGGTCAAGAATACGTTATCCCAAGTGCTATACACGAATTTGCGAAAAATTACCAATTGCCCATGGTTGTTTGCAATGTAAATTGGTATCACGCAATTCCTCAACATTGTATGGATCAAGAACATGGTGGCCCATTTGAAACACCTTTTATTCACGCTGATGAAGCTGAAACATCTTTCTCAATGACACTATTTCCCGAATTGTTGAAACAAATAGATGAATGTAATGATAACACTCCAGTAGGATGGATGCCAGAAGGGCATGTAGACAAAGCGGGAAATATTTATCAACGTCCTATTAAATGGTATGGACAAGTTGGTTTTGGACCTATTGAAGTGTTTGCTTATCCAGAAGGCCATGTTGGATGTCCTAGCAAAGCAACCTTTGAGAAAGGAAAACCTGGTATGGAAGCATTTTTAGATTATCTAGAAAAACTTGTTAATGATATACTGAAAACGTTTCCACCCGGAAAACTTCCCCCAATTGAAGGAATAACTCAACGAGATCCAAAAGAAATCGAAAAATATATCAAGGGGCCGCTTAATGGTGGAAAAAGTATTTATGAATTAAGATACCCTCCTTAAAATCTCAATTCTTTTTTTTTAAATCTTTTTATATATTGAAAATAAAAAAATATATGGATATTGATTATATTTGTGCTCCACAATAAGCACAAAATTGAGCACCATCTTTTTTTATTGGTGTTCCACAATTAGGACAATATTTTGCACGTTCTTCTGTAAGAGCTTCTTTTTCAGGTATAGATAAATGTTTAATTTGTCCGGTTGTTGTGTTAAATTTTCCTCGTAATTGACCTGAAGCTTTTAAATCCAAAATTATTGATTGTATATCTTTTGGTGTAATTCCTGTACTTTTACTAACTTCATCTATCGTAGCTTCTGGATTTACTTGAAACTCTGACAAAACTACATTCCTTAGTTTACTTCTATTAGTTAGTGCAAATATTTGACTAACTAAAATAGCAACTCCAATTCCAGTGGATATAAATCCCCACCATGACCATGCATTCCATGGTATAAATGAGGAAATCCCCCAATATAGGAAAGCACCCGCGATAATTAAAGCACAAATAGAAAAACCGTCAGAATATTGATTTTTTTCATATTTCATATTAAATACCACAAATTTTCAAATATTTATAATAGATTTCACTAAATAATTGTTAAATACTTTATAAATTTTTAGCTTCATTTTATATTCCTAATATATTAAAGAGTTAAATAGAAGTGATATATAAGAGAGGACTAGCTAAAACCACTCAATTTGTTATTATACACCTATTTATTATTTCAAAAACAGATGAGAAATCTACTTGATCCTCAGTAAGAAGGATAATAATTTTTTCTAAAATTTTAATTGAAAGGATATAAAAATTATCAGAATGAATAACATTGAAATCGGGATCATGAACTCCGATTTCTGATGTTATTTCTTCAGCTAATTCATATAATTGCGACATATTTAAGCCTATAGAAGTTTTATTGAATTCTTGATTAATGTATGATTTGATGACAGCCCCATTTTTGGAAGTAATTAAAATAAAATACAAGCCAGACTGACCGAATTCCTTTATTAATGTTTCAATGACTAAATCTGAATTTAAAATAGCAGTCATTGTGATATAATTTATTGGTTTTGTAATATATAATTTTGGGTAAAAATTATGGTCTTAACTTGAAAGGATGATTTATATAAAAGGTATGTAGAAAAATAATTTGAAATATATTGATTTTATTCTTATTACATATTCTCAAATTTATGAAAAATTAAATTATATTTCAAAATATTCATCAATTACCTCCTCAAAAGAGTGAAACGGTGTTAAATCTCCCTTAAACTCAACTACATAGCAAGAATAATATCGGTATAAGAACTCTTCAACAATTAATTGCATATATCTTTTGATATTTTCGGAACAATTTGGCTTTTCCACTATGTATGCGAATATAACATTGCTTTTAGTTTTCAAGAACATTTGGCAACCATTGCCAAGATTTATGTCTTCAAGTTTTAGTCCATATTCTTCTCCAGCAATAAAATCTTGTGAATATATTAATATCGCTGAAATAAATCCGGCGATCTGGAAATTGTTATTAGCCATATAAGGTCTATCTTTATTCACCTTTGAAAAATATAAAAATCCCGCTTTATCAATAATAAAGATTCCAACGATTCCCTTAGCCTTTGGAATATCAACCGATCTATCGCAAATTTGTCGTATCTCTGGTCTTAAGAGGTCAGAACTTATACTTTCATATATCCTTTTTGATAAATTATAAAGTTCTGGGTAGTTCATTACATTCTCTGTCTTATCAATATACATAATGACTAACTTATTATGCCCCTTTTTCTCGTAGAATTGTAGGTAAATTGTAAGGTTGCCTATAGTATCTTTGATATATCCTTGTCTTTTTTTAATAATAGTATTTTTATATAAATCAATAATCTTAGTTGAAAGCGTAATTCCAATCCTTTTTTGGAAAATAATCTCAACCATTCCCATTATACTTATCTCTGAAATACAAAATCCCCGTAATTGGAAGATTGGGAAATTATACTCCATATTCTGCTGGTTTTCATTTAAAATAATCATTGCATTATATAGATTTATTTGTGCTAAATCTTGTTTTTGTGTTAATAAAATAATCATACTTAAGATATTTAAATGTACTTTTTGATCAATAATAATATTTTTGACAACAAAAAATCTAAACTTGCTTTATTTAATTGTTTATATTAAATCGAGTGATGATTAAATCTTCTTTTGAGGTTAAGATACTTTTTTCATTTCTTTTATGAAATTGGATGTTTAAAATATTATCTGAAAAAAATTCAGAACAGTATAGGATTTGCAATTATAAACATGATATAAAACAAATAAAAATAAAAAACAAAAAAAAACCAGGTTTACACGGGGGTCAAATTCTCATTAAGCCCGAAAGACAATAAAAGGGAATCCCTATTTAAAGTGAGATTTTTTTAAAAAATAAGGAACGGGCCTGGCAGGATTTGAACCTGCGATCTTGGGTTTAATGGATACTTCCATCAAAAATCCCAGTCCGAAGCCGGGCACCCTATCCATTCTAGATTACGTCGAGATGGACGCAATTGACTAGATTACAGGCCCTTAATCTAAGTACTAAAAATTATAGGGTTAAATTACTTTCATTTATTATTTCTAAAAAATTTTATTGAATTAGAATAATGAATAATTCAGTAATTTCTCGAATCTTATATAGGAAAAGTAGAGTATTTTTCAAATATCTTCCTTTTCAAAACCATTATTTAGATATTTTATGAATAATCGAAATAATTTTATAAATCTTAAACCTTGAGAAAGATCTCCATCAGCTTTTATTATTCCTTTCATAAAAGCATCGGTTCCATACATCTCACGCTTCAAAATTTTAACTAAGATCTCTTTAGTGTATCTAATTCTAAAGGATGCATTTCTATTAATACCATGTTTGTAGCTAAGTGAACCATTTGATACTTTTAACCAAAAATTAAAATTAATATCTGTAATGATAATTTGGTATATATCATCATCCTCTATTATTTCTTCTCGTAGTTCTTCAGTAATTTTGAATTTGTTAACGGCAATCTTAATGATTTTATCTAAAACAGTGATAAATTCCCCATCATAATTTTTCAAATAATGGATCACAGAGTTGTAACTCTTTGAATTGAGCATACTATCTAAACTTGATACTAATTCAAATATATTATATTATTATACCTATATATTCCTTATATTCTACATCGTCTTTAAGGCATATAAATCTTTCTATTAGGTGTTTTAAATGCTAAACAGAATAAAATTTTTATATTCTCGTTTATTCCCTTAGTTACATAACTATAATTTTTTGCGGCTATAGTGTAGCCCGGTCTTTAAGTATAACAAATCTGTCTACTTAACCGAAAGCATTCGGGACTGTCACTCCTGCGACGCGGGTTCAAATCCCGCTAGCCGCGCCATATAATTTTTACTTAACTTTGAATTTATTATTGAAGCTAATTAATAATTATGAAAAACATAATTTCTCTGAAATAATACTATAAAATAAAAACTAAGATAATAAAAAAAAAGAAATGTATAAATGAAATATGCTGAATAGAGAGGTTAAATTAAGTAATTTATAAATCTTCTACTAAATCTTCATAAGCTTCTAATGCTAATTCAATGATCTCTTGGAAAGCCATAGCATCTTGAAGATTTCCCTCAACCGTTATACTTAAATTATGGTGGGCTAGAAATTTATTAAGATTTTATCTAAAAAGAGTTAAATAATGAAGAAGAAAGAATTTTATGAAGGAATTATAAACTATAATTAGTAAGAAGGAAAAAATAAGAATTAGAGATTATTCATTGTGTACTATCCCTCTGATGATGTACTATGACTGAATTTTCTGTATCATTCTATCGCCCTTGGTTAGGAGGGATGAGTAAAAGAACCTCTCTTATTAGACAATTTACTGCCGAACTTGCTAGAAATAGAATTGATAAAATAGATTTTCGATCTGTCAATGAAGAAGATTTCCGCAAGAAAATTGCTTCCATCACTTTTTATATGGTAAAGTATATGTCTACTATTAACATTAAACAAGGTGCTTATAATTCTCCAACAAATGTTTTATATGCGAATCTTCCTTCGGGAGATTATAGTAATGAATTTATAATTTAAATCATAAAAGTCTCCACACTTAATAACTTCTAAACTTCACATTTAGTAACTTTTAAATTTAGCGTATTTTATCAGAATTACCAAATAATATAAATAAAACCTTTTTATATCATTATATCCTTTTAATATTGTTATTTATAGAATATTTTCTTAAATGATTTTCAAATAAAAAGAGGAAAATTATACAAAAAGGTTGAAAATTAAAATGGTTGACGAATCATTATTGAAAGATATTAAGGCCGCTCAAGATGCGGGCGCATCTAGTGCATCACCAGAGGATATGATGAAGGTTTTTGAATTCATTAAACAAATCTCTACAGAGAATGAAGATCTTAAGGAAGAATTAGAGGACATGGATATAGCAATTCAAATGATAATTACGGATGCAGATAGGAAGCATTGGCTTACAGTAAAAGAAGGAAATTTAGATTTTGGCGAAGGGGATGTTGATAATCCTTCATTCACAATGTCTTCAACTTTAGAAGTTGGTGCAGGTATATTAATGGGAGAAGTAGATGCTACTAGTGCATATATGGCGGGAGATATCACTGTTGAAGGAAATCTTCAAGATGCTATGGCCTTCCAAGAAATTATAGAGCTTGCTTTGGAAGCTTACGAAGATTTAGCAGAAGACATGTAAAAATAGAGGCAACCTACAAAACTTTCAAAGAATCTTTTCTTTTTTTTTATTAATTTTTTTATTTATAATTCAAATTTCTTTTTTTTTAAAAGTATTAGATAAAAACCACTTGAAAAGATAAGTTAACTGAAAATGAAACTAAGGAGTGTAATATACTCATAATATTTTCCCTTAAAACCACATTTTAAAAAATTTAATTAGCTAATTCAAAAAAATTAAATCATTGTATTTTTATTATTTGTTTGGAATAGATAGTCGACAAATTTTTTTATTAGGTGTAGTGCAATAAGAATGGTTTTAGAACGCTTATACTCAGCAACGGATAATTTAATTAATCAACAGTTCTATAAAGAGAAAAGTGACATAATTATTGGGAGAACCCCCGAAATTTCATTAAAGATTAGCAATTCAGGGCAAATAGTAAGGAAATTTAAAGATCTATTTAATGAAAATCTACACTTATTCCTTGAGGGCAAATACTTAGAATTTCTTAAGCATTTTAAAAGAATAAAAGGGATGGATGAAAACTATATTAGAGAAATTTATCAAGACCTTCAGCTTAAATTTGAAACATTAGAGGAAGCGGAAAATATTAATAGCGTTATTATATACTCGCTCGTTCTAAATTCTCTAATATCAAATATTAGAGATATTAATTTTGCAGAATCGATTAGAGAGGTAAAAAGACGAGTATTAAAAAAATTAAATATTCATGAAAACAAGATCCAAGAAGAGTTGGATAAGTTATTCATGAGAAATGATAACAACATTTCAATTTTATATAATATCTCTTATCTTGATACATTAGCAGAATCTTTCAATTATATGAAAGTTGCTCATATTTGTAAGATTCAAAAGAGTAAATTTATAAATCGAATTGTTAAGCTGATTATAACCTCAAATAAATAAGTTTGGCAAAGATCTTCAAACATTTTCAATGTTTTGATAAAAAATCTCAACAAGAGTAGTTAAAACAATTTCTCTTAAACTTATATCATATCTTCTTATCCTATCTGAGAATTCAAATTGAATAGTTTTACTACTTGATGAATATTGGGATGCTCCATATTGTTTTGTTATATATCCTCCAGATAGTACGTATTCTCTTCTTCTAGGATGCCCTGGGGCAATTGGTATTTCTAGCTCAAGAAATTTTTCTATGATTTTTCCACGTATGTTTTTATTCCAATCTCTTTTTGGAATTGATATAGAGAAAAGTGACTCCAAATTATTAGTACCTAGGATTATTTCTACATCTCGAAATCCAGGTGGGCGATTATCTTTTTCAAATCCATGTATATCTAAAAGCAATGAACGTCCAAATTTACTTATATTATAATTTACTAATTCTTGGATTTTTCTATGGTAAAACCTATAGATTTTTCTAGCAAGACTAGAATTTTGATTATAAGCCTCACTTTCATTACGATTTAAATCAACTTTACTTCGCCGAACTTTTGAAATAATATAAGAGGGAATTTTTAATTCTGAAAATTCATTTTTAAATTTTAAGCTTATTAGTTCAATGAATTCCTTAGAGAATTCTATAGTCCCTTTATCAATTCCAAAAACTCCTGTTGATCTTTGGGGAATATTCTCACATTCTAATATTCCACCGTGAGGCACAGATATAATTAATGGAATACTACCTTCTTCAAATTCTATATAATCTATTAGATCAGACATTCTATAAAATATAAATTTTAAAAATAAAAAATAAGTTAGATAATTGGAGAGTTATGTAGAGTTAAATATCGAAGTATTATAAATACACTGATCCAAACACCGAAACCAATTATGCCAAATGTATAATAAGCAAATGCACTTTTTTCTTTTTCGAATGTTAGATATGCAAATAACCATGTTCCAAGGCCACCAATTGCGACTAGTAAAACATCTGTCGTCATATTCTGCAAACTGTCAGCTCGGTTTTCAAATTTTAATCCTAAATTAAGAAGAACCGTGTGCTCAATGATTTCCCAAATTACTGCACATACAACCGTAAGAATAAAAACAAGCAACAGTGAAAAGATTGGAATTCTTCCTTTTTTTTTTGGAATTGTGTAAAACAATGAAAATAATAAAAAAACTCCAATCCCGAAACAAATATGTCCTATAGAATAAAAATCAAACCAAGAAATCCCAACCTCATCAACTGTAGTGGCAATAAATCCATTAAATAACATAAAAGACTCCTTTTTCTTGTGTTATTTTTTTTAGAGTTTTAAAATAATAATAAAAAAATGATAATAAATATTCATGTGAATTTAGAATTCAAGATCAAAATAGATCATAAAGATTGATTTATTTCACTCTGCAATGTTGCCTAAAACCAGTTAAAAATCAATTTTTTTTCACAAATTTTTATTAATTAGCATAATACTTAACGAATTATAAATTCTATTTAAAAGATATTAAATTATATTATATCTGATTATTGAAAGTATTTGAATATAGGTAATCTCTAATTGAAAGAAATTGCTTACATTGTTTATTATCATAAACATAACTTTTATAGTTTAAATGCTATAGTGGGAGCACTTGAAACAGATGAAGTATTTGAAAGTATCGATTTTTATTTTATTCCCACACAAGATAAACTTAAAGAATCCATAGAAGAAGTTACTAAAAAATATAACAAAATAATGGTAGGAATATCATTTTATACAACTCAACTTTTCGAAACCCAAGATCTCGTTCGAATAATAAAAAGGAGATATAAAGAAAAAGTGCTCATAGTCGCAGGAGGGCCTCATCCAACGGGGGATCCTTTTGGAACTCTTAAAATGGGTGTTGATATAGTTGTTGTCGGTGAAGGTGAGGAAATTATAATAGAACTCATGCAAAGAATAGTAAATAATGAGAAAATTGATGATATAAAAGGAATTGCTTATATAAATGAAAATAATCGATATACCTATACTGGAAAAAGAAATCTAGTTAATTTAGACAAATATCCCCCCTTTCCAATAAAAAATACTCGATTTGGAGCAATTGAAATAACAAGAGGCTGTCCCTATGTGTGTTACTTTTGTCAAACACCCTATATTTTAGGTACGAAACCTAGACATAGAAGCATAGAAATAATTTGTAGATTTGTGCAAGAATTAAAAAATTTTTATGAAGATCTGACAGATATACGATTCATTACTCCAAATGCTTTTTCATATGGTTCACAAGATGGAAAGAATTTAAATTTAGAAAAACTTGAAGATCTCCTTTTTAATATTAGAAAAATTCTCGGTAGTAAAGGAAGGATATTTTTAGGGACATTTCCGTCTGAAGTTCGCCCTGAACATGTAATAGAAGAAACTCTAAATTTAATCTTAAAATATGCTAATAACGATAATATCACTATTGGAGCGCAATCAGGTAGTCAAAAGTTATTGGATTCATGTCATAGAGACCATACTATTCAAGATATTTATAATGCTGTAGATTTGACATTGAAAAGCAATTTAAAAATTAATGTGGACTTCATTTTTGGATTACCTGAAGAAAATGAAGAGGATATTAAATTAACAATTCAAATGATGAAAGATTTAGCGACTAAAGGAGCAAGAATACATGCTCATTCATTTATTCCTTTACCTCAGACTCCCTATGCAAATGCAACTGTAAAAAAAATAAGGGATCTCTACAAAAAAGAAATTAAATTATTAACCTCAAAAGGATTTGCTTTTGGAGATTGGCAGAAACAAGAAAGATTAGCTATGAAGATAGCTAATTATATGAAGAAAATAAATATAAAATAATGCTGTTATTTTACCAGTTTTACAATATCTTCCTTTATTTCAATGAAACCTTCTTTTTGTAATTGATTAAGTATCTTTTTTAATCTCTCAGAGTCATCAATTTTAATTTTTTTTTGGATTTCTTTAATTTTAATTGTTTTGTTATTAATTAACATTTTCAGAATCTTTCCTCTAATTTGTCTTGATGATCCTTTAAATGGTGCTTGCTTTCGATAATGAGCACTTTTTTTATTCAATTCTGGGTGTGTTTTTTTAAGCATTACTCCATAATCCATGAGAGCATAATACCATTTTCTAGGATTATTCTTATCAACAGTAAATCTTACAATTGGTAAAATTTCTTTATCATGAACATTAGTTTTTTTAGGAAAGAAAAAGTAAATATACACTCTTCTTACATTGGTCTCAATAAAGGCTGTAGGTTTATTGAAGGCAAATGTTATGATTGATGAAGCTGTATTATGACCTATTTGAGGAAAAGATTCCAATGTTTCTTTAGAGTTTGGAAGCTCTCCGTCATAATCTCTGACAACAATTTCTGCAATCTTTTTTAATGCTATAGCTCTTCTATTATATCCTAAACCTTTCCATTCTCTAAGAATAACATCAAGTGGAGCTTGAGATAATGTTAAAAAGTCTGGAAATTTTTCTGTGAATTTCAAAAACTTTTCTGATACCCTCTCTGTTTGAGTTTGTTGAAGCATAATTTCTGAAACTAATACATTATAGGGAGTAGTATTTTCTCTGAAAGGAAATTTTCTCTTATGATTTATAAAGTATTCGTAAATATAGTTCTGAAATAAGTTAATGACTTCATATGTTAATCCTTTTTCTTTATATGATTTATAGAAGTCAGTAATGAATAAATTTTCATTAATTCTAGACATCAAGAACCAACAAATGAATAGTAAGTTTGTTTAACTACTCATGGAAAAATAACTTATGGATTTTAAATTATAATTATTGCTAAACGTTTTATTTTTAATTAAGATCGAAAGCAAACACAGTAACTCCTCCCTCTATTCTTTTAAGGGTTAATGAATAACCCGAGCTATTAATAATATGAAGCATTGATTTGTTTTCAAGCAAAATTGAACCAGAAAATGTTCTATAATTAAGCTCTTTTCCAATCTTTACCAAATAATTTAACAAAAATTTAGTTATTCCTAGATTTCTCCAATCTTTATCAACAACAAATGCTAATTCCGCAATAGAAGGCTGATACGCTTTGAAAAAAGCACCTAAAGCGATTATTTTATTCTCCCCATTCTCGCTAATCTCTGCTACCAAAATCATGTCAGTGGCGTAATCTATGTTCACCATTGGTTGCATTTTTCTATGCCTAAAATCTTTAATAGGGGTAAAAAATCTTAAATATCTATCTCGCTCATCTAAGGAATAATGAAGTTCTTGAATCATCCTTTCATCCGTAGTTCTAACAGGACGAATTTTTATTGTTTTTCCATTTTTAAGCTTTAAAGAGGTTTCATACTTTTCAGGATAAATACTTATTCTTCCATCAATTGAAATGGGTAATTTCTGGTCTGAATACACGTACTTCCACTTTTTTGCATGTTCCAATAAACCTTCCCGAAAATCGGGATGAGCAATATTTATCATTTCGAGTACCCTTTCTCGAATACTTTTTCCATAAAGATATGCAATACCCCATTCAGTTACTATATAATGGATGTCTCCTCTTGTTATTACGACTCCAGATCCCGGTTGCAGGAAAGGAACTATTCTAGACACTAAAGTACCGTCCTTTAATTTCGCAGTAGAAGGTACAGTCATAATAGGTTTTCCATCTATAGCTCTTCCAGCACCTCTTACAAAGTCAACTTGTCCACCAATTCCGCTATAAAATCTGTGACCTAAGGAATCTGAATTTACTTGACCCGTCAAATCAACACTTAATGCGGCATTTATGGCTACTTGCTTTTTATTTTGACTTATTATATATGGATCATTTGTATAATCACATGGATGAAACTCTACCATCGGATTATCATCAACAAAATTATACAATCTTTTTGAACCCATAACAAATGAACAAATAATCTTATCTTTATGCAAAGTCTTCTTCTTACAAGTTATTACACCATTTTCCACAAGATCCACAATCCCATCTGAAAAAACCTCGCTATGAACACCTAAGTCTCTCTTATCCAGTAATTGTTTTGTGACTGCATTAGGAATCTCACCAATTCCCATTTGAATTGTTGATTCATCTTCAATTAAAGAGGCAACAAATTTAGCTATTCTATTGGAAATATCGTCTAGCTCACCATAAGTAAATTCAATAATATCATGCTCACTTAACACAAAAGCATCAATATCATCCATATGAATAAATGAATCACCTAAAGTACGAGGCATTTTTGGATTTATCTCTGCTACAACTTTTTCAGCAGATTCAGCTATTGGTTTAACAATATCAACGTTAATTCCATAACTACAGAATCCATATCGGTCAGGCGGACTTACTTGGATTAGAGCTGTATCTACATGCATTTTTCCCGTGGTAAATAATTTTGGAATTTCAGAAAGAAGCATTGGAGTATAGTCTGCTTGTCCTATTTCCACATATTTGCGTAATGATTTTCCTATAAAAAAAGCGTTATGTCTAAATAAATCTTCTATACTACCAGCAGTTTCATAATAATCCAAATCACTAAGGCTGAGGAAATGTAATATTTCTACATCCGGAAGTTTCAATCCAAGTTCAATTAATTTTTTAGTAAGATCAATAGGCTCAGCACATCCAGAATCGATAAATATTCTATCTCCGGGGTTAATATAGTTTTTAATTGCATTATCAAATGAAACTTTTTTCTTACTATAATCTTCTAATGTGTCCGGGAGACTCTTGTTCGTATTTGACAAAAAATCACCTTTATATCTAGTACATACATTTAAAATAGTTCTTTTTGGATTTTAAATATAATTATGTTTTATGAGCGTAAATATAATGTTAAAGATAAATAATCAATAATAAATATTTAATTTCTTTTTAGAACTTATATTTCTATATTAAATGATTTTCTAAGATTTTAAATGGGAAAAGATAAGGTTGATATTGAAGATTTAGAAGCATTCATTAATGGATTGAAAGATTCATTTGATACTTTAGAGAACATTGATCCAACACAAGCCAAGGGTTTCCAAGCACAAATGGCAAAAGCTATTTCAGATTTAAGGTCTAAAAGAGCTGCAAAAATTGAACCTCTTCCAAAACATATAGGCCACTTTACAAAAGAAGATCTTAAAAACTACTTATTAAAGGAGCTAGAGTCTTTACAAGATCTTTTAGATTCTTCTGATTATAATAGGAGAATAAAATTTGAATTAGTAAAAAAAATTGCTCTAATACGGGAGCAAGTAAATAATATGTAGACTTTTTATTTTTTTAATATTAAGAGGTTTTGAAAATGCTGATAGATGTACATTGTCATGCTAATCTCTATTTAGTTCTTGAGGAAATCATTAAAGATGCAAAAAATGTAGGAGTACAAAAGATAATCTCTGTAGGAATGAGTTTTATTAGTTTAGAAAGGATCTTAGAAATTTCAAACAATTTTGATACAATTTATCCTGCTTTAGGTATCCACCCAGAAGAAGTGACGATGAATAAAAATATTGAGAATCAAATAGATTTAGTTATTAATTTAATTAAACAGAATAAAGAAAATATATGTGCCATTGGAGAAATCGGTTTGGATCATCACTTTATTAAAGAAAAAGAGCTATACCCACTTCAAAAAAAAATTTTTAAAAATATGCTTTCACTGGCCCAAGAATTAGATTTACCTGTTAATTTACATACAAAGGGAGCAGAAAAAATAGTTTTTGACATGTTACCATCATATAAAATTCCAAATATAAATATTCATTGGTATTCTGGTCCTGAAGATCTTCTGAATATAGGAATTGATAGAGGTTATTACTTCTCAATTACTCCTGCAATTAAATACTCTCCAGCAGTCAAAAAGACAGTAGAAAAGGTTGACAAAGAATTACTTTTACTTGAGAGTGATGGCCCAGTTAAATATTCGGGAAAAATCGGTACACCTGCAATGATTAGAGAAGTGTTAAATACAATCTCTAATATTAAAAAAATTGATCCTAAAGATTTAGAATTGCAGATTGAAGAAAACACTAAGAAAATTTTTCCTAAAATCTTTTGAATTTTCTTTAGTTACCTTTAAGAGTTTTTTCTATACCTTCCCAAAGACCGGATATATAAATTGAACCAAGAGCTCTATCATATAATCCATATCCGGGACGTCCTTTTTCTCCCCAAATCATTCTCCCATGGTCAGGACGAATCGCACCTGTGAAACCTACTTCTATAAAAGCTTTAATTACTTCATACATATTAATATCGCCAAATTCAGTAGGGTGTTCAACTTCATGAAAACTATATTCACCCGTATGTTTGATATTACGGCAATGAGCAAATGGAATACGTTCCATAGCACCAAACTTTCTTATACTTTTTATTAAATCTATTTTTGGATTTGCACCCAAAGAGCCTGTACAAAAAGTTATTCCATTTGAGGGGCTATCAATAATCTTTACAAAATGTTCTAAAGCAGCCTCATCAGTAATTATACGAGGTAAATTAAATATAGGCCATGGGGGATCATCGGGATGAATACCCATTTTAACACCAGATTCTTCTGCAACGGGAATAACTTGCTTTAAGAAATATTCCAAATTTAACCATAGTTTCTTTTCATCAGTATCGGAATAAGCATCTAATAGGTCATCCAATTCTTTTTTTTTATATTGAGTTGCCCAACCAGGCAGTTCTAATGAATCTTTCCTAAGATTGAAATTTTTTAATTTTTCATGATCATAACTTAGAACATTTGAGCCATCAGAGATTTCCAAATTAAGTTCAGTACGCGTCCAATCAAAAATCGGCATAAAGTTATAGCATAAAACTCTTATACCAAGAGAACCCATATTACGAATACTTTGACAATAGTTCTCTATAAATTTGTCGCGAGTGGGAAGCCCAAGCTTGATATCTTCGTGAACAGGTATACTTTCGATTACTGAAAATTTTAAACCTACAGCTTCAATCTTTTTTTTAAGCAATCTTAATTTATCAATAGGCCATACTTCACCTACTGGCACATCATATAATGCTGATACAATTCCAGTTACTCTCGGGATCTGTTTTATATACTTTAGAGGGATTAGATCGATATCACCATACCAGCGGAATGTCATTTCCATTTTAATTCACCTTAAATAATTAAAATTTTACACACCCGCATATGCAGAAAACCCACCATCGACGGGGATTACAATTCCATTAACAAAACTAGAAGCTTTTTCATCAATTAACCATAGAAGAGTTCCAATTAATTCTTCTGGTTCGCCAAAACGTCCCATTGGAGTGTTATTAAGAATTTTTTCTGCTCGAGTGTTAAATGAACCATCTTTATTAGTTAATAATATACGATTTTGTTCTGTTAAAAAAAAGCCCGGTGCTATAGCATTAACGCGGATGTTTACTTTAGACATATGTACTGCCAACCACTGAGTAAAGTTACTTACTGCTGCTTTTGCGGCACTGTAGGCGGGGATTTTAGTTAAAGGACGAATGGCATTCATTGATGCTATATTAATAATTATAGCCTCTTTTTCAGTTATCATTTTTTTAGCAAACGCTTGAGTTGATAAAAACATTCCAATAAAATTCAAATTGAAGATAAATTCAATGCCTTCTTTTTCTAAATCAAAAAAAGTAATAATTTCTTTTTGTTTATTTGTTAAATCTTCCTTGGTTAGATATTCCTTTGATGTTGTAGCTTTTGGATGATTTCCTCCTGCTCCATTTATCAAGATACTCCAAGAGCCAAATTCTTTTGAAATAATTCTTTCAGCTTTCTGTAGACTTTCCATATCTAATACATTTGCCTTAACAGCGATTGCAACTCCTTGTTTTGCTGCAATTTTATCCACTAGGTTCTCAGCCGCATCTTTATTAATGTCGATAATAGCAACTTTAACTCCACATGCTGCCAGAGCTTCTGAAAAACATCCACAGAGGACCCCAGCACCACCCGTTATTATTGCAACTTTATCTTTTAAATTGCTCTTGAAAGGTAAATTCATATAAATCTCACGAATTTTTAATTGAATTTAAGTAATTTAAAGGAAAAAATAATAATTCCTAATATAATATTGCATACTATAGTATTAGTCTTTTTCCATGAACTTAATAATTTCTTCTGGGAGTTCTCCTTTATTTTTCATACGAAATAACATATCTTTTACTTCAGAGATTGTATTTCCATAAATGTGTAGAGAATTACTGAAATCTAAATAATGTCCAATATCAACTCCTAGTTGATCAGCAACATATTTTTGAATCCTTATCATCCCATTTACATTAGCTTCCCATGCTCTAAATAGATCTCTGCTTCTCCAAGTTGTTTGCATTATTAGTTTCCTATCTTTTATACGCATAAAGATACGTTGTAAACAAGGAGGATCTACATGATAAGGATCTACTAGCGGTCTCCATGTTATTGCTTGCGCTCGACGGCTATATGGTTTTTCTCTCAATTTCTGAATTATATATTCGATTTGATTAATTCTTGGAAAATTTAAAATCCCTATTGGTATTTTATCTATACCAATTTTATCTGAAATTTTTTTGTCTAATTCAAATTCTACACCATCTTTTAGCTTCCATATAACTGTATCTTCTGAAGTTTTTATCTTTTCTGCTTTAATTAACTTCTGATGGTTTTTTATAAAATCATTATCCACAAATTCTAAATCATAATATTTATGAATTGTATCTTCAAGAGCAAATGGAGCATAATTGAAAATTCTATCATGGTATGAATATGGAAAACTCACTCCAGACTCATATAAAAAATGATCATTTACTCCTTCTAAAATCTCTTCAATATAACCGCTCTGTATAGATCCAACTAAATAGGTATCTGCCATACAGCCATAGATTTCATAAGAATTTCCATACTTTGATTTAATTTTCATAATTTTGTCCTTTCGCATAATAGGACTGTTAAATGGATTAATGATTTCTATTAATACTGTAGCATCTTTAGATGGTGGATCTTCAGGTTTATCATATTCAGTTTTTATATCATCTCCATTGAATAATACTTGCCCCACAGCTGAAAGCCACGAGTCTCGAACATTATCTTTTGAAATGAAAAAAACTTTTGCCATTTTTGAGCATCTTGAAAAAAATATTTCAATATATATTGATATAGATATTTAATATTTACAATATTAGAATGCAATTGTTAAAAATTTAATAAACTTCTATTGAGTATTATAAATTTTTAATTTTCATATATAAGTATATTTTTGTTTACGGTTATTTGACAATTTCATAACATTTATAATGCCCAAATTTACATTATGTTAATATAAGAATATGCAAATATTTTATCAGAATTTATTTTAAAGAAATAAATATGAATAACAAAATAATAAACTAACAATTGGTTGAAGTATTATGGGTGACGATAAGGAAAAAAAGAAAAAAAGTAAATTTGGAAAGAATTTAAAGAAAGGTTTTGCAAAGGGGTTAGGGAAAATAGTGGAAGGAGTTACTGGCTCAGAAGCAGCAGGTAAAGGTGTAAAAAAAACTGTTAAATCTGGAAGCGTGAAGAAAGGGATTAAGAAGGGAGTTAAGGAAGCAAAAGAGGATGATTAATTCTATTTAAGAAATTAAAATTTTTATCTTAACTTTTTATTTTTTATTATCATTAAATTTTTAATGACTAGACTTTATTAAATTTATAGAAATTATTAATAGAAGAGTTTATATCTAAATATGAAATTAAATCTCGAATTTTCTCCACCTTTTAACGAAGTAACTAAAAACCTGTTTGAAGTTCTCGAATTTGATAAAGAATTGACTTTGGATGAATTAATAGAATTTTTTGGGAAAAAGTATGGCAATGAGATTTTAGACTTAATCTGGGAAAAAGGAGAGAAAGGAAAATTTCAAAAACTAATTTCAATTATTATTAATGGAAGGAGTTATCGTGATAATAAATTTTTAGAAACAAAGCTGAAAGATGGAGACCAGATTGTATTTATATATATCTATTTTGGAGGGTAATTTTCCTTAATTTTACATCATCATTTTTTACCTGACACTATTTTAAAGCAAATATATTATCCACATTCCAAATCCAGTTAATATCGGATTTAAAATATTGTCAGAAATATTCTTTGTAAAAGCATCTACTAATAAAAATAATATAGTAGCAATCAGACCCATAAGAATAATTTTTTCAATACTAACTGATAACCAAGGATTATAAAACACTGAAATTAAAAAAACTATTATAAAGGTCGCAAAACCACCAGCGATGAACCCTTCAATAGTTTTTTTATTATTTGTTTTAAGCCTATGTTTCCCATATTTTTTACCTATTAGACACGCTACCGCATCAGCTCCAGTAGCTATTAAAGCGACTGATGCAAGAATTGGAAAAGGTGCGAATATAAAAGGAACAAAAGATAGAACTAAAGGTGTAGATGCTACGAATGTGTGTAATTCACTTTGTTTCATATCTTGATACCAACGTTTAGCCCAATTAGGAAGCATATAAAATCTATTTAATCGTGCCAAATCCGCAACTTGAAACATTATAACAAAACTAAATCCTACAGTGATTATCAACCAGTATGAGAAACTATAATTATCTAATCCCCATTGAGTTAAAATGCCTAGATGATTAAGGATCGTTCCTAATGTCCAAAAGAAAAAAATTACAAAACAAGTAAACAGATGCAGAAATTTTCTCCCTAATTCACTTTTTAAATCATCTTTCCAATTTTTGTTAAATTCATCACAGAATTTACCATAATCTCTTTCTGCCATAATTTTTGGATTTCTTTTTGAGATGATAGTATTATAGATTAATGTAAGAGCCCAAACTCCCATCTCAATCAAAAAAAAGAGGGATGTCGAGAGCCATAAATAATTCAATGAATTTTGACTCAAATTGGGTGAATGAAAACGATATATAAAAGGAAATAAAATTCCTGCTAATAAAAACAGTAATGATAATAATAACTCATTGGCAAATAAATGATTTTCAACCTTAGTTTTTCTATTTTTTATAATATAAATTAATGTTAAAATAAAATATCCAATGAAGATTAGGCTTGTAGGTAAAAAATTCATATTGTTAACCTTTAAAGGTGAATAGTTTAAAAATTTTTACAGCTTCAGACAAATTCAATTTCACTCCTAATTAAAACCACATTAAGATAAATGAATAATAATTAAAGTTAAGAAAGTATCTTAAGAGCACAAATATTAGACTACAACCAATTGGGATTAGGAGATTATCTGACAGTTTAATAGGTTTATTTGTGAAAATATCAAAAATTAAAAATGCTAAAGAAAAAATTACGCCCCAATAAATCCCGATAAAGAAAAAGCAAATAATAAAGGTTGTAAACATTCCTGCTAATGATCCTTCCCATGTCTTTTTTTTGTTCCACAGAATATTACTGGTTCCGAATCTTATACCAACTTGACTTGTAGCCAAATCACTAATAGAACTTATACCTAAAATAGTAAAAAAAACCATTGGAGGACAAATAAAAGCAGCAAACATTTGACCAATCGCAAAATAAAGATATGTACCAAAATTTTCTCTCTCCTCATCAGAAAGATATAGCTTTGGGAAAATAGTAAAAGGGAATGAAAAAAAGCGAGTTTTACGTGCAAACTCATTAGCAAGCATAAATAAACTTAATATATAAAAAAAGAAAAACAGGAGATAATAAAACCACCCAAATGAAAACATAATATCCCTAATTGAATTTGGTTCATTTAGAATTCTAATATACACTAATAACATATTATTTTCGGTAGGAATCATTCCAGTTGAGGACCCTGTAAAAAATACTACCAGATATAGTCCAATGTACCACACAACTAGAAGACCAATGAATATTAAAATATGATTTAGCTTTCGAAAGGTGTCTTTTTTAGCTTTGCTCCAGAGCTTACGTTTCTCTAACAATTTATTATTAAACTTTGAAAAATCTTTTCTTAGTTTTTTTTTATTTAGAGATACTACCCCCGTAGATATTATTATTAGTACCACTACAAAAGCCAATGGAATCCCTAAAGCAAAAAAAAACAAAGGAACTATAATTGGTGGTAGCAATATTTCCTGATTCATTAATATTAGAAATATAGCGATATGAATAAATACAAAAAATAGAGTGCCAAATCCAAATAAATTATTTAAAATATCGGGTTTATATGAAAAATGGATATAATTAAAAAGAATAAGAAAATAAGAGAAAATAATTAAGGAGAACCAGATTAGAATGTATTCCATAATTTTTATAACCAAATTTATAATTATTATATATTTGGTAATTAAAATAAATTAAATATATGGATTACTTGTTCCACTGAAATTATTAATTTTTAATAAAAACTGTATGAAAAAATTTACAAAAAAACTGATCTTATAATAAGTTAGTCTTTAAATTCCAAGAATGTGAAAATAAGTTTGAAAAAAATCATCTTAGCTTCTAAATCAATTGATAGAAGTGAATTGTTTAAACGAGCAGGGATTTCATTTGAAATATTTGCTACTAACATTGATGAAGAAAAATACAAAAGGACTTTCCCAGACGGGATTGAACTTGTAAAAGAACTTGCTAAAGCAAAAGTGGTATTTGCGAAAAACAAATTGATTAATAATAAAGAAAATGCTATAATTGTTGCAGCAGATACAATTGTAGAACTTGACGGAGAAATTATCGGGAAAGCTCACAGTGAAGAAGAAGCGTTTGAAATCCTTAAAAAAATGATGGGAAGAACACATAGACTTATAACAGGAATTGCAGTTACTGAAATTAAAAATCCAAAAATAGTCTTGGATTCAGATACCACATTTGTTGAATTTCTTGAACTCACTGATGAAGAAATAAGAGAATATATTAAATCAAATGAATGGAAGGGACGTGCTGGAGCTTATTCAATAAGAGATAAGGCAAGCTTGTTTATAAAAAAAATAAATGGTTCGTCTTCCAATGTAATAGGCTTATCAATGCACAAATTATATCTAATATTAAGAAAAGAATTTCAGATAAATTTATTTTCCTGATAACTCCTTCCAAACTTTTAAATCTTCATAAAATTTTAACATCTTTTCAAATTTGGAAATTCTATTATCATAATAAGCATGATCAGCATACTTTCTTTTAGATAACTCTTTTGCAGCCAAAATTCCATTTTTATACCGAGTTATTTTTTCTTCAATCACATTTTTTTTTCATTCATATTTTTATTTAAAACACAAAAATATCACGGTATTATCCTATCAAAAGATATAAGCATTGAATATATTATTTTAATGATAAAATTTTCTTCAATTCTTCTTCTTTTACATTTAACAATTCTGAATGAGGAAGTCTTTCAGTAAGTAAGCGCCAATTGTTATCTTTTTTGAATATCCTTTTAAACAATATTAATGCTTGAACCATTTGATTTTGATTTGCTAAAGAAACTGCTGTCCAATATATCATTTCCAAATTGTCCGGGAACATTTTCTGTGCAATATCATATTCTTCAAGTGCTTTTCCCATATCTCCTTTCTCTATTGCGAGATCTCCATTATTCATATGTTCATAAGCACGAAAAATCTTTAATAATCTGCTTAATTCTTTCAATGGCTCTTTATGATCCTCCACTCTAAGATCAATTAAAGGATCTTCCCATTTATTCTCTATTGGTTCACTGGCAACTATTAATATCGCAGCAGATTGTTTACCTCTTATATCACCTCCAACTGATTCTGCAGCTTCTAGACTTTTAATTATTCGCTCGGGTAATGATAAATTATAACATTTTTCAAATGCATCAGCCATTGCTGGCCATACTTCATCAGAAAGCATCATATTTGCCTGAACAGAAAAATTATTACCAATTTTATGTCCAGCATTTTTTATACATTTTAACCCAGTGTGTGTGGCTACACGCCCTTGGGAATCTAAAATAGCTACTTGTCTAACATCTCTTCCATCATCATCTGAGATTAGGATATTAATTGCTTCTTGAGGAGATTTACCCTGTTTTAGAAGTTCAAGTCCTCGTAAACCGAAAGATTTATTGACAAGCGATTGCGTAGCAACAACTCCAGCACCCGCTTCTCCCCATGAAACAACACTACCTACTGAAAACCAGTGGCTTTGCACTCCAACCCCCATTTCACCAGTTTTAGGATCTCTTGCAACAATAGAATATGTATGCGCTAAAATCTTACTATTTAATTGATTACTTATTTGAGTCATATTTATTAAATTATTTTAGCCATAAAATAAAGTTTTATTAGATACTTCTTATTATTAAAATATTTCAAAAATGAAAAAAATTAAAATCTTTAATAATTTGAAAACTTAATAAAAATAATTCTATCAATAGAGATGAATAAATTTGACAAAACATTATAAAAATGAACAATTAATGAAATTTCTAGTTATCATCGGAGCTATTGTAGGTCTTCTCACCATAATTTTAAGACTTGCTCATTTGGAAAACTATGGCTATGTTGATGCTTTAGTAGCATTAGATGAGATAGTTATTTTCATCGTTGGGTTAGTTATAGTAATTCTAACATTTTTAGTTGCTTTAAAACCGAATAATCCAATTCCGTTCCATTGGCTTGTTTTAATTATATTTGCTATACTATTAGTGGTATTCGGTGCGGGAATTTGGGCATGTGTTTTAGTTCTAATAGCTGGATTGATTGGTCTTATTGAAGATTTATAAGACAATTGTTTTAAATTAAAACTTTTTTTAATTTTTTTTTATATTATAACCTTAACTAAGATTGAGTATTTTCAATAAAGTAATTAACAATTTCCTCTCCTAAATTAATATCTGAAACTTTCTGTATTGCGGTAAATCCTGGAATTGAATTGACTTCAAGTACAGAAAATCCTTCTTCACTTTCTAATATATCAACCCCTGCAATTTCAGTTTTAGTTATTTTTGCGGCTTTAATTGCTAGTTTTTTTAGTTCATTAGTTAATTCTATAGGTTCAGCTTTGGCACCAGCATAAATATTTGTTTTCCAACTATCACTAACTCTATACATACCTGCAATAGCTTTATTTCCTAATATCAGAATTCTAATATCTCGGTTCTGATGATGAACAAATTCTTGTAAATAGAAAACTTGATTTAACTGTGCAAGCGAGTAGATTATATTTTCTGCAAATGATTTATCATTCAATCTAGTTATCCCTATTCCCTTTGAACCATACAAGGGTTTTAAGACACAATCGCCTCCTAATTCATCAAAAGCATCTAGTGCTTTATGGGGATCTTCGCAAATTACTGTTTTTGGTGTAGCAATATCATGATTTTCCAAAAAAACCGATGTCAGAAATTTATCGCTTGCGATTTCTAATGATTCTCTTGAATTAATTAATTTTATATCGTATTCTTCCAATGCTCTTAAAATATCAAGCCTAAAAAATATTCTTTGAGTAGCAGCGGCCCCAAACCCTCTGACAAGGGCGGCCTTAGGTTCAAGATGTTCAAATTGTTCGTAAAACTTACGCTGAAAACCAATCCCTACTTTTATAGTTGAGGGAATAAAGTATTGAACATCATAACCACGACTTTTCAATTCATTTGAGAGAATTTGAACTTCGGGATCTAAAGAATTCGGACTTATAATCATTGATTTCATTTTAATTTCACTTTAAAATAAATTACTTAATTAATCTATAGCACTAATTTTTAAATAAATTTAAGTTCTTATAAATTATATATGAAATCAATGGATCTTAAAGACGATGAAAATGAAATTGAGAAACTGTCACTCATGCTTAGTAAAATTCAGAATATCTACTATAAAAAAAAAGAGCACCTCGAAGAGTTACAGTCAGAGATTAATGAATTAAGAGAAGTATTAAATTTCTTAAATTCTCTCATATCGGGAAAATCATTTCATAGTGCAGACGAGATTTACTCAAAATCATTTATTCAAAAAGAGGATGGTTCAATTGACGAAAAATATTTCGTAGAAGATATCTCAAAAGAAAGAGTTGAAGGAACAAATATCAAAAGAAAGATTTTTTCTAAAAATAAGAATAATGATGAAGAATTATTATGTATCTTGAACTTTTATGATTTGAATCGGGTTGAAATAAAAATTATTGAACCAGAAAGGCTGTCAATAAAAGAATCTTCTGAAGAATTTATCCGTATATTCATTAAAGGAGCACTTATAGAAATAATAGAAAATAATCCTAATATGAGCTTGAAATATGATTACTATAAGAGTTCGGATGTAATTAAGCATATTAATATTACTAAATTGAACTCAATAAAAGAATATGATATAATTACTTCAAAAATGAGAGAGCTTTTAAGCCAAATAGCTCGGAAAGGATAAAAAAATATAATTTAGCTCTTTTACTTATCAAGTTATTAGGAAGAACTCGTTTAAAATGGTTGATTTTATATAGAAAATATTATATTGAGATAATATATTGTTTAATTAAAATAGGAAAAATTAATTATGCAGCAATTCTTATTATTTTTATCGAAATTACCACATAGAGTGTAATAAAAATGGCAAAGAAAAAATCTCGGTCGTGGTTAATCATGCCGGTTGTCCATTCTAAGTTCCACGACGAGAAGCTAGAGAGTGTATTAATTGAAAAAGCTTTAGATTTTTTAACTGGTGAAAAAGGTGATGCTCCTTCTTTTTTATTCCTTTCAGGAGCTTTTTTTGATGTGAAATCATTCGCTTATTCCGGATTAAGAGCTTGGAAAGGTGCTGTAAAACCATCAGAAGATAATGGAGGCAGAAGACCTGTATTGGAAGCCACTTTTGCTTCTTTATCTGTATATTTAAGTTCCTTATTAGCGCTTCAAGCTGATTTTTATTTCGCGTATGATGAAATTAAGGATATCTTGTTGGAAAAGAAAAGAGAAGATCTCTGGACGATTGTTTCAGAAAAGTTGCCATTTGTCTCAATTCCTCCAAAAGAAATGTATGGGACCCAAATATCTCCTATCTCACCTTATTTTATAATTAAACAAGACGAAGAATTAACGTTAGGAGAAATATATCCCTCTGCGTATTTGTCTCAAATTATAAAGAATATTAAGACAAGATTTTTTGTCTTTTTCCAATACCAAGGATATTCAGCTTTTGGATTTTTTAATGCACTGCCTGAACTCTCAAAATTTGGGTTTGAAGAGCATGCGAATGATTTTAATGGGGATCCAACTGCAGAAAATTTAATCAAATATTCAAAAAATGCAAAGAATGTTAAAGAAATATTAATTGCACTTATTCATGCCTATAATAACGCTTTACTTGAACAATTTTTAATACCCGATTATGAACTATTATTAAATAAATTACTGGAGGGAGAAGCATAGTTGGTTAATATCGGTTTATTAGGAGATGTGTCTGTTGGAAAAACGAGCATCCTTCGTTTATTTGTACGTTATTTAAAGAAAGGAGATATTGAGAAGGTAAAAGGGGGATTAAAATGTTCTGTGGTTAAAGCGGATTTTTCTGGAGAAGCCACAGTTCCAGGAGGAGAAAAAGAGGATGCTCTTAATGAAAAAGAAACAAAAACTATTCATCCTAACCGAATTGTGTTTCGGGAAGATACAACAAATAAAGCGCATACAATTTTCGCCCCTGGTGGCGATCGAGCCCGTGCTGTAGTCAAGATGGGCATTATAACAATTTCAAGAATTGCCACCCAGATAATAGCTGTTTTTTCTCTTGATAGAGATCTTGCACCTCAATTTGAATTTTTTAATGATGTTAGATTTTTTCCAGATAAAATATATGTTTGTATAAATAAAATTGACTTAGTTGAAGGAGATAAAGAGAAAAAACTTAATGAAGTAAAAACACAGATTCATGATTTTTTTAAGACTCGAAAAATAGCTATCAATGACACATTTATAACCTGTGGTGAAACTATAGAAGGATTTGCAGATATTGAAACATATAATAACCAAGTTGCAGAAATGATTCTAGAAATTACTACTACACATTAAATTTTTTACAAGTTTGAAGTTTATAAATTTGGGTTGATCTTATTTTAATTTTTCAATTTTAACGCAATTTTCAAAAATAACTTCTCTAGATCAAGCATATATCCAATTAAAGGAGTTAAACTGACCCTATTCAAATTTTTTTTAAAATCAACAAATCCTTTTTTTTCTAATTCTTTGATATCTTCTAAAATACCTTTCTTTTTCCTTATTTCTTTTATTTTTTGAATTGTAGTTTCCCCAGAACTACTAAAACAACATATCAAGGTACATAATAATGTAGCTGCTAATCTAGGGTTTCCCCCAAATGGATTTGCCGAAACAATTTCAGTTGTTTCTGGATCAAAAGAAATATACCAGTAGGAATTCAGAGGATTAAATCTTACTTGAAGCCCTAAAGGTTCAAGATAATTAGATACGTTATTAATTAAGTTCTGAAAATAAATCGATCTATTCTTATCGTTAACATTCAATGCATTAAGAATTTCTTTTTTTGTCGAGCCTATTTTTGTTATATCTTCCTTTTTACTTAATAAATGTATTATAACACTCAGTTCATTCATTTTTCATTCTTCTCTTCTATAAATATATAAAATTCGTTTCTTTTTGATATTTTAATTTACCTATCTGGAGTAGGTGCAAGAGATATACAAAATATTCAAAAATTTTTATTTGATCGTCCACATCGTCGAAGATCTCATCATAGGAACATGGCAGTTTGTTTTTAATAGAATCAAAAAATTCAATCATTTTCTCAGTAAATTTTTTATGAGGTATTTCTAATAAAAAACTTTCTTTTGAATCGATCTTCTCAATAGTTTCAATTGTAAAGGGTTCTCCTTTCTTAGCAACTAAACGATCTTTAGAATATTCAAGAAATTCTAAAGAAAGAGTACTAATAACAAAAGGTTCTCTCCAACAATCCTCAAATAATTCAAATATTTCTGTATCTTTTGGATCTGTCTTTATGAAGTGTAAGAATTTATCTTTATTATCTAAATAGTTTAGGAAAATTCTTAACTCTTCAAATTTTTGACGAAGTAATTGAAACGCACTCATATATGTGATTGAATATTCATTAATGTTATAGATATTAAGGGAATCTTTCAAATCCTCAAAAATTGGTACTAATTCAATATCTAAAAGTGATATTTCTCCTGAAAGAATTCTTGTTTTAATATCTTCAATTTTTTTATTTATTTCTTCAGAAAAATTTTGAGATTCCATTTCTAATCATAATTTATTTTTTTTTGACGATTTTTGGTATAAATACAGAAGAAATTTCATTCTTTCCTACTCTGGCAATTCCAATTAATCTTTCAGCAAGTAAGAATAATGAATTTGACGATTTTGGTAGGAACATAAATAATTGTATTGGATTTTGTTCCAACGTTGCATTTATTAGTTGATATGCTACTTCAGAGTTTTTTTCATCTAAAAACATGCCAGGTTCATCAAGTAAACACAATGGAGAAGGTTTAATTTCTTGAAGGGATAAAATTAAGCAAATCGATATTAAAGAAACTTGACCACCACTAAGAGCAGTAAATGATTTTAATTGTTCCTTTGAAGTAGCCGCTTTAATATTAACACCTAAATCTTCAAAATTTCCCGTCAACTCTAAAGAACAATAAGATTTTACCTGAGAATCTTGAAATTTTTGATTGACTCTCTTTTGTAAGTTTTCAAGTAAACCACTGAATTTGTCATAATATGTTTTTTCCATCTTATTTTCTGTTTTAATCGCTGATTTAACGTCCTTTTCCAGGTCTTGTTGATTTTTCGAGATTTGCTTAAGAGATGCTAATATCTGATCTTTTTCAATTAGAATTGCATCATCAATATCTAAATAGTTGAGTAATTCTTTATCTATACCAGAGAGATCCCCTTTAATATCTTCTATGGGACGAATCTTGATTATTTCTTTTAAAATTAAGGGACTTATTTCAGAGTTAATTCTCTCTAAATCATTTTTTTTTGAATCTAGATCTTGATTATTTGAATTTAATTTGATATTTTCTTGTTCAAAAGATAATGTTATTTGAATAGATTTCCTCTCTAATTCACCTTTTTTGTTTTGTATTAATAAAATTTCACTCTTTAAATCTGAAATCTTTTTTTCAGCTATCTCAAGTTCTTCTTCAACACTTTCTAATTGTCGATACGTGTTGAATGCAGTAGTGTCTGCTTTTTGAAAAACTTCTTTCTTTGTTTCATACTCTTTTTGAATTAAGTTCTTTTCATAAGTTTGCTTATTTAGATTATCTTTCACTTCTCTTAAGATGGCTGAATTCTCACTTAATTTCAAATCCCATTTTTTTTTATCTTCATTAAGTAAAGCTAATTCTTTAGGGATTTCTTTTATCCTGTCATTCCATTTAAAAAATTCTGGATCAGTTTGAGATTTTAGATCTTTAATCTGCTGGTCAAATTTTATAATTTCATCCTTAAGAAATTGATTTGTTTTTTCCAATTCATGCATCTGATCGTATAATTGGTTTTTTTTTGATGTAATTCTTTGTTTTTGGTTAAAATTATACAGAAGATCGTTGAATGATTCCTTCTTTTTAAATATTTCTTGTTGGATTGTATCTATCTTAGCTTGATCAACTTTCAATTCTGAAATTTTGGTATTTAAAGATTTTATATCAAACTCTAGAACCTCAGATTGTTCTCTTTGTGTACCAGCACTTAATAATCCTTTCAATCTCTTTAAATAAGGGGTTTCATAGACATATTTATAAGATATTATTTGTTCTCCTTTTAATGTAACACATTTTCCTTTAAAATTAAGAGAATTATAAATTTCTCTCCCAGAATGATAATCTTTTACAACTAAGCAATTTTTTACCTTTGAGTAAATAACTTTCTTAATATCAATATCATCGTCGATAATTTTAATTAATTCTGCTAAATAACCTAGCACACCATTAGCCGATATTTTCATCATTGACCTAATATCTATATTTTTGGGTAGATAGATATTACAATATGCACTATATTTTTCTTTTAGCCTCTTTAACAAGTTTAAAGTGTCCCAGTCTTCAGCAATAAAACTATAGAGTAATTTTTCACCAAGAACAGATTCAATTGCATAACTTAACTCATCTTCATATTTTAAATAATCAATTAAAGGACCCTTTACTTTTAATCCCCTTTTTTTTATCTCATCTTTAAGAATGGTTATGTTTGATGGAAGAATTACTCTCCGTTCTCTAAGTGAAGCCTGCAAAATTTTTAGCTTTTTTAATTTTTTTGATTTCTCTATTGCTAACTGATTCATTTCAGAATCAATTTCATATATTCTTAATGATGAACTTTTTAGTTCTTTATCAAGTTGAGTTAATAGATTTTTGGTTGGATTTTCTAAAAACCATTTATTTTTTTCTAGTTTATGTTCAATATCTTTAAAACTTTGAAAAAGTTGATTAATTTCATTATTAGATGCTTGTATTGATTTTTCATTGTCTTGAATTCTTACTAATCTTTCTTTTTTTTCAAAATTTATTTGATTGTAATCATCCAAAAGGACTTTGTTCTGTGCTATTTTTTTTATTAACTGATTTTGTTCTGTTATTAATTTATCAATTTTTATACCAGAATTTTTACTTTGTGTTCTTACTATTTTAATTTCGTTTTCTAAGCTTTCTAATTGTTTGTTAAAGTTATTGATAACCTTTTTAAGCTCGTTAATTTTTCTCGATAACTCATCTAACTCTTGTTTTGCTAGAATTTTGTCTTTTTGCCAATTTTGGATTTTTGTAATTAATTCTTGCTTTTTATAATGTAATTCTCCAATTTTCTCAGATAGCTTATTTATGTTTTGTTCCTTTTTTGAAATTTTATTAGATAACAGTTCTATTTCTCTATCTGAAAGTTCTTTCTTTCTTCTAATACCTTCTAAGACAGATATGACGTTTTTGATCGCCTCTTCAATATTGATAATTTCTTTTTCTAATTTATCTTTATTTGCCCATAAAAGTTCGTCATTGAATTTATTTCTAATTTCTAATAATTCATTTTTTTGTTGTAAGCGTTCTAATTTGGGATTTAATAGCTCTAAGCTTATATTCAATGTGTTCTTTTTGCTTTTTAATGATTGGAGGTCTTTATTCAAATTTAAAACATTACTCTTCTGGTGTAATAATTCTTCTCTCAAATCTTTTAATCCAATTCCCTCCTCTAGAAATGAACATAATTCTGTGGGTTTCAAATTTTTAATTGCATCAATTTTTCCTTGACTTACAAAAGCAAATTGATTATCTGGATTAATTTTAAAATCAGAAATTAATTTTTGAATTTCTTGAACTGGCACTTTTTTAAATTCTTTATCATCTTTTCTCTGTATTTTAAAGAAAGGAGATTGTCCCCTAATTACATATCTTCTTATTTTGATTATTTTTTCATCAATTTGGATATGAATTTCAACCATAGCGTGATTTTGTCCATTCCTAATAAAGTTTGACCATTTTTTATATCTTTCATCTCTTTCATTGCTACCTAAAGCAAATTTAATTGCTTGAAATATTGAGGTTTTTCCACTCCAATTTGGCCCAACAATAATCACAAATTTAGATTTACCAAAATCAACTTCATCTTTCTGGAAAGATAAAAAATTTTCTAAAATGACTTTTCTGATAAAAATTCTTGAATTCTGTATTAGAGATATTTCCTTTTTTTTCAAGTTGGAGTCCGAACGAGAAGCCATTTTTACCTCACTTATAATCTATTATTTTCCAAATGCTTGCTTTATTAAATCGACTCGCTTCTTAGCCTTCTCTAGATTAATCTGAGCTCTATTCGGAGAATCATTTAAGATAAATGGATACTCTGCTAACAACTTCATGTCATTATCTCCCAATTCTTCCTTTTTACTTAATTTATCAATAATAAGTATAAGTTCAGTATAGTTCTTAGAAGCAGCATTTTCATAAAATTGATTTAACATAAATTCTGAAATACTAGACTCCCGAATTCCTTTAACAATATTACTAATATCCTCTGAATCTTCAAATTTTGTAACTTTTTGGAATGATGATATATCTTTATCTTTATGGGAAATTGTCTTTATCTCTAAATTTGAATTATTTTCAGAGATACGGGGAATAGATTGAGCTATATATTCACCCGATTCAATTAAATCTATTAAAACATCTGTTATTTCATTACTCGTCTCATTTAATTCCGAATTTAAAAAATGTTTGAATATACCAACTTTCAATAATTGTTTAATGTCTTTTACTTCCCAATTTTCTGTATAATTTACAATATCATTTATATCAAAAACTATCTTAGGATTTATTTCTAAAAAGTCTTTTAAAACAGTTTCTCTCTCTATTTTATTTAGTAAAGGGACTTTTATAAAAAGATCAAATATATCATATAATTTGTTTGATATTTTGTTAACTTCTTGAATATCATAATTTAACCATACTAGAATAATATTAGATTCAATAAAATTAAAATCAAATCCTTTACTTTGCCAGGCATTTAAAAAAACCTCTAATAAGTTATTATCATCAAATTTCTGTTTTAATATTGGATGTGGATTAATTAGTAATAATCTTTTTTCCTCAATTTTATCTGGATCTCTATCATTTGCTCCAGTTTCACCTTCACTTTCAGAATTATTACTAAAAGCATTAAATATGGAAATAAAGCTTTTTAAAAATTTATTTGGAGCATTAATAATTTCGATATCATTAAATTCAATTAAATTTAAGTAATAATTTTTAGATATTAATTTGATATAATCTAAAATATCTGTACCGGGATTAACATTAATTAAAACAGCTCCTTTGGGTGTTAGATAACCATTTAAAAGATTATCATGATGATTAGTTAAAATTACTTTTAGATAATTGATAATATCATTATATTTATCCCGATAGAAAATACCTTCTTTATTAATATTAATTTCTGAAGGTTTAATAATCTGAAAAAATCTAAAAAAATCAGGATTATCGTTTATATCTTTCATTAAAAATTTTCCTTTATTTCTTTGGTAATTTTATGAACATTATTTACATGACATTTAACACATTTATATTTAGCGATACTCATAGTTAGCGATAACTAGATCCTCGACAAAAATCGTAAAATTTATAAAATCGTTTTTTGGAAGAGGAAATTTAATAAAAAATTTGAGAACAATTTTTAAAACAGATATAGGGACTACAAAATAATAAATTAAACTTATTAAGGATTCAAAAACCCTTCCATTTTATTTTAATGATTTATAAAAAAAGATTAAATCCTACTTGAAATAAATCTTGGTAATTTGCCTTCATTTACTAGAATTTTTATCAAATTAGGCATACTATTCCATTGTTGAATAGAAAGGTTGTACTCTTCTTCCGTAATATCTTTAAATTGGGCTACGCGATAAGTTAACATTACTAAAGGAGTTGTTATAAGATGCTTTACTTTATTACAAGGGAAATCCTCACATTGTGCACAACTTTCTAAACCTTTATCTTGTGCACAAGGTCGAGCTTTGCAATTCTTATCAGCAATTTTATCTCCTTTACTCTTACATCCCTCACAAGCAACATTTTCTGCAGTATAATTTTCATGACCTAAATACTTTCGCCATGCATCAACCATTTTTTGTCGAATATAAACATCATCTGATCGAGCAGCACATAAATAACAATTATAACCACAATAACCAATCATATTATCCTCAGACTTTATCAAAACCTAACACCTGATATATATGAATTAATCCTCTTTTTTATATATACTATCCTTGAATTGGTAATGTGTCTATATTAAATCAAATCTTAATATCATGGCAATTATCCTAAAAAACGCTTTTGAGAAAGGAGAAGGAACTTTAATTAAAATTTTTAAATAGATAACTCACCATGATTTTAATAGGTTTTATTATGAATAGAAAAATATGAAAATTTAATTATTGAGGATATTGTAATATTAGATAAACTCTTGGTGCAATATATTTAGGTATAATTCAAATTTCTCTCTAATAAGATCATAATGAGTAAATTTCCCTTTTTTCCACCCCCTAATTAGTCCCGCATTTTCGAGGATTTTTAAATGATGGGAGATAGATGGTTGTGACTCATCTAATGTTGCTTCTAATTCACATACACATCTATCTTTTTCTTTTAGAATATTTAAAATGATTAAACGTTTCTTATTTGATAATGCATTCAAAAACTCAATCAGATTATTAAATATAGACTCTTGAAGTAAATCATCTCCTATCTCTCTTAATTTCTTGAAATGCAGGTCTACATTATCTACATCTTCACACTTAATTAATTTATCTTTAATTTCTTTTTCATGTTCAATATCCATTTGGAACACTTTATTCTTGTATTATTCAATAATTATAAAAGAAAAACAAATTTATATTAATTTATTCAAATTAAAGAATTTTTATTTGAATAAAAATTTTGTTATCTAAGACTATTATAAATTCTTTAAAAGTTTATTAAAAAGATGATATAATATGGATGAAGACGAAGGTAGGACAATCAGTTTTTTCGAGAAATTTCTTCCACTTTGGGTTGCATTATGCATATTTATTGGAATTCTTTTCTCAATATATATTCCTGGAATAAGTGAGGCCATCAATTCTTTTAGTTTAGGTCAGATTTCTATACCAATTGGTATTTGTTTATTCTTAATGATGTATCCGGCAATGTTGAATTTGCAGGTTTCAGAATTAAAAAAGCTAGGGAAAAACCCTAAACCTATAATTTTAACACTAATATCTAATTGGTTAGTTGCACCTTTTGTAGGGTTACTTATGGCTCGTATATTTTTACAAGGTTATGAACAATTAATAGTTGCTATTATTTTATTAAGTTCAAGTCCATGCACAGCAATGGTTTTAGTGTGGGGATGGATGGCAAAAGGTAATCAAGAGCAGAATGTAATAAATACAAGCCTAAATACGATAACTATAATATTTGGTTATGCTCCTATGGTGGCACTTTTAACAGGAATTCAAAATATTCATGTTAATTGGGTGCTTTTATTGATCTCAACAATTATTTTTATTGGACTCCCCTTACTAATAGGAATAATTAGTAAAAGATTATTAATCTCTACTAAAGGTGAAGATTGGTTTAATAATACATATCGGCCAATAGTTGGAAATATATCAATTGCTGCCCTACTAACAACCTTAGTGTTACTTTTCTCTATGAACGGAAATGTCTTGATTAACAATCCTGGTTATTTACTATTGATTTCAATTCCTTTATTAATTGGGTTTGTTATTGTAGTTGGATACAACATAATCATAACAAAACTCTTCAAATTAAAATATCGAGAGGCTATTATTACAGTAATTATTGGTTCTTCAAGTCATTTTGAAATTGCTATTGCGACTGCTATTGCTATGCCTGGTTATGGAATCGGTTCATTAGCAGCCTTAGGAACCACGATGGGACTATTTTGGGAAGTGCCAGTCATGCTATCGATAGTATATTTAGGTCGATTTTTAAAAAAAAGGGGTTTTTGGAAATCCTAATATTTCAAAACGATTAAAATTTGGATGTGATAAAGATTAGTGATGAACCAGAGTCAGAAAATTTAAAAGTAGATATTTATGTCCCCTTAGACGCGTGTGCGTGTGAATGGGATAAATTTATGAATCGAGTTTTTGTTGAACTAACACCTTATATAAAATATATTGATTATGATACTAAGAATCTTAATTCAGATGAAGCTAGGCAACTCAATCTACATAATAATTGTGTCGTAATCGATGGAGAGACAAAATTTTCTTCGTCATTCATACTAAAGAAAGAATTACCGAAACTTCTTAAAACAAAAGGATTTATTTAGTATTTAGAAATTTGATTTGAAATTTTAACAGAGGTGATTATTAAAATTAAAAAAATTACTTTTAAAATTAGTATACCTTCGCTGGGTTTACAAAAAGGAAAAACATTTATTGTACAAGTAAAAGATGATGCTACTTTTGTTGAAGCTTTAGCAAAGGTAGATAAATATATTTTTGAGAATCCACATGAATCGATATTTCCAATATTTGAAGGTTATATTCATAATTATTTACAGTTGTTTTGGGACCCAGAACATAACAAAATCTATGAAGATGTTGGGATAATGCCTTATGCTCCTGATGAAGATGGTAATTTGAGAAGATTCATGCCAATCAGAGATACACTTGATTTTAATTTATTTCCTGACAGTATAATAGATTTACAACCAGATTCTGGATGTTGATGAGAAAAAGTGAGAAATCGTTTAGATATAGGCAATTTTAAAGCTATTTTAAGAGAAAAGTATGGAAAATATAATAAAATTTTTGCTCATTATTTTAAATCCAAATAATATAGAATTGAATGAGATCTTTTAGAAAATAATAGTAAAAGATTGACAAAAGGAGTGCCTCCTAAATATTCTATAAAAAAAGTAATAGAAAATACAATAATTTTTTACCCTTTCATTCTAATTTTCTTCTATCATAATTTCTTTTAAAGCTTAAAGATGGAAGATGTAAAATTTAAAGAAATAAGAAAATCACATAAAGGTATCACTAAGCTTTCTTATGAAGTTACTCAGATTTTAGGAAATGATCCGAATAGATCTCCTTTATACGCTTTATTATATGCGATAAAAAAGGAAGAAAATACTAAAGAAAAAATTTATGGCTATTTTAAATATTTCTATGTTAATGAATTTGCTAATATTAGATTAAAACAACCTGAATTAGATAATTTATTGTTAGAAGGAATCAATAAAACTTTAATTCAAAAAAAAAACAATACTTATTCTTTAACCGAAGAAGGAAATGATGTTTTAACTAAATGTAAAAAAGTTAATTTAATCACAAATAAAGCGTTAAGCTTCTTTTTTAGTGAAAAAATTGTTTTAATTTTCTCTTTAGTTTGCTTAATTTTTATGAGTTCGTTTAAAATAATTGTTGGATTGAACGCAGGCAGTGATGCGTTATTTAACGAGGGTATTGAGAATTTTACAGATATAATAAAGATATTTATAATTACTTTAAGTATTAAATTGGGGAAAGATAGGCTAGGGGCAATCGCAATCATTATTTTAATGTTGATAACAGGGATAAATTTGATAATATCTTCTGTTTTTTCATTTTTTCAAACTCATACTATAACACCATCCTATTTCTCGTTTATATTAATGTTTATCTCGATTTTACTAAACTTAATGCTGTTAGTTCTAAAAAATTTCGTTGGAAAATTACAGGCCAATTTTGCATTACTCTCTGATGCTAAGGATAATGTAAACAATATTAGATTATCATTAGGAGTCATAGTTGGATTAATTTTTGCATTATTTGGGATTTATTGGATAGATTCTATTTTCGGTATAGTAATTGCTAGTTTAATTATACTTGATGGCGTAGAGACTCTCTTGGCATTAATCAGATCTGGTGATGATATTGATATTGACAGCTTTAAATTAAGTTTAGATAAAGCTTTTGAATTTAAAATAGCCCATTGGATATTAGTTGTTATTCAAGAAGAAAATCTGTCCGAACAACAACTAAATGAAAATTTTATGGAAGCTATCGAAAAAGGTTATGAAATTTTTGGCGTTTGGGCGATATTTGGACTTTCAAATATTGAAAAGTTTAATATTCATAAGATTTTAAGCCTCATGAAAAACAAAGGTTTGATAATTATACAAGATGATATTTGTTATCTCACAGATAAGGGTAAAAAACAATATTATAATGCTCTTTCCCAGGAAATAGATAGAGTCTCAAGAAATAAGAAAAAATTTAAGAATTGGAGACCTCCGAGTAGATTTTCCAAAGTAGTCTGGCTTTTATTTGGAATTTTTGTTCCTATTTTATTAACATTACTGATAATATATGTTGGACCAAATATTTACAATTTTATTATCAATTTAATAGAATAAAAAAGAGTATCTTTTCATGCTAAAAAATAAAGATGTTTCAAAAGTAAGGGAATTCGCTATTGATCATTCTGAAAAAGATGATATTCATGGTTTTTTACATGTTGGGCGCGTCCTAAATTTATGTCTGCAATTAGGTAAACAATTAAATGCTAATTTAATGATACTTGAAATTGCAGCATTACTGCATGATATTGGTAGAAAAATTAAACATAAAAAGACGTATAGTAAGAATCATGCTGAAGTATCAGCCGACATGGCTTTTGAATTCTTAGACTCTTGTGATTTTAAACTCTCTCAAGAAGACTTTGATAATATAATTCACTGTATTAGATCCCATTCATTCTCAAATAATACAAATCCTCAGACCATTGAAGCCAAAATATTATCTGACGCTGATAAATTAGATGCTCTTGGTGCGATAGGATTATACAGGACTATAGGATTTACAGTCAAAAATAAGGGTAATATCGATGATATTATAAAACATTTGGAAGAAAAGATTATCAAATTAAAAGATAAGCTATTTCTCGATATTTCAAAAGAGATTGCTGAGAAACGGCAGAAAATAATATTAGATTTCTATAAAGAAATTAAATTTGAAATATAAGTTTTTAATCACAATTAATGATGGATTCTTTCAGCATTTAGAATATTATTGATAATTATGGAAATTCTCATACATTTCGAAAATCAAATGGATTTTATTTCTTGTCAGAATCAGAAATTACCATATATTCAACGATAATATTTATTAGATTTTCAATGATCTCAGGAAATTTATCTCTACCAATATATTCTATCGTCTCATCATCTAAACCAATTGTAAATATAGATTTCAATATACCTGCTAAAATTTCGGGATCTTTATTTATAATCAATCCTTCTTTTTGCCACATTTTTATAAATTTCGGAATATATTCATAAGTTTGGAGCTTTTGTTCTAATTTAGGATTATTATGGAGTTTCCTAATAAGATATTCTCTTGTATTTTTATCGGCGATTTGTTGTATAATTGGATTTTCGTTGGGGGCTTGAATATGAAAGTATAAAAAATCTTTAAAGGTTCCCCTAGGATCTTTCTTCATTTTTTTTAATAACTGACTTACCTTTTTTATCATCTTTTGTTCTGCTTGAGTGAGAACATCCAGAAATAATTCTTCTTTTGAATTATAGAAGGAATAAAAAGAACCTTTTGCAATACCTACAGCATTAGTTATGTCTTCAACATTTGTTTTCTTTAACCCATAAATTCCAAAAAAATCAGCACCCTTTTCAATTAGGTTATTTTTAATAATCTTTTTTTCCTCAGTGGTAAAACCTTTAGGCATTATAATAATAATAAGGACTTTTTAATTTAAAGATTTATGACTAAATGACCAAGTGACTTACTGACCCAAACGTTTATATAGTCATATTAATTATAAAATCATAAACATAAAAAATTGGTGTTTATCAAATGTTTATTGAAAAATTAGGTTTATCCAAAAATATACTTATAAATAAAGTTGCGATCATTACTGGTGCAGGGAGAGGTATTGGTAAAGAACTCGCAAGAGCTCTAGCTTGGTTAGGAGCAAACGTTATCATTGCCGAAATAAATGAATATGGAAAAGACGTAGAAAATTTAATTTGTTCTGAAGGAGGAACTGCTCTTTTCGTGAAAACAGATGTTTCTAAAGAAGAAGATATTAAAAAATTAGAGAAAGCAGTTATTGGGAGATTTGGGAAAGTAGATATCTTAATTAATAATGCCTATAGAACATCAACAGGTACTATAGATGAAATATCGATAGAAGACTGGGATAAGATATATAATGTTAATATCCGTGGGGCTATTTGTGCCATTAAAACATTTTTACCTTATATGATTAAACAAAATGATGGTGTTATAAATACTGTAACCTCTGCAGAAGGATGGCCATATATGGCACCCTATTTTGCAACTAAAACAGCATTGGCATCAATAGGAAAATCACTTGCAGCAGAATTAGATGATACCAATATTTCAGTCTTCGTGTTTGGTCCTGGAATGATTGATACACCAGGATTACAAGAATATAGCCGTATTTTAGCACCAAAATATGGTATGACTGAGGAAGAATTCAAAAGTCAAGGAGTTAACCCTGGATATGATGGATTAATGCCAGCAGATCATTGTGCCGCAGGATGGGCATACAATATTGTCTATGCAAAGGAATATCACGGGCAAATAACTGAGCCATTTTCCCCTCTATTAAAACTAGGATTTATTTGCGCAAAAAAGACACAAAGCTTAGTTAAAGAGAAAAAAATACAAAGTGAAACTGAATTGAAAATCTTTATTTCAGAGATTAATGAAAATTCCCAAAATGTGCGTGCACTTATAGAAAAACTTTATCAAGAGACAAATGACTTGGGTTTATTAGCGAAAATGTGGATGAATCACACTTTTGCGAAAAGATGCGGAATGAAAATAGAAAAATGTGTTGAAACTATGACCGAACTTGATAATGAGATTCAAAAAATACCTAATGATATATACATTCAAAAAGAACATAATTCCATTTCTATCATAAAGAAATTACCTTGGTTTATTCAAGTTTTGGAGAAGCTTGCGGATCACTTTCATAAATGTATAGATGATGCAAAAGGGTGGATTAAAGATCCTGATGAATTAGAAATTGCGCTTAAAACTTTAAATAATAGAGAAAAAAGTGTACTTAATTTAATTTCTAACCTTAATCAAGTAGAAACTTTAATATAAAAGACATTAATTTTTTTATTTTTTATTTAAATCTCAATTCTATAGGATTCATAATAAAAAATAAAGGAAATCTTAATGATGTTGTCAAACGTTTAAGAGAAAAATTAATTAAATTGAAAGATATGTTATTGTTTGATATTTCAAGAAAGAAAGCTAGAAAGAGGCACAAAATTATACTATACTTTTATAAACAAATAAAACTTGAAGCAGATTTAGATTAAAAAAGGAATTAAAAATTAATCTTATTTTTTAAAAAAAATAATTTTTTTAATTATTAATTGCTATTTTTATCAAAGTATGAAAAAATTATAAAATAATATTAACATCGAATTGAAAGTTCAGTAAAAATAGAAATGACTCATTTTAAAACTTATCCTTTTACTGCTATTGTAGGACAAGATCTTATGAAGCTTGCACTTATTCTAAACGCAATAAATCCAAAAATTGGTGGGCTCTTAATAAAAGGGACAAAAGGAACTGCAAAATCGACCACTGTAAGAGCTTTGGCAGATCTACTTCCTGAAATAAATATTATTAAAGATTGTCCATTTAATTGTAACCCACACGATCTAAAAGAATCATGTCATGAATGTCAACATAAAATAATCGACAGAAAGTTGAAGAATAATGATATAGAATTTCGCAAAATGCGTGTTATTAATTTGCCTATAAATGCTACTGAGGATAGAGTAGTAGGGACGATTAACATTAAAAAGGCATTAGAACAGGGATTGAAAGCTTTAGAACCAGGGATATTGGCAGAAGCAAATAGAAATATACTCTATATAGATGAAGTGAACCTACTTGCTGATAATGTAGCAGATGTATTATTGGATAGTGCAGCAATGGGAATTAATATTATTGAACGAGAAGGTATTAGTATTCATCACCCTTCTAATTTTATCTTGGTGGGAACGATGAATCCTGAGGAAGGAAATTTGAGACCTCAGCTTTTGGATCGATTTGGATTAAGTGTAGAGGCAAAACCTATTTTAGATATCAATGAACGAGTTAAAATTATAAAATACGTTGAAGATTATCATATTGATCCTCATAAATTTCACGATAAGTTTGAAACTGAACAAAAATTATTAAGAGAGAAGATTGTTAAGGCTCGTGAAATTCTTAATAAAGTTAAAATTTCAGATGAACAACTAGAAAACATTGCAAAATTATCTATTAAACTGGAAATTGATAGTCACCGCGCAGATATTGCTATAAATATAACAGCAAAAACTATTGCTGCTTTTCATGGAAGAACAAACGTTTTAGATGAAGATATAAAAATAGCAGCAAGATTGGCATTAGCACATCGTTTAAGAAAACTTCCATTTGAAGAACAAAAAATAGATGAAGATGATATCGAAAAGATGTTTGAAGAACAAGATAAGGAAGAAGCACAGAAACTGAATATAAATAATTCAGAACATCGAAATAATAAAGAAATTATAAATCTAAAAGAGGAAATTTTCGGCATAGATACTAAGATATCTACAGATGGAATATTAGAAAAAAAAAGAATTGTAAAAGATATGAACACTTCTGGTCAAAGAATACTACACCCTACTCGTGATAAGAAGGGGAAATATATTGGTGGTCAAAAACCCAAAGATTTTAATTTTAGATCATCTTCGGATATTGCTGTTCTTGAAACTATTAACAACGCCGCTTTAGAACCTGAAAATAGAAATGCTTTTAAAAATGGAGCAAAATTAGAGATTAAAAATGAACATATTCATATTAAGAAAAGAATTGGAAAATCAAGCCATCTATTTGTTTTCTGTGTTGACACTTCGGGATCGATGGGAGCAAATGACAGAATGATAGCCGTTAAAGGAGTAATATTTTCTATCCTTCAATCTAATTATGTATATCGCGATAAAGTCTCATTAGTTGTTTTTCGTGGAGAAGATGCAGAAGTTATTTTACCTCCCACTCGAAGTATTGATTTAGCATATAAATTGTTAAAGGAAATACCTACAGGAGGTACAACACCACTAATTAAAGGTTTAGTAAAAGCATTAGATATTGCTCTTGAAGAGAAAAGAAAGAAAACAGGATATATACCCTTGATCATTCTCATTTCTGATGCTAGAGGAAATGTATTTTATAAGGATGCTATAGACGATTTATTAAAAACTGGTAAAGAAATTTCTAAAAATCTGATTGATATGATTATTATTGATACAGAAGGCTCGGATGTCAAATTAGAAATCAATAAAAAATTATCTGAATCAACAAATGCGAAATATTATCATATTGATACCATGAATAAAGAAAAGGTGAATAAAATTCTGGGAATGGAAGGATTATTTGAAAATATCTAATAGTGAATATTGACTATGAATCAAAATATAGATTACACGAGAGATACACCTAAAATAACATTAATTACAGCTTCTGTTTTTTTGAAATGGTTAACTGAAGGGATTCAAGAGATCTATAATCAATTTGGAAAGGTATTCGATTTTAAAATCTATTTTCTTAATGATTTGGACTCAGGAAAAATATCAAAAGAGGAAGTTAAAGAAGCTATTTATCAATCTAAAGTTATGCTAATTGATATCCGAGGAAATTCTCCAACAGTTGAACTTTTGGTAAAATCTTATGAAGAAATGGAAAAAAATCAACCAGAATTATTTGATACCAAAGAAATAATCGCATTAGTAGGAGGAAATAGCGAAATAAGAGGTTTAACAAAAATGGGGGCCTTTCAAGCCCGAAAGATACCTTCTCCTCAAAATAGAGAGTATAGTATCGATGAAATACCAGATTTAACGAAAGCAGTAAGATTTGGACAAAGAATGACTGAGTTTTTGAAATTTTTAGGAAAAGTGTTCCCTTTTAAATTACTCAGACATGCGCGCTATTGGGTCATAATGATGGATTACTGGGTACATGGATTAGGAGGAATCGCTGAGAATCATAAAAACATGCTCCTGTTTCTTTTAAAGCACTATTTAGGATATAAGAATTTTAAGGTTCCCAAACCAAAAAAGATTCCCTCTTTTGGTATTTATGATCCTCAATTGAATGAATATTTTAATAATACTGAAGATTATTTTAGAAAAAAGCCAATAGACCATAATAAACAAACTATAGGAATATTTTTTTATGGAGGATTATACTTTGAACAATCTTTACCTATAGTAAAATAATTTATGAAAAATTTCTCAGAATTTAATATTCTTCCTGTTTTTTCTGATGTTTTAACAAATGTAGAAGCTTATCAAAAATTATTTTTTAAAGGTGGAGTAAAATTAATAAGCGCTGTTATTAATCTTCAATATTTTCAGTTAAATGGGGGTCCTTTTGGTGGAGATACCTATATAACAAGGGATTTATTTAAAAAATTAGATATCCCACAATTTAATCCAATTATACAATATGATATGCCTTTTGAGGAATATACTAAATCAAATGAAGGAATTAACCCCATTAACCAAGTGATTGCAATTGTAATGCCCGAATTAGATGGAAGAATAGAAATGATTACTGTTGGCAGTCTTAAAAATTTAGGATATTCTGATGATTTAAAATCCAATATTTTAGAAGTACAACCAATAATTGAAAATGTTAAATTCTATGCTCAAAGGGTTAAAAAATGGTTATATTTGAGAATAAAAGAAAATTCCGAGAAAAAACTAGCAATTATTATTTACAACTATCCTCCTGGAGAAGATAAAATAGGTAATGCTGCATATTTAGATGTGTCTGAGTCAATCAAGAATTTAATAGAAAAATTGATTAAAGAAGGATACAATACAGAAAAAATTCCTGAAAACAAGAATTTAATGGATTTGTTTATTGATTTTGGTGCTGTAAATACACCAAAATATATGAATATCCAAAAATATAAAGGACATAAAGTCTCTGTACAAACCTATATTAAATTTTTTAAAAATCTTCCTTCACATCTCCAAGATGAAATTATTGAATATTGGGGACCTCCACCAGGTAAGATTATGGTAGACAATTCACATCTCAAATTACCCATTATTCAATTTGGTAATATATATATTTGTCTACAACCCTCCAGAAGTAAAGTATCTGGAGATCCTAATGAATATCATAATAAGAATTTACCCCCTCATCATCAATATTTCGCTTTTTATCGTTATTTAGAAAATATTTTAAATATAGATGCCATAATTCATTTTGGAACTCATGGGACTGCAGAATTTCTTCCAGGCAAGGAATGTGCTGGTTGGATTTATGATTTTAATTTAAACTTAATTAGTAGTATACCAAATATTTACTATTATCATATTACAAATACTAGTGAATCAGCTATCGCTAAAAGAAGAAGTAATGCGATTATTATTAATCATGCTGGACCTTCATTCAAAAACGCGGGATTGTATCAAGAATTTGCTCAGTTAGAGTTATTAATATCTGAATATCAAAATACAAACCTTTCTTTTAGCCTTAAAAACCAAAAGAACAATAGAATCGATGATCTCGAAAAAGAAATTAAATATTTAGCAAAAAATATGAATATTGATTACGAACATATAGCAGAATTGGAAGATAAATTATATAGATATAAAGCTTCTGTAATTCCCATGGGGCTTCATACATTAGGAAAATCTTATTCTTCTCAACAAAAATTTGATCTAATTCGAATGATTTTATTACACTCAACTGAAAAACCGGATTATGTCGAAGAATTTCTTTCTTATTTTAAGAACAAAGAAAAAATTGATGTAAAAAAGGTTAAAAAATACTTAAACACTTTTTTTGAGAGTAATGCAAATCAATTGTCTTTTGAAGATATAAATCAAAGGTTAGTATCTGAATATAGTATAAGTGAAGAAATAAATCAATTAACAATAAAATGGATATTGTCTTTAAAAAACAGAATTGAAAATTCTCTTGAATTAGACAATATCATCCATGCTCTGGAAGGAGGATATATTGAGCCAGGATTAGGAGGGGATCCAATCCGTTCTCCTCATATTTATCCAACTGGAAAAAATTCATATGGTTTTGATCCACGACTAATACCTAATTCTACTGCAATAAAACGAGGAAATGAAATAGCAGAAAAATTAATTCAAAATTACAAAACTAATAATAATGAGTGGCCCGAAACTGTTAGTGTAGTACTTTGGGCTTTTGAAACTATGAAAACTGGGGGAGAAACTATTGGGCAAATTTTTAACTATTTAGGAGTTAAATCCATTAAAAATAAATCCATTTGGACCACTGAATTAGAAATCATACCTTTAGAAGAAATGAATCATCCGAGAATCAATGTGATTATTACAATTTGTGGTATCTTTCGAGATACATTTCCTTATCATCTAGAATTAATTAATAAAGCAATTGAATTAGTAGCAGAGCTAAATGAAGATGTTGAAAATAATTATGTGAAAAAATCGATGTTTACATTGAAACAGAAAGGAGTAGAGAATGTCGAAGCACGTGTATTTGGTCCACCTCCAGGAAAATATAATACAAATTTAACAGAGATAATAGCAGCTGGAAAGTGGGATGATGAGACAGAATTGGCAGAAGATTACCTTAAAAATATGAGTTTTGCATATATGAAGAACCAAAAAGTAAGACAATTAGAAAAGAATTTTAGATTAAATATTAATGAAATTAAATTAATGAGTCAAATAAGAGATTCGAGTGAATATCAAATAACAGACTTAGATCACTACTATGAGTTTACTGGAGGATTAGCTCGTACATACAAACAAATTAATGGAAAATACGCAAATGTTTATATAGCAGATTCTTCTAGTAAAGAAATTAAAATAAATACTTTAAGGGAAAGCATTAAAGAAGGCGCAATAACGCGTTCTTTGAATCCTAAATGGATTAATGGTTTATTAAAGCATAAGTATCATGGCGGTCAAAAAATAGCTGAAAGAGTAGAAAACTTTCTTGGCTTATCTGCTACAACTCATGAAGTAGATAACTGGATTTGGGATAAAGCATATAATCAATATATAGAAAACGAAGAATTGAGAGAAGGTTTAAAGGATAATAACAGGTTTGCAATGATGGACATAATAAAAAATATGCTTCAAGCTAATAACAGAGGTTATTGGAGTGCTAATGAGGAACAAATAAATAATTTGAAAAAAATTTATCTTGAAATAGAAAATTGGGTTGAATTAAAGTACTAATTTATCTAAATTATTGATATTATACTAAATGATGAAATTCTTCAGCATTAATAATGACTTCTTTTAAAATTTGAAAGTTTTTATCCTCTCCATGAATTAAAAATATCTTATTTTTGATTGGAATTGCTGCTTCTTTTCCGATTAAAACCCATTCTTCTTTAGTTAAATTTCTAACTATTGAACCTTCTTTAAATTTAATATAAACTAATGCTCCTAAAAAACCATTAAATTTAGTTTCTTCAAGTTTCACATCTTCAAAGTCGGGAATTTCATTATTTTTACCTTCATTTTTAATCTCATATTCAGTCTTACTCAATAGCAAGTTCAAATTAGCTTGAATTAAATTATTATCATTCTCTATATTTCTTTTATGATTATACTCGAAAATGATGAGACCACATTCCTGTGTAAATGTTCCTTTATGACCTATCAGTTCATAATCATATACTATTCGACCTAAAGATTCTGAATGTTCGATAACTTCTGATTTAACTTTCCACCTCTTTGAAATAAGAGGTTCTATGTATTTTTGAGAACCAGGATGAATAGTATCAATCGTTAACTCTTTTTTTTCTTGATATAGTTTATCTAGAGTATCGCCAATATACAACCTCTTTTGTTTTAGTTTCTCAATCTTTACTTCCAAATTATCTACTATTTCATTAAAAATTTCCAATGGGGGTTTAGCTATAAATTTCATCCTTCGAGGTTGTTTCCTTATTTCTAAAATCTCAATCCAACCTTTATCACTTAGTTTTTCTAATATTCCATATAATGTTGTACGTGCAATTTGAAGATTATATTTTAATCTTCCTACCATATCACCATTATGCCCTCTTTCAACTAGTGCTAAATAGACTGTAGCTTCGTCAGCAGTTAAACCAAAATCTTGTAAATCTTGAATATATATTTCTTTTTCCTTATCTTTCATACTTTTTCATAAATTATATAATAATTAATTAACCTTTTTTATTATATAAATATGTTGTCGAGATAGGACGACAATAAGAATTTATTTAAATAGAATTCTTATTTTTGTTTATTTAGATAATTTAAAAATTGAAATGAGATGATAATTGTGAGTAAAAGTAAAAAAATATGTGAAAGAATCCCTGAAGGTGAAGCAATATTAGATCAGATTGACTTCACAACAGAAGAATATAGTGAAGCATGCAGAAAAATGGAAGGAGAATATCGGCGTTTGATAAATTTTATATTTAAAAAACTTGATATTAAAGAAAATTCAAAAATTTTAGAGATCGGGCCAGGACCAGGATGGATTGGAATTATGATGGCAAAACAAGATCCTTCACTGACAATAATTGGAATTGAACTTTCTAAAGATATGATGCGTGTAGCTAATAAAAACATAAGAAAGGAAGGTATTGATGATCGAATTTCTTATATTCACGGAAATGCTGAAAATATGTATCAATTTTTAGATAACACATTCGATGTTGTTTTTGGAAATGGTACCCTTCATCATTGGGAAAATCCAGTGAAAATTATTAACGAAATTTTTAGAGTTCTTAAACCAAATGGAATTTTTTGTATTTCTGATGGTCGTCGAGACATAAGATTAGGAGCAAAAGTAATTTTTCATACAATGAAATGGTTTATCCCTAAATTTATGAGAATTGGTTGGAAAACTTCGATAAATGCGGGATACACACCTGAAGAATTAACAGAAATATTAGATCAATCAGATCTAAAAGGAAAATATGAGTTAAAAACTGATCTTTTTGATCTATTAGTTTATAATAAAACTTAATTTAAAAAAGGGCAGAACAAATGCCGCAAATTGTAAAGGGAGGTAAGCACTTATTTGGATGGTCAAGAGTAGGAAATCAAGGTAAAATTAACATTCCTCCCGAAGCTTTTAATGAGTATAATTTAAAACTGGAGAAATACGCAATCTTATTTTCAGGTAGTAAAACTTCAGGTGGATTTGGATTAAGTTCTGTGAGGATTTTAGAAAATTCTATCATGAAAGAACTAATAGATAAAAACTCTTCACTAGCTAATTATAGGATACCTGAGGGAGAGTTTATTGAATTTAAAAATAAAAAGTACTGTTGGGTAGCAATCCAAAAAGATAGTAGTATAAATCTACCAGAAAAAACTTTACACGCTTTTGGAATTAATAAAAATGATGATTTGCTTTCTGGAAGGGGTAGCCATTTAGCTATCGGATTTATCGCAAAAGGACCAATCTTTAAAGAAGCAAAAAAACATCCTGAAATAAAGGTCTTTGAATAATAGTTGAAAAATTATCATTTAATTAAAAATTTCATCATTTAAAAATAAAAAAAACTTAAGTTTTGATTTTTAGTCTATCCCCGAAATCTTTTTTGCAGAGTCTTTCCATGTAGAAAGAATGACAGGAATAAAAAAATAAATCCAAACAGCAATAAAATTGTAAAATCGAATAATAATCCACAAGTACCAAATGAACTATTTCCTCCTAATCCTGTATTAATTATATCAATAAAATAAGTTAATGGAGATATAACAGCTAGTGGAGTCGAACTTATTGGCATAAAAAGAGGACTGATAAATATTAATGGAAATTTAATTAGAAATGTTAAAATCATTGTATTTGCTGGTATATCGGTTGGAGGTACTGATAATATCAAACTAAAACTCGAAAAAGAAAAAGCTGCTACAATTATACCGATAATGACAATTAATAAATCTATGGAAACTTGGATGGATAAGAAGATTATCCCTAATACAAGAGGAACCAAAGAAAATAATACTCCAAAAATCGAAGAACCCCAAACACTGCCTAATAAGACAGTTTTGATTGAGATGGGACATGTTATTAATCTTTCAAGAGTTTGTTGTCTCGTTTCCCATGGAAATACAACAGGTCCGATGGATGTAGATGTTAAAAATAAAACCATGGCCATTAATCCAGAAATCATATAAATTGGCTCAATATTTCGCCCAATTGTAAAAGCAAAAAAAAGGATGACTGGAAATAATATTCCTTGAATTACGACTGGACCTTTATTATAATAAATTCTGAAATCTTTCTTCGCAATAGCAAAAGATCTTCTTATTTGAGTAATTATTTTTTTAATTTTAGATTGTTCTAATATAAAAGCTTTTTCGTTAATCTTATCCACCTCCCTCAATAATTTTGAGAAAAGCATCTTCTAAAGTTGGCTGGTGAGTATTTAATTGAGTTATTTTTAGGTTATTCAATTTAGCATGGTTAACTATTTCATGTAATGCATCGTTCACATCTTCCACAATAATATGATAACCATCTTTTATTTCTTGCACTTCTTTAACGGTCATTAGATTTTTAATCCCTTTTATTTGTTGTGCATTCTCGTAATAACAATCAATTGCGAGATAGTCTTGAGTTAATTTTTTTAAATTATCGGGGGTATCCAACCTAATAATGTGTCCATTATTAATTATGGCTATTCTATCACAGAGCTCATTAGCAACACCCATATCATGTGTCGTTAAAAATATAGTCATTCCTCTTTTGTTATAATCTTTGATTAATTGTTTGATTACACGAGCAGATTGAATATCTAATCCACTTACAGGCTCATCTAGAAATAATAATTTTGGTTTATTCATTAACGCCATACATAATAATAATCTTTGTTTCATTCCTTTGGAATACTTTTTTGCTTTGAAATGACGCTTTTCAAACAGTTCAAACTTCTTAAGTAAAATTTCGGCACGATTTAGATTTTCCTTTTTATGAATTCCATATAACTCTCCAATGAATGTTAAATTTTGAAGGGCAGTGAGATCCATATATACATTTGCCATCTCGGGAACATTACCGATTATTTGTTTTATTGGTATTGGATGGTTCCATATATCTTCTCCAAATATCTTAATTCTTCCTTTAGTAGGTTTTAATACGCCTGTTAACGATCTAATAGTAGTGGTTTTCCCTGCCCCATTTGGCCCTAAAAAACCAAAAATTTCTCTTTCTTTTACTACAAAACTAATATTGTCTATAGCCTGAACAGTTTTATCTTTACTCTTTTGAATTTCCTTACTCTTTCTACTTTTTTTTCCTTGTTTAGCTATTTTAAAATATTTTGATAAGTTATTTACTGTTATTGCATTCATAATTATCACCTTTAGAAATAAAATGAAAAATAATTAAGAGATTAATTAGAGCTACTCATCCTTATCTAAAAGCTCTATATGTTTGAACAACTCTGAAAGTGATTGATCACCATGATACTTAATAACCTGATTTATAGAACAACCGTTTGGATGATTCTTCTTAATTTCTGGATGTGAACAATCACACTCTTGTTCTTTTATTTTCACTTTTCACCATTTATTGCTTTATTATACTAGGTTTAATAATTCAATTTAAAATTTATTTAGTTAAATATTGAATTTAACCAATCAAAATTTTTATTTAAATATTTCTTATTTTATATTATAGTCATAAAGATTAGAAAATTAAGATGTTATGAAAGAAATTGAACTCTCTGAAATAGAAGATTACGTACGTCCATTACACTGTGGAATTCGATGGAAAATAATTGAATATTTAAGAGATGATCCAAAATCTTCTGATGAGATCTTTAATCATTTAAATGAGTTAAGAGAAAAAGTAGCAGAGGAAATGAAGTATTGTAAAGGAGAATGCAATCATGTTATAAAAAAAAAGTTGAAAAAACCTACATTATATTATCATTTGAGAGAATTAGAATCAGTTGGAATCATTTTAATGGAAGAATACAAACCTAGCGAACAAAAAAGAGCTCCAGAAAAAGTTTGGAACTTGATTATGGAGAAATTAATCATAAATTTAAAATAAATGTCTGCTTTTTCATCAATTCTGAAGAATACTAACCGCAATAGAATCATTCTTTAATCTATTTTGTAGTATATTCGATAATTATATACTAATAGAATTCAAAATTATGATTTATTTTCTTTTCATCAATACATTTAAATAGTATGATTCGTATGATCATATTAATATGATCATACTTATATGATCATATCAATATGAATCTTAAAAGGTGATTAAAATAACTGAATTTCCTGATAAAAAAGGCAAATATTTTTTTGGCTCAGTAAAGGTTGGGGAACGCGGTCAAATTGTTATTCCTCTTAAAGCTAGAGAAGTTTTTGGAATTGAAGCTAAAGATAATGTATATATTTTTGGTGAATTAAATAAGGGTTTAGGTTTAACTAAAAATGTGGAAATTGTTAGTAAAGAGTTAAAAAAACACGAATACTATTTTGGTGCTGCTAAAGTTGGTGAAAGGGGTCAGATTGTTATTCCCCAGGAAGCTCGAGAGATCTTTAAAATAAACTCTGGAGATCTTATTCTTGTATTTGGAGATATTAAAAAAGGGCTTGGCTTTACTAAAGCAACTAAATTAAAAAATTTTGCTATCAAGCTGTTTCAAGCATTTGGAGATGGTTTTGAGGATATTCAGGATAATAATAAAGGTGATTTAAATGAAGAAGAATAAAAAACAATCAAATATAGATTTTAGGTTTATGTCATTTTTCTTTAAAATTCGTGATAGATTTCACCCGCCTATAGCAAAAATTATAAAGGCTAATATTAAGCAAGGAGAAATTGTTTTAGATTATGGGTGCGGTTCAGGAAGTTATACAATAGCTGCTGTTGAGATAGTAGAACCAAATGGGAAGATTATTGCTGCAGATATTCATCCATTAGCATTGGAAAAAGTTAGAAAAAAAGCTGAAAAAAAAGGTTGTACTAATATTGAAACCATTCAAACAGATTGCGCTACTGGATTAGATAATGAATATATTGATAAAGTAATTTGTTTTGATGTATTTCATGACATCCCTCATAAAAATGATATATTAAAAGAATTTCATCGAGTTTTAAAATCAAAATCAATACTTTCTTTTGATGATCATCATATGAATGAAGATGAGATAATAGATTCCATCACTTCCAAAGGGCTCTTTAAATTGGCTGAAAAGAAGGATCAACAATATAACTTTATTAAAATCTAGGTGGAAACAAGGATGGAAGATAAACCTAAATATGGATGGTATGTGAAGGATCTAATTATTGGATTCACTATCATAGGATTAATAGGATTATCTGCTTTTATTTACGGATTTTTAATAGACGGTATAGCGCAAATAATTCTAATAATTTCAGGAGTAGCTGTTGTTTTGGTATTTTTATGGCCAGGTATCGGAATGATAGTATTGAATCTATTTTTATTGCGAAAAATACCAAAAATAGATTTAATTGCTAGAATGAAAGCATTAGATAAAATAAGTAATCCACAGATTTTAGATGTTGGATGTGGAACTGGAAGAACAGCAATTAAGATTGCTAAGGCATTAAAAAATGGAGGACATTTATTTGGAATTGATATTTATTCGAAAATGGCAATTTCAGGAAATAGTTTAGATACCGTACAAAATAATGCTATAGTTGAAAAAGTAGAAGAAAGAACTACGTTTAAAAATGGTTCTGCTATAGACATCCCTTTTGAAAACAATAGTTTCGATATCGTTATTGTTTCTTCAGTACTCCATGAAGTACATGATCAAAACGGTCAAGATAAAGCAATGAAAGAGCTTTATCGAGTTTTAAAACCGGGTGGATATCTTTACTTGAGTGAATGGAACCGAACATCATGGCAATTAATAGCATTTAGTGGCTTGTGTTGCTTTGTTTTTAAGCATAAAGATTACTGGGAGAAATTACTCAAAGAAAATAAATTTAAGAATATAATATATGAGAACATCACAGGCTTTGGAATTTTTACCGCAAGAAAATAAATTTTTTTTTATTCTATTTTTTTATATTTAAAAATAATACCTTCTTCAATCCAACTCCAATGTAACATTGGTCGTCTAAATTCTCCTTCAAATTCAAAACTAGATTTTTTTATCTGTTCTTGGACTTTATTTAATTCAATTCCATAAGAACCTATATGAGTAGCATGATAAGATAAAAATCCGGATTTATCTTTTAAAACTCGATGTATTTCATTTAATAATTTGATTCTATCGTCTTTATCGAGTAAATGATACACATCATACATTAACACAACGTCTATAAAATTGTTCTTCAATGGAATCGATATTTTTTTCGAAGTCTTTATGATTTCGATATTCTTAATATTTTGAGACTTAATTTCAATAGATAATTCCTCTAAATGATCTTCATCGTAATCAAGAGCATAAATTTTACCAGTATTTCCTATAATTCGCGAAGCAATTATTGAATATACTCCTGTTCCACATCCAAAATCTAAGATTTTTTGTCCACTTTTAATTCCAAATTCTCTAAGTATACTTTCTCCCTTTGAATTTAACCATTCTTCCATGTTTATTTCTAATCTTTATTATTTATTAAAATAAAGGATATGAAAAATTTCTATAAAAAGAAAGAATTGTGAAAAATATAAAAATAACCTTTAAAGTTTTAAGATAATACTCAATAATATTGGAAATTGTTCTTCAGAACCCCAAACGACATAGATTTTATTTTGAATAGGAACAGCTACATGCCTAGCCGCCACAATCCAATCCAACCCAACATTATTTCCAGTCTCGGTTTCTTCTTTAAATTTAAAATACATTGTCATTCCTAAATAATCTTGAATTTTTGTATCCTCAATTTTAATATCTTCTAGATCTGGAATCGTAAATTCTTTAATATCAAGATCAGGTTGTATCGGTTCTCTCATTTTTTCTGAAGAAAGCTGTAATGCTGCTCTGATGATAACTTCTTCCTTTATTTTTTTATTATATTCAAAAATAATGAGACCACAATCCTTTTCTTTTCCTACTATTCCAAGGGAGTTAAAGTCAAATGATTTTTCGCTATATAATTGAAAATCTTTCTTTATTTCTGAGATATCTATCCATCCATTCTCAAGAGTTTCACCCATTATATATCGAAAACTCTTTAAAATCTTTAATTCCTCTTCTTTTTGTTGAATTCTTTCATCAAATATGCTTGTTAAGGGTCTTGCTACAAAATATTGTGCACTTTTTGGCAATAATGGCAATTTAATTATCCATTCTTTACTAATTAAGCGATCAATAATACGATATATAGTTGTTCTTTTAATAGATAAATCTTCATCTAACTCACCTACTTTTGCCCCTTCATTCCCCTTTCTTAGCAATGTTAAATATACTTTTGCTTCTTCAATACTCAATCCAAATTTAAGTAATCCAAGTTCTTGCAAATTATTAGTATCATCAAGAAGTATTCTTGGAGTAGCCCATTTTAATTCTTCTACTTTTCCTAATTGGGTATCTAAATCCATATATGGCTTTTTTGTACTTAATTCACTTAAAGTTCGAGATGCTTCCATCATTCCAAGTCGCATCAATCCATCAGGAGCAATCTTACAAATAATTTTCCTCTCATCGTCTTTAAACCCTAAAATTCCTCCTTTTTTAATAGGATCTATCCCTACCAATCTTTCAGGAGTACACTGAATTATTAAATATTTTATATCTGAAATTGTAAGAGAAGTATGTTTCATTGATTTCCAAACTGAATTAATTTCATTAATATCACCACTAATATTCCAATTCTTTGTTGAATATTCTATTTCGTTTTCTCCTTTAATTATTGCTGCTGATATTGTTTTCGATTCAGACTTTATTAAATTCTTTAGAGCATGCTTTACTTTTTCCATATGTAGAATCATTATCTCTTTTTATGTATATTAAAAAAAAAATAAAAATTATTTTTCTCCAAATTTCTTTTTTATTTCATCTAATACTTTATCATAATAGCTTTTTTCTTTAGATTCTTGAATTTTTGTGAAATATTCCGGCATGATTAGTCTCTTAGATTCATTTTTTATCTCCTCATCTGTCCAAATTATCCCATCATCCAATATGATACAAGGTATACCATCCAAAAGTTTTATTCGTATCATTTTCATCACTTTTAAATATTTTTTGTTGAAACTGTTTAAAAGCATCGATGGATAACTTGGGGTCCCATCTCCTTGTATTCTCTTCGAGTAATCCACATTCTATGAAATGTTTTTAAGGAACTTAAGATAGATCCTCCTATCCACACAGAATACATTCTTTCTGGAGGAGCGATTATCTTTACATCTATAGATTCAGCAACCTGTTCTTTTATTTCTCGAGTTAAACGCTCTTTAATTCCGGGAAACATTGTAGAACCGCCTGAAAGGACAATATTACTATAAAGATCTCTGCGTAAATCTACATCACATTCAGATATTGCTCCTACCACTTCATCATCTAGAGGAGCTAATTCTTTACCAATCACAGAAGGATTAAATAAGCATTCTGGAGCCAAGAATCTTTCAATCCCTATTGTGATAGTTTCACCATCAGGAAGCATGAAATTCTTTGCCATACCAGCTACCTTATTTGAAAGTAAAATCTCTTTTTCAGGATCAATAGCAACATAGCAAAGCTTTTCTTTTATTTCTCTTACAATCTCTTTCTCAGCTGATGTATAAAAGGAATATCCATTTTGACGTAACAATCTCTGTAAATATGTTGTAACATCCCTTCCAGCAAGATCAATTCTCTGGATTGCATGACTTAAAGCAAATCCTTCAAATATTGGTACTATATGAGCTACTCCATCACCAATATCGATTACACATCCTGTTGTTCGACCAGAAGCGTAAAGTGATAATACTGCTTGAGTTGCTATATAAAGCGCCGGAACATTAAATGTTTCGAACATTATTTCTGCTAGTTTTTCTCGATTTGATCGAGGATTCAATGGAGCTTCAGTTAATAATATTGGGTACTCAGATGGATCAATTCTTAAATCAGTATAAAATGTATAATGCCAAATTCTTTCCATTGCTGGCCAATCTTCCACAACTCCATGCTCAATAGGAAATTGTAAATTCATTATTCCTTTTAATTCCATCGCTTCTTCACCAATATACCATTCTCGACTATAATCCTTTACATCGGGCATTATGTTTCCATATTTTGGTTTACCAATCACAGTAGGAAACACTGAACGTGGCTGATCTTCTCCTCCAAATCCATTTTTTGATATTCCGGTCCCATTATCTATAACAATAGCTCTATTATTTCTAAAATCCCCGTTGACTGAAATTTTAAAACCACCTCTTTTTTTGATTATAAGAACTGAATTTTATTAAAGGAATCAATAATTAAATAGATAGTAGACTATTTTTCTTGGAAGATATTCCCAGAAATGATCTAATGTTGATTATCCATAGAATTCATATTTGATTCCTAAATTTAATAAAACTTTTTCTTGTTGTAATGATATTTTAACTAGTATATAAACTTTGTCACATCATCGTGACAAAGTTGTGCCATTAATATAACAATTTAAAAAAAAATATTTGAAAATTAGTATTATTTGAATTGACGGCTCTATATACCTTATAATGTTTATAGGAATAATTAAATTTAAATAAAAACTATTTTTTTAGCAGATTTATCAACTTTTTTACTATTAGGTCCCCCATTTCTCTTGTTGTTAGTGTCTTAAAAGTTTTATTCTCAATATCTATGGTTCTTCCTTCGTTAAGAGCCTCTTCCACAGATTTTTCAATTAAATTTCCAATTTCTGGAGAATTAAATGATTCCTGCATCATTAATTTTACACTTAAAATAGTACCTATTGGATTTGCAATATTTTTACCAGCAATATCAGGAGCCGAACCATGTATAGGTTCATACATAGACACATTTCCTGGATTTATATTTCCACTAGCGGCCATTCCTAAACTACCAATAAGAAAGGCGCCTTCATCACTAGTAATATCACCGAACATATTGCCTGTAACTACAGTTTCGTAAGAATAGGGAGCACGAATTAGCCATTGACAAAAAGCATCGATATAGACATCCTCTTTCTCGATATCAGGATAATCATTTCCAATTCTATGAAAGATCGAGCGCCAAAATTGACTTGCTTTTATAACATTTGCTTTATCTACAGATGTTATTTTCTTATGGCCATTTTTCTTCGCAAATTCATAAGCATATCGTATAATTCGTTCACACCCCTTTTTAGTATAACGCATTACACTTTCTGCAATATCTTCTGATATTTCTCCTATTCCTTTATATATTCCTTCTGTATTTTCTCTAATAATGGTGAAATCAATACCTTTTCCTATAAATTCTTCTTTAAGTGGGCATCTATCACGTATATGATCATATAACTTAATTGGTCTTATATTTACATATAGATCTAAATCCTGTCTTATCTTTAAGATTGCAGATTCAACAACTCCGGGGGGTAAATCAGGAAGTCCAATAGCACCAAATAATAGAGAATCAGAATTTTTAATAATCTCAAATGTCTTCTTAGGAAGACTTTCACCACATTTTTTCCATACATTCCCTCCCGCGGGGGCATTTTTAAATTCAAAATCAAAATCAGTATACTCAGAAATTGTCTTTAGAATCTTTATCCCTTCTTCTACTACTTCTAATCCACATCCATCACCATGAGTGATGGCTATTTTTTTTACCATTATGATTCCTCTTCTGAATTAGCAATTTGTTCTTTGGCAAAATTTACGAGCCCTTGAAGTTTAATTATTTTCTGTAAAAAGGCTGGAAACTCACTAAAAGAATAAGATTGGTTAGAAGTTATATTTCTTATTGATCCTTTTCCAAAATCAATATCTAACAGATCTCCACTATTAAAAGCATTAGTATCAGGAAACTGAAGAATTGGAAGTCCGATATTAATTGCATTTCTGAAAAATATTCGTGCAAAACTGGGAGCTATAATTAATTCTATTCCCGAAGCTTTTAATGCGATTGGAGCTTGTTCTCGGCTAGATCCACAACCGAAATTTGAACCTGAGACGAGAATCGTTGCTTGAAGATCATTTTTATTCTGATGAAACTCAGGATCTAAATCTTCCATACAATGTTTTGCTAAAAATTGAGGATCTGTATCTACTAAGTATCGAGCAGGAATTATAAAATCGGTATTAATATTTTCTTGAGGATATTTAATTACTTTTCCTTTTATTTTTTTCACCTTTTAAATTGAATTTTTTATATACTTTCTGGAGATGTAATAAAACCTTTTAAAGCAGAAGATGCAGCAATTACAGGGTTTGATAAATAAACTTCACTTTCCTTATGCCCCATCCTTCCCATAAAATTTCTATTTGTCGTTGATATCGCTCTTTCACCAGGAGCAAGGATTCCCATATGTCCTCCTAAACATGGACCACAAGTGGGTGGAGATACAATCGCTCCCGCTTTAAGAAAAATTTCGATTAATCCTTCTTTAAGAGCATGAAATTGAATATTAGGAGTGCCTGGAATGATAATACATCTCACACTAGGGTGGATCTTGTTATTTTTCATTATTTTTGCCGCTATCCGTAAATCCTCCAATCGTCCGTTAGTGCAAGAACCAATTACAGCTTGATCAATTTCAAGATGTAAATTATGTACTTCAGATATAGGTTTTGTATTGCTTGGTGAGTGCGGAAGAGCTATTTGAGGTTCAATTTTAGAACAATCGATCTCAATGCTGTTATGATAATTCGCATTATGATCATTTTCATAAGTTTTATATTTCGAAATTCCTACATTTTTAAGATATTGTTTTGTAATTTTATCTGGAAAAATGAACCCTGTTTTTGCCCCTGCTTCGATAGCCATATTACACATAGTAAAACGGTTTGCCATAGATAAGTTATCAATAATTTCTCCTGTAAACTCCATAACTTTATACGTTGCCCCATCAACACCAATTTGACCAATTGTATATAAAATTAAATCTTTTCCTGAAACCCATTTATTCAACTGACCTGAATATATGAATCTTGTGGTTTTAGGTACTTGAAGCCAACATTTTCCGAGAACCATAGTCACACCTAAATCAGTTGAGCCAACACCAGTAGAGAACGCTCCTAATGCACCATATGTACAAGTATGAGAATCAGCACCAATAATTAATTCACTCGGAGATACTAGACCTTGTTCAGGAATAAGACAATGTTCAATTCCTACTTTTCCTACCTCAAAATAGTGTTGAATATGATACTTATTTGCAAAATCTCTCAAAATTTTACACTGTATTGCCGAAGCAATATCTTTATTTGGTGTAAAATGATCTGGTGTCAATATTATCTTACTCGGATCAAAAACACTTCTTTCAGTTCCTTCAATAATTTTTTCGAAAACTTCTATAGCTTTTGGTGCAGTTATATCATTACCCAAACATTTATCAATATTTACTAAAACAAAATCTCCAGCAGAAAGATCCTTTTGATCGCAATGATCTCTTAAGATTTTTTCACTAATTGTTAAAACCATAATTCTTAAAATCTCTATTTTTTATTGAAATTAATTATTTTAATGATAGGCTTTTTTTCTTAACAATTAGATTTAGTCCTTTTATCAGAGATAAAACAGAACACAGAACAATATCTTCATGAATCGCACTAGCTTTAACTACCATATTACTTTCAACATCCATGATTTCAATGGTAACATGCCCTAATGCTTCAGTTCCACCAGTAATAGCATCAATTTGAAAATTTAAAAGTACAATCTTACTCATCGGTTTAAAGCATTTAACAATTGCTTTACAAGAAGCATCTACAGGACCTACTCCCGTTGCAGATGCTACTTTTTTTATTATATCTCCATTATTTTTGATATTTAATCGAACTGTTGATGTAGGTGTAACAGATCCAGTTAAAACAGTTAACTCCTCAAGCGTAACATATTGTTCTTCTTTTGGTATTTCACCCAAAACATCTTTTACAATGGCTAAAAAATCCTCTTCAGAAACTTCATGCCCTTTATCACCAAGACTCTTTACATGTTCCATTATTTTCGTAAATTGTTCTTCATTAGGTTTAATTCCTAAGTCATTAATTTTAGCCCTAAGAGCATGACCACCTGTATGTTTTCCAAGTTTTATTGATTGCTTGATAATTGCTTCCACATTGTCAGTACGGTGAATTCCTATTAATTCTGGTGTAATGGGTTCATAAGTTCGTGCATGTTGAATCATCGCATGAGCATGAATACCTGCTTCATGAGCAAATGCATTCTGACCTATAAGGGGTTGTAATCGTCCAATTCTAACTTTTCCACCACAATAACTTTCTACTAATTTAGCTGTAGGAAATATTTTTGATGTTATAATATTCATAGGTATTTGGTATAAAGCATAAAGAGACATACATGTTTCTTCAAAAGATGCATTTCCTGCTCGTTCACCCAAGCCCAAAATTGTTGTTTGAGCTTCAGAAGCACCATTTTCGAACCCAGCAATAGTATTTGCAACAGCAAGACCAAAATCATTATGACAATGGACTGCAATACGAATATTATTAGGTAAAGTTTCATAATTCTTCCGTATAATATATCCAAAAGCTACTGGAGAGATAGTACCTACTGTGTCAGGTATATTAATTCGTGTGGCTCCACTTTCAACGGCAGTTAGGTTAGCTTTAATTAAAAAGTCTAGATCTGATCTAGTTGCATCCTCAGCTGAAAATAATACTGTAGAATAATGCTCTTTAGCATAAGAGACGGTTTCTCTTATTCTTTCTATGACTTCATCTTTAGTTAATTGAAGTTTTTCTCTCATATGCAGTTCTGAAGTGGCACAAAATAGATGTATACTATCCATATCTGCCTCTATAACTCTATCTATATCAGGTTTCGCTGTTCTAGCTAAACCCATCACTTCAGAATCTAAACCCATTTTTGCAATATCTCTACAAGCTTCAAAATCACCCTGAGATGTTATAGGAAAACCCGCTTCTATAATATCGATTCCCAACTCATTAAGAGCTTGAGCAATAGATAGCTTTTCTTTATGAGTAAAACTTATACCTGGAGTTTGTTCCCCATCACGGAGCGTTGTATCAAAAAAATATGCTCTATCAGGGAGGATAAGTGCTCCTCTAATTTTTTCCATCATTTCGGAAACAGCAATATCGTTTTTACTTACCATGTTTTTAACCTTTTATAATTTTATTTAAAATATATAGCCCTTATACTTCCAAGAAGAAAAATACGCTCTAGAAAGGAATAGGGCGCTCTATAATAATAAGAGTAATAACAAACTCATTAATTCTAAAGGAAATAAAATCCTCAAACTTATTTTATAATTAGAAATAAGCAGACTCTGAGTAAATTTCATTTTTTCTAATCCTATTAGAATTTATGATTATAAAAATTAATTGATTATAACCTTATAAATTTTTTTCTTACTCCGTTTACAGTCTTTGTAGAAGAAGTTTGAAATTCTTTTGAAAAAATTCTTACTATTAGAGAATTGCCAAAAATCCAAGTTTAGATCCAGAGATTGATGTTGAAATTCAAAAATTATTAAATGAATTTTCAAATAAAGACTCAAATCAAATAAATGAAAAGAATAAGGAATGATAAAAAATAGAGAGAACGTTTTTAAATCAATTTATAATGAAATTAACGATGAGATTTGTTTGTACTGATCTTCTGAGACTTTATCTTTTACTACTTCAAAAAGTTCTAGAAGCACATTGTCAGGAGCTCCTGCCATCACATACCTTAATGGACCGAAACTTTTTATTTCTTTTCTAAATTGAAAGCCCTTTTTTTTCATGTGTGCTACAAGTGCTTCCAAATTGTCAGTTTCAATCCCTAAATGATGAATCGCTCCACGCTCTTGGTCCTTAGGTGGTTGATCATAAAAATTAATTTTTGAGGTTCCAATTGTTATCATTACATTTCTAGCTCCTGCCATTTTTAAATCAAATAAAACTTTTGCATCAAACATATCTTTATAAAATTTAATGCTTTCATCAAGATTCGAAGCAAAGAGATGGGCATGATGGAGGGAAGTTTTCATAATTTCACCTTTTCAAAATATATTGTATGAATATGTGAAATATTTATAGATCTTTTTAGAATCTTTTCATTTTCTTTGGATAAGATTGAAAAGGAGTACGCGGCTCTTCTGAAATCCATTCCACGTTTTTGTTTATATAGGTAAGTGATCTTAATAAGTCAAATGTTAACCAACGTGTAGCTTGTGGATGTGCTATATAATCCCATAATCCAAATTCTCCCTGCTCCGATTTTACAAATTCGATAAATTCAAAAACTCTATCATCATCTTGAGTCGCACCTATTCTCCAACAAAGATTTAAGATATGAGCTATATCAAATTTAGCCATAAAGGTTATTTGTCCAATAGATTTTTCCAATCCAAGAAGACGTGCTATCGTGAAACCAAGATTACTTCTTAATTTAAGATTAGTTCCAAGAATTAGATCCAGAGCTCGTTTAGCTTCATTACTACTTTTTCGTTTAGGGTGATAAGCAAGGCAGCTAAGAACTGCTGTTGTATTAGATCGACAACCCCACCTAGAATGAGCAAGACGGCGATATCCAGCAATCCCTCCATAATTGCCTGCAGATAAACCAACAGGCCACGTACCATCCTCCAAACGCTGATCCATTAACCAATCAAATCCTCCCTCCGCCCTTTCATCAGTTGAATACCCACACATCACCAATCCTAAAAGCGGAATAGCAGTTTGAATGGGCATCATCTGATACCCAATCTCTTCATCAGTAAGCTGTTTCTTACCCGGCATTGGCCAAGACCCATCTTTCTGTTGTTTTGAAAAAATATAATTTGCAGCTTTTTGAACAACACCATGAGAAGAATTAAATCCGAAATAACCCAGTCTCTGCAATGCCATTGATGTTAATTGAATATTATCATAAGATGTTAAACGGTTTATACCAAAAGAATCCCATGATCCATTAAATTTTTGGAGCGTGAATAATTCTCTAGCAAACAGATCTGATTCTCTCATTTGAGATAATTCTTTTACTTCATCTTCATCCTCAGGCAAATTTAACAATTCGGTTAAAACTAAATAGCGTAAACAGGGTGATGGATCAGTTAATAAAAGTGGAATCCAAGTCATCTCATAATCCTCCTTCTAACACATTTTTTATATATGGAGCAGTGGGGGTGTTCATTTTTGCTAATTCTTCCGGAGGACCTTTAGCAATGATACGCCCTCCTTCTGGTCCTGCTCCTGGTCCTAATTCTATAAGCCAATCACAGGAAGCTAATACGTGTGGATGGTGCTCAATAACAATTACAGTATTACCATTATCAACTAATAAATGTAATGTATCAATTAAATTAGACACATCTTCTAAATGCTGTCCAATAGTAGGTTCATCCAAAATATAAAGTGTTTTTCTATTTGTTTTTTTGGATAGTTCCTTTACGATTTTAAGTCTTTGAGCTTCCCCTCCAGAAAGGGTGCGAGCAGGTTGGTTCAATTGTAAATATCCTAATCCTACTTTTTTAGCATAAAGTAGTTTTAAAGCAATAGTTTCATATTCTTTAAATATTTCATGTGCTTCCTCAATTGTTAAATTTTTCACATCAGGCAAGGAAACTCCACTGAAATGTACTTGCCAAGCTTCAGCTTGATAACCCGATCCTTTACAAGTTTCGCAAGTTTCAATGATGTCAGGGAGAAATTTCATATCTAATTTGATATAACCTCGTCCCTTACAGACGGAACATCTTTTTTTTAATTTTTTTTCATCTAATCCTAAAATTCTTGCATCTTCACTCTCAGCAAATAGTTTAATTATTGAAGGTTCTAATCCTAGAAATTTAAGAGGACTTCCAATTTTAGCCTTAGTTTGATCTATTAAAACCGTTTGAGATAATGTACCTTCAATCTTTTTATATTTCCCTGGATCAATAGGTTCTCGAGATACTGAAGTTGTATGCTTTATAGGTACTAAGGCTCTTCCCAATGTATCAATTAATAAAGTACTTTTTCCTGAACCTGAAACCCCACATAATCCTATTAATAAATTATGAGGAATCTCTACTAATTCACCTTTTAGATTATTTTCCTCTGCTCCAAAAATCTTTAGCCATTTCTTTGGTATTCGAGAATTTCTTGATAATTTAAATTTCTTTTTTCCACATAACCAGTCTCCTGTAATAGTATTAGATTTAATTATTTCTTCTAAAGTTCCTTTAGCTACGATCTCACCACCATTGACTCCTGCTCCTGGCCCCATATCAATAATATAATTGGCGAATTCCATAAATAGAGGATCATGTTCTATTGTTATAATTGTATTGCCTTTATCACGTAATTCCATTAGAACTTTTAATAATGCCATCAGTTCTGAAGGATGTAAACCCCTTGAGGGTTCATCAAGTAGAACAGTTAAGGATGTTAAATCACTCCCTAATAATCCAGCTAATCGTACTCTCTGAGCTTCTCCAGCAGAAAGGCTCTCAGCAACACGATTTAAATTAATGTATCCTAGTCCCGTTTTGATTAGAAATTCTAAACGAGTTAAAATGATCTTAAAACTATTTTTCACAAATTCTGGTATATTATCTTCACCATTTCCATTTTTAAGAATTTCAAAGAGTTCCTTCAACGATATCTCGCACATCTGAGGAATATTATATCCATAAAGTGAGATAGCTAAATATTGAGGGCGTAATTTCATTCCATGACATTCATCACATATCTCCTTATCTGTATATGTGCCTCCTACATCCCAATCTCTTAACCAGTGCTCATAAAAGCCTTGGAATTTATCTAATCTACTATATACATGTCCTTTTTTGTTTTCATATTCTATATCTAAAGGTTCTTTATCTCCAAATAGAAAAGCATTTTTTGCTACTTCTGACATATCATTCCAAGTTGTTGAGAAGGGATCAAAACCATAACGAGTTGCGAGAGCTTGAACTATATAATAACCGTGATTATACGGCTTACACAAATATCCTTTTGGAAAAAATCCTGGAGAATACATTGCGCCATTACATAATGGTTTTTCAGGATGAATTATTAACTTATTTGGATTAGGAACTTGTGATGATCCTACTCCGTGGCACTTAAGACATGCTGCAGAGTAATTTGTTGATATAAAATGCCTTGGATTAGCGAAAGGAATCGAAATATTGCACTCCATACAATACCATTTTTCCTCTCTTTCCATCCATTGATTACATTTAGGGCAACGAATTTTCCCCATATATGAAAAAATATTCGCTAAATGAAGTAAAATATCAGTAACTCTTCCTATAGTATTTCGAAGATTAAAATACCAGCCTTGTATTATTTTTTCTGGAATTATTAATGCCGTAATGCCTAAACCTCTAATATTTTCTACTAAAGCTTCAGTACTTTCTTTTGTGCTTTGTCTTTCATACATTGACAAGGTTTCTAAATATCTTCGTCTTGCTTCTGTCTCAAGCGTATCCATAATCAGACTGGATTTACCTGATCCAGAAACTCCCGTAATTACAGTTAATTTCTTTTTTGGTATCTCAACATTTACATTCTTTAAATTATGAATATGAGCGTTGTGAATGACAATTTTTTCTGAAATTTCGCTTTTCTGTTTTTCCTTTTCAATTAAAGGGTTAATATTTTCTTCTATTTTCAAAGCTTGAGCTGTAAGAGATTCCTCTACGTCTATAAACTCACTTAAAGGCCCTTGATAAATTATTTCTCCCCCTTTCGGCCCTGAACCTTGACCGAGGTCTATAATCCAATCAGCAGCTCTAATTATATCAATATTGTGTTCCACAATTACAATAGTGGCTCCAGAATGAATTAATCTCTCTAAAATAGTTAATAAACCTGTTAAATCTTGAGAGTGTAACCCTGTTGAAGGCTCATCAAGAATAATCAATTGATCTTTTAAAGTTTTCCTTCCAAGGTATTTTGATAACTTAATTCGTTGAGCCTCACCCCCAGATAATGTTGGAGATGGTTGACCTAAAGAAAGATATCCCAAACCGATATCATTAAGAGCTTTTAACATTTGCTTTGCAGAATTAGTATCTGCAACAGACATTCTCTTTTCTTTATCAAAAATCTTTACAACATCTGAAATTGGTATATCATATAATTCTGCAATAGAATATTCATTATCTTCAAATTTTACTTTTTCAGCTAGAATCTCTTCTGAAAATCTCTGACCATTACAGTCTGGACAGGTGATCCAATTAGAGGGTAAATACTTCATCTTAATTTCAAGAGCACCCATCCCGTTACATGTTGGACATTGACCTTCTGGAGTATTGAATGAAAAATATGTAGCTTTAAATTTAGTAGCTTTGGCATAGAGTTTTCTAATAACATCGGCAATATTGGTATAAGTAGCTGGATTTGATCTAGGATTTTTCCCAATAGGTCCTTGATCTACCATTATGGGGTTCACTTTTAGACCATTAATTCTATTACAACCGATAGGTTCTTTTTGTTTTAATGAAGCAAACAAAACATCTTCTACTAATGTACTTTTTCCAGAGCCAGACACACCCGTGATAACTGTTAGACGGTTTAGGGGAATTTTAACATCAATATTTTTCAAATTATGTTTGTACGCTTTCTCTATTGTTAAAAACAATTGAGGTTTAACTCTATGTTTGGGAATTTTTACCCGTTCTCTCAAGCTAAAAAACTTACCCGTGGGCGTTTCTGATTTCCATAACTCTGCAGGAGTACCGGTAAATATTACCTCACCTCCTTCTCTTCCAGCACCCGGACCAATATCAATAACATTATCTGCATACATAGCAGCTTGCCGATCATGCTCAATATATATTATTGGACCAGCAAGGTTCTGAAATAAGGGCAATAATCGTGCAACGTCAGCTGGATGCTGTCCAATTGTCGGTTCATCAAGGATATGAGTAATATCTTCTAATTCACTTAACAATGCAATGGCTAGTCGAACTCTTTGAGATTCTCCTCTAGATAATGTTGGTGAAACTCGATCTAATTCTAAATATTCTAACCCTACAGAATTTAATGCTATTAAACGTCTCTTAATTTCTTGTAATAGTCTAATTGTAATCGAAAATTCTTCTTTAGAGAAATAAGTGACTAGTTCCCCCACTGATTTTGTTAATATCTCGGGAAATAACATCCCCTCCCACGTAACATTAGATGCGAGTGGGTGATATCCAGTTTCATTACATTGTATACACCCTCTTCCCTTACAATGGGGACAATTTTTCTTAAAATGTGTTGGTTCAAGCTCTCCAAACCAAGTGCCACATTCAACACATGCAGGAACTCGAGAAATAAGAGAATTCACTGACTTTCCTTTAATTATTAACGAATTTGCCCCTAATGAAGAGATAGTTTTAACTATATCTCGGATCTCATTAATATTGGTGCTTGTGGTCACCTGACCTATTTGAATTTGAATATCATGAGGTTTTCTGGGATTTAAATTTGAAATTACGGGTTTTCCGTCCACCAAAATTGCTTCAAGGCTGAATTTCTTTTTTAAAAGCCCAATTAAGGTTTGATGACTCCCTTTTAATTTTCTTACTAAAAGAGCCGAAATTTTTATTGTCTCAATATTTCTTAATCCATCAATTTTTGCGATTATCTCATCTTCTCTTAAAACAGACAATTTAGAACGGCATACAGAACATGTTCTATCGCCAAATCTAGCGTATAGTATTTTTAATAGAGGAATGAGACCTATTGCAGATGCTAAGATGGAATTGGGATTTCGGTTAAGAACATTCTGACCAAGTGCTATTGTAGGTCCTAAACCAGTAATTGACTTTACATTCGCAGGGTTCAGTTTCATCTCTTCTTTATTGACTGAAAATGCTTCTAAAAATCTGCGGCGAGCTTCTTTATATAATGTATCGAAAATTAATGAGGTTTTTCCCGATCCAGAAACACCTGTTACTACAGTAAGCCCATCCTTGATATTAACATCAATATCTTTTAGGTTATTTTCTTGTGCGCCTCGAATTTTAATTTCCATGGTTATTAAAGAATTTTTTAATTAAGATAGGGACCTGTTCTGGACTTTTTATTCATTTTAATTTGATATGGAGTGCCCTCTGCGATGATTTCTCCTCCTTTTGGACCTCCTTCAGGTCCTAACTCGATTACATAATCACAATACGAGAGAATTTCTGGATCATGCTCAATTATAAGCACAGTATTTCCTTCTTGAACTAATTTTTCAAGTAAATCTATTAGTTTAATTGCATCATAAAAAGATAATCCAACAGTAGGTTCATCTAAAATATAGAGGGATGAACCCTTTCTGATTTTCCCTAATTCTTTTGCTAATTTTACTCGCTGTGCTTCTCCTCCACTCAGTGTAGGAGCTGGTTGTCCAAGCTCAATATAGCCCATTCCAATATCATCCAATATCTTCAGCACTCTTGAAATGCTTTCCTGCGATTTAAATAAATCTGCAGCCTCGGTGACAGTCATTTCGAGTACATCTGATATAGATTTTCCTTTATATTGAATTTCTAAGATCTCTGGTCTATATCTTAGTCCCTTGCACTCCTTACATGGAATTTCAAAGCTAGTAAGGAAAGAGACTTGAAGATCTTGAACTCCCTGACCTTTACAAGCAGGACAACGACCACGATCAGAATTATAAGAAAAATGTCCAGCGGTATACTCTCGCTTTTTAGCCTCACCTGTCTTTGCAAATAAGTTACGAATCTTATCCCATATTCCTATAAAGGAACAAGGGGTTGAAGTACGAACACGTGAGATGGGTTTTTGATTAACAACAACGACTCCATCAATCTTTTCCCATCCTTCTACTTGTCCAGAATACTCTAACAGATCTCCCCCGTTTTCCTCCTCCTCTTCACCATTTTCTCCCATTTTTTGTTTTTGATTTTTTGCCCCTCTTTTAAAGTAAGGTTTTAATAAGGGAACTAAAGTATCTAAAATAAGAGAGCTTTTTCCAGAACCAGATACACCAGCAATACCCACCATCAAACCCAAAGGAAATTTAACGGTCACATCTTTCAAATTATTTGTAGTAGCATTCTTGAGTATTAGATATTTTATGTCACCACCAGTTTCTCTATTAACACTAGAATCTTTGTCTGGTAATGAAATATTTCCTGCAAGAAACTGTCCTGTATATGATTCCTTAATCTCTTTAATGCCTTCAAGTGATCCTTGATATACAATATTACCTCCATCAACACCTGCACCTGGTCCTATATCAATTATTTCATCTGCCATATCTATAAAATGCTTATCATGTTCGACAACAATAACAGTATTACCTAAATCTTTTAATTGTTGTAAAATATGAACTAATGAATCTTTCTCTTGCTCGTGCAAACTCATGCTGGGTTCATCTAAGATATAAACCAATGAATCCAATCCTCCATCTAGATGAGTCATTAGTGAAAGCCTTTGTAATTCTCCTCCGCTTAGTGTAGGTAAGGAACGATGTAAATGTAAATAAGATAATCCAACGTTTATCATTCGGTTTAAGCCCTGTTTGACATTATCTAGCATTGATCTCCCCTGTGGACTTTGAATATCTTTATCGGTTAATTTTTCAAAGAATTGTTTCACTTGATCAATTGTCATTGTGGCAAGTTCTCCTATATGTCTATCTGCAATTTTAACATCTCTTGACTCTTCATTTATGCGAAATCCATGACATTCTTCACACTTTTTCTTTGACATATACTCCTTAGTGATTTTATTCTTTCTATATGCACTCTTACCTTCCGTCATCGCGCGTTCCATATGGGGGATAATCCCTTCAAACACTCTTTCTAATTCCCCTTGAAATGTTTTGGACTCCCACCAAAACTTGAACTTCTTACCTTTACTCCCATAAATGTATAAATCTTTAATTTCTTGTGGTAAATCCTTGTAAGGAGTCTTAATATCAAAATTAAAGAAATTTGGAAGTTGTTCCACGAACCTAATTTGGTCTGCAAAGCATCCTGAACCCGCTTTAGTAATCTGTATTAAATTCCTATTATAATCTTGAACAATCATTTCTTCTATAAAGTGCATTTCATATCCTCGACCCTTACATGCTAAACACATCCCAGAAGGCTCATTAAAGGAGAAATGTTTAATTTGCTTACGCTCGACAATCATCCCACATGAATCACATTCTAAAGATGATTGATTTACTGGTTCTTTACAAATTGGGCAGATAAGGATACCCTCTGTTGCGTATAACATCCGGATTAAACCATAAATACCTGTTTTTGTACCCACTGTTGATCTAGGGTTAAATACTCTTGTAGTCCTTTGCTCAACAGCAACGGTTGGACTTAATCCTTCAATCATATTAAAGGGTTTTTCATCTTCAAACTTGGGTGGGAAGCCAATAGATTGAAGATATCGGTTCATCCCTTCGTCAAATATAATATCAAAAGCTAAACTAGACTTTCCTGAACCAGATACACCCGTAATAAGGATCATCTTACCCTTAGGAATGTCGACATCTATATCCTTTAAATTATGTATTCTTGCTCCTCTTACTTTTATAACATTCATTTTATTACTCCTTTATATCTTGGTTTTTATTTTTTGTAAAATATAATAAGCACAATCACTTTCATTAGGATTGGCTTTTACCCATCTAATTTCAGCTTCAATGGCTTCAATATTTTTGAATAGATGAGGATCTTTTTTTTCTTTACGAATCTCCTTTATTTTATTATCCAATGGTTCATAATATTCCGTCCACCAGCAACCCTCAGGCCAGTTCAATTGTTTGATCAGATTGAATCCATACTTGGTTATCAAATCCCGATTTTTATCCATAGTTTTGATAGCCTGTCCAAGCACTAAATACCCTCCAACCTTTAGGATTCGATGGCATGCTTCGAAGCTTTTCTTAAAACCAATTATCTGCACCACGCCCGCCTCCCAAACTATATCAAAGTAGTTTTCTGGAAAATCATTTTTTAAAAGGTCCATTCTTTTAGTAAGGATTCTACTTGTAAGGTTTCTTGCCTTTATTTTTTTGTTTAATCGATCTAAAAGCACTTGGTCAATATCTATAGCAATGATATCACCATTGGACAATTTCGCAAACTCGATGGTAAGAAGACCAGATCCACAACCTAAATCAAGTATTTTCGGTTTTTCCATCTCTGGAAGCAATTCAAACGCCTCCTTCATGTATTTAAGGAATTTTTCCCTTAACCGTTCAGTATATAGTTCCTTATATGACATTTTTTTTCTTAATTTTTTATATTTGGATTAATTCTATTTCCACAATCAAAACATTCAGCATCATGAACACAAATCTCACCTCCACATTCGGGGCAAGTATAGAGTTTTTGTTGCTCATGAAGCCACTTCTCGGCTCCGATTTCTTGAACTCTCTTTAAATTATTAATTATGTTCACGGAATATCTATCTTGATATTGAGAATCAATTTTTTGTAGCTTTTGACACGGAAATTTATCACATTCATAACAAAAATCTATTTCTTTTTTCAATAAGGCTGGACAATCCCTTCTAATAAATGCACATTTCTTAAATCTGATTCTGCAACCATCACAACCTTGTTTATACCCTCTCTTCTCCAATTGATCCTTCTTCTTAAGAAGAAATGCACGGCAAGCACCGCAATATATACCACAAGGCGCAGCTAAATTATTATTTACCATTTTATCACGATCTAATTTTTTATTTTTGATAGTCTTGTAAATAAATCTTCTTCTTTTGAGAGGATTTGTAATGCGATATTGTGTAGCTCCCCAAAATCTACATGGTTTATACAATCATCTTTATATTTATCTGCAGCATTCTTCAACCTTTCTGCGATCAGGGTCCAATTCTTAGCGGATTCCCCAATTATCGGAATACACTCCCCAAGAATCTTGAATTCATTGATTTTCCATGCTCTGGTACCCTCTTTAAGCTCAGGATGTGTTAATAATTCCTCTAAAAATGATTTATAAAGCTTTCTGAAAGATGCTCCTCCTGTACCCCATGTTTCAATATATCCATAAGTAAGCTCAAACATTAGGCTTGCTAAGGAAATTTCATTACCTTTAGAGTTTGTTATGCTTTTATTTAATTTATCTTCCCATGTGAGGATAGAATTAGCAAATCCCTTTAATCCTTGGATGCCGTTATAATTCATCGAGGGTCGTAGCATATTATTAACGACTCGTTGAATCGCTAATCTAACTCCCCCAGTTAAAGGTGGGTGCTTACCATCGGGGCGAGGAGTCATAGAGAACTGAGTATTACTTGGATGTAAAAATTTAGGTCCATATGTAGAGCTTCTTGCTGTCTTCAATATATCAATTGGGACTTTTTGAAATCCCTCAAATTCGGTATCTCCTATAAATGCTAGTCCTTTCTCCTCATCATATCCAGCTAATGTTATTGCATGCCCACCAAAATGAGCTTCGTCAAGTCTTTCATCGAAACCTTCATAAGGCATATATGCAATATCTACTTTTAAAATAAGAGGTATATTTTGAGTTAGCATCCTTTTTGATTCTTCCCAAGCTTTATCTGCACTTGTGAATGATTGTTTTCTGAATGTAATGCCTAACAAACGACACGCCAGACTATTAGGCTCAATGGTGCCTTGCTTTCCTCCCAAGAAGAAAGGGATATCAGAATCTGGTATAAATGAAATTTGACCTGCTGTATCAAAATAACCGAAACCCATGGTACCATCCAGACCGAATGCCATAGCCTCAGACATTGGAAATCCATAATACTCGAAAAGATCTCTCATTGAAGAAGACTCGCAGTGATATCCGTTTCTATGTACGAAATTCTTAACAATATGTTTCATTTTTCCTCTACTTCGTTTGCTTCATAATCATTAGGATTGATTTGACCTCTAACTTTTGTGATTTCGTCTAAAACCAATTTGAAAAATTCCTCATCAGTTTTAAGAATTTTAATAGGGTGTATAAAGAGTCCTGTTACGTTAATTGGCATTTTTGAAAAATTTGATAGGATTTCATCCAACATAATTTTTAATTCCTTTCTATGTTTCTTTATAATTTCTAAAGAATGGTTAAATACTTCAATTTGCTCTTCGGGACTTAGAATTGGAAACATTGAAAAAGCAACATAGAAGTCTTCATCATTTTTTCCTGTATAATTATATAACACCTCATAAACTTTAGTCCTCAAGACTTCATATCCATAATTCTTGATCTTATAGATTTTTCGAGTCCTACCATCTATTTCTTCTTCATAACTTTCTACTAATTCATCATTTTCAAGCCTTTCTAAAGTTCTATAAATTGTTGAAAATGAAAAATCAACTCCTATGTTCGTCCAATCCCGCATTCCTCTCTCTTCAATCCTTTTATTGATATCATACGCATGGCAACCACCTTCATGCATTTTCTCGTTAATTAAGCCCAATAAGACAAAAGCTCGATGTTTTAAGGTATAATCTTCAGTCAAGATTGTTCATTATTATTTGCATTTTTAAATAATTGACAATATTATTTAAATGAAAAATAAGAAAGTTGTATATTTAAATATTTGCAAAAAATAAAAAATGACAATATGAATAAAAAATGTGAAAACTTGACATTGAAAGATTAAAAATCCCTACTAAAGATGAATAATCCTTAATTAATTATTATTAATTTATCAAAATAATATTAGGTGTTAAATATATGGATATGAAGGAAATTATAAAAAATTGTCAATTAACTGAGGAAGAAATGCAAGAATATTTACGAGTAACTAAAAAAATTGACCATAAAGAAGATCATAGACGAGCTTATAGAACTATGATGAATAAGACGAGGAGAAAATTATTAAAATTCATAGGAACAAATATAAAAACATCTGAACAAATAAAGAATACATTTCATGAAGAAGAGGGCCAACTAATATATCATTTATCAATGTTAGAACAATTATTATACATAATGAATACAAAAAGCGGTTGGAAAGCAACCCCAAGAGGGATAGGTTTTTTGAATAATGCAATTATGGGAGATTAAGACTGTAGCAGAAAAATAAGTTTCCAATTTTTAATTTTTTCAATTTTGGAGTACACTTACCTATTATCATACCTGCCGCTTTACTATCGAGTTTTATCTATGTTCCTATATATAAGAAAACAGGAAATGTAATCTCAAGAGAAAAATATAAGAGAAAATTTGTTCTCTTATATTGAGATTTGAAAAGGTAAAAATGATGAAAAATTACTCATAGTAGTTCATTAAATTTATAAAAGGAGAAATCAAAACAAAATATATACTTTTTAAATTTTAACAAAAACTGAATGTGAAAAACAATATGAGCAGAATTATTACGAAAAAAAGAATAATTTTGATTTTGGTTTTCCTCTCTGTTTTTATATTGGGAACCGTTTTAATCTTTACAGTCCCTTTAAGTGTTAAAAGCACTTATGGGCTTACAACGCATACTTCAGATGGAGTAATGATTTATTTTAATGTCTTCGAACCACAAGAAAGTTATTATCAAAAGTATAATGGCAACAATCCTAAAAAAGCTGTTATAATAGGGCATGGGCACATGGCAAATAAAGAAATATTGAAAGGGTACGCTATTGAATTGGCTAATGCGGGTTTTGTTGCCGTAGTGTTTGATTTCAGAGGACACGGACAAAGCCTCGGGGAAATCGATCGAGGGGCGATAATTGATGAGGTTCGGGCTATTAAAGGGTATTTAAATTCTAGAGATGATATCGACATAAATAATCTTGGATATATAGGTTATTCTATGGGGGGCTTCCCAGGAAATCAAATTATTTCAGAAGATACCGATTTTAAGTGTTTCATTGGAATTGGAACGGGGCTGCCCACAGAAGATTATCACCCTGAATATTCAATAAAAGCCAGTTCTAATCGAAGCTTAAATATCCTCATGATTCAAGCTCGATTTGACGAGGCAGTTACTGTATCAAGACTAAAAGACGGTATGGCATTAAGACTCAATATGACTCCTGAGGATATCGATGTAAATAAACTTTATGGAAGCTTTCAAGACGACAACGCTTCAATGATCTTCCTAGACGACAACACTAATCATTTATTACTCGCGTGGGATCAAGATTTTATAAGAGAAGCTAGAAATTGGGTGATTAGTACATTTCCAGATGTAAGACAACCCGACGAGAATTTTTATGTAAATCTTAGGGTAATTATTCTAATAATTCAATTATTTGGCGGTATTGGTTTGTTTTTTTTAATAATTGATCCTCTTTACGAATCAATCTTGAAAATTAGAAAAGTAAATCGAGAGGAAGAAGCAATTTTAAAAATAGATTTGCCTGATGTGTCAATAACTAATTTAGCATTACGAACAGTTGCATATTCTTTAATCCTTGGCTTACCTGGAATACTTATTTTTATGCCTTTATACTTCTTTCCTTTATTTACAGCTGGAAATGTTTTAATGCTCTTATGCGGTCAAATGTTTGCAATTTTAATTTTACTTTGGAGAATTGGGAAGAAAGCTGACACTTCTTTAAAACACATCTTAATTGGGCCTTTTAAGAGTAGAAAGACTTTCATTAACCAAATACTATTAGGAGTAATCTTAACAACCATTTTGTATATAATCATCTATTTATCAATAGGACTAAACTATTTTGCTATACTACCATCTCTCACTAAACTAGTATACATTCCAATTTGCTTTGTGATTTGTTTCTTTGTCTTTCTCATATACAGCTTACTAAACCAAACAGTGCTCCAAAATAAAATCAAGGATGGCCTTAAAGGACAGATAATATCAGGAATGATTACTTTTGGCGTACAAATTTTGTACATGATATTATTTCTTCTACTTTTTAGCTTTTTATTAGGAAGTTTTTTTAATTTTGGAGTCTACTTACCTATTACCATACCTACCACTTTATTATCGAGTTTTGTCTATGTTGCTATATATAAGAAAACAGGGAATATAATCTCAAGTACATTAATAAACAGCTTTATCGTTACAATGATAACCATTACGGTATCAGTTATTTAAATTCCAACTTCTTTTTTTTTTGTAAATATTATTGAGATTAATTAAAAATAGAAAATTAATTAAATATATGGAAAAAAAATTAATTTTTATTCGTTTTACCTTCTGGTATGGTGCTATTCTTGATTTTTTGGTTTTCCTGGATATGATTATTTCAATAATATTTGAATTTTCAGTTTCACTGAAGAATGTAAGCACAGATGTCTCTTATAATTATCAAACGGGAACGGGAGCATTTTTAATGTTAGGGTGGACAATTCTACTTATATGGGCTGATCGTAATCCAATCGAGCGGAAAGATGTTCTACTTCTTACAGCAATACCGGTTGTTATTGGTATTACCTTTATAAATATCCTGTATACTTACTTCTGGTTTCTTTCACTTATTACTCTCTTTATTTTCATAATTGCTTATTTATTAGCAAGATCAATTGATTCAAGGTAAATTAAGTATATTAATTAGAAAATTGCTTAATGAAATTAGATACAATAAATTTCATCAAATAAGTGTTTAATTAAATTTATATAATAACATCACATATTCATTCTTAACATTCAATTTATCTTATAAATTAGAAGGTTGAATTAAAAATGAGCGAAAAAAAAAAAGATTCAAATGAGTTATTAAACTTTTTGATGATAATAATTGGACTTATTTTCGTTATTAAAGCAATCATGGAATTCTTAGCCTGGGCGGGTATTTATACACCAAGTTGGGCTGTTACCGATGCAGTACTTTCTGTTTTTGGGGGGCAAGCTATCATTTCAATGTTATTAGGATTCTGGTGTTTAGTCGCCGGTATTGGATTGTTTAGAGAAGAGGAATATGCATTGGGAATGGGATTGGTTGTACTAAGCATAATGGCAGCATCGGGGATTATGACAATGATTGGATGGGTTGGAGGCTCTTTTGATGTAGCATATTGGCCCAATTATTTAATAATTGTTGCTACAATCGTCGGTGTCTTAGGATTTTTATGGTTACTTTTTACTTACAAGAGATATGATTAAACTGACGATTTTTACCAATTTTTAATTATTAATTCTTTTTTTTAATATTTCGTATTATTTTTTAAATTTTATCTTAATGAAAAAAAAAAATAAAATGTAATTTTAGTTTTTCATCTAATTTTTAACTTTATCTCAAAACAATATACAAAACCTTTTCTCAATAAATTAAAATTTCAAATCTCATTTTACATACCATCTTTGGAATAAAATAATGCAAGCTTAGGAAAATGGCTAAGGGCATAAAAACAAATTCTAAAAAATCATTCAATAGGATATTTTGGCCCCTTTATATTTTAAATGGATTTCAAAGTGTAGCATATGGGGCAATGATTGTACTTGTGGTTCCCCTTGCTCTAATTATTTGGCCGAATGATCCAGCAGATATTCATGCGTTGGAAATGGGAATACTCTATACAACTTTATCTTGGAGTGGTTCTTTTGCGGGTCTACTTTTTGGTAGACTTATTGATAAATACTCTCGAAAAAAAATTATCATCATTATTTCTCTGTTCAGAGGAGTTTCAATGTTTTTTTTAGGATTTGCTGTTTATGGTGGTGAAGATAAGACATGGTGGTATTTTTTTACTTTCATTGCTCTTTTTGGCTTTTTTGCTGGAGGCTCATGGCCTGTTATTAATTCATTATCTAATGATGTCGTCCCCCGAGCTTACCGCTCTCGGTTTTTTGGTGTATATCAAATTGTACTTAATACAACAAACATAATAGGTTGGTTAATAGCTACATTCCTTGTCCAAATTGGTCTTTGGAGGATTTTTTTTTGGGGTATTGGAATATTTATTCTTCTCGGAGGTTTAATTTTTGCACTCCACAATGAAGAGCCTAAAAGAGGTGCTCAACAAGAAGAATTATATAATTTACTTCAAGATGATTCTATTGAGTATGATTTTCAGATAGATAAAAAAATGATGCGGAAAACTATGCTTAGCAGAACTAATATTGTAGCTCTTATTGAAGGAATTTTTACTTGCATTCTTATGAGTAGTCTCAATTTTTTAATTTTAAATTATGTTCAGAATCCCCCTTATAATTTAGCCCCATTTTCAATAGGAGTTTTTATGGTTTTTTTTGGATTAACAGGCGGATTGGTGGGACAAATATTTCTATCCAGAGTTAGTGACAAAATAGCTCTAAAAGACCCAGTAAGAAGATTACCAATTATAGTTATTGCTATAATAGGGGGTTTAATTACTTTCGCTCTTTTCTTTTTCTTTCCCTGGGTTCCATTAAGCCCAGAACAGGGTAAGAATATTGCCTATATTATGACAATACCTACTATGTGGCTGATGGGTGCGTTATTCTTCACCTCGAGAAGTATCTTTTCACTTTATATTGTGAATCAAAGCCCGGTAATACAACAGATCAACCTACCTGAAGCACAAGGTCAAATAGTTTCTTGGAACCAATTTTTAGAACAATTTGGGCGCGGTATTGGCCCCTTATTATGCGGAATTATGTTAGCTTTTACAAGTACAAATTATCAAATAACAGTCTTAATTGTTTGTTTATGTATTCTGCCCGGAGTAATACTCTGGATTTTAGCAATGAAATGGTTTCCTATGGATAGAGAAAATATAAAAACTATTTTAGCTGATCGCGCAGAGATTCTAAACTCTAGAAAAAAGTAACATCTTCATTTTCGGTAAAAGAAGAAAGTTTATCGAGGCTCATACTAGAATTACTTTTATATGATTATATTCAAATATATTGAATTAGGATATATATATTTCTATAGAGCTTCTAATAAATAATTACCAAAGTCTTAAAAAACTTAAAATCAAATAATTCATAAAATAGAAAAAAATCTATTCAAAATCTATTTGAATAGAAAAAAAAGAGCGAAAAAAAATAATGATATCCTTTATTTTACTTGCAATTTTTGGTATTTGGGTATTAGTTAATCGCTTTAGCCAAGGCGGTAAAGTCGAAGGACATCCACTTGGTATGCCACGAGGAACTATTCGAGGTCTTAGCGCCTTACTACTGGTCGCGTTTCCATTTGGGTACATTTTAAGTGGTAAAGATATCCCTGGTTTGATAGTAAATGTGATATTTGTTGTTGTTGCATTCTACTTTGAGGCAAGAAGAAGTGAGCACGAAAAAATAAAATGTATTGTCGAAGAAATGGAAAGACCTGATTTATATATCCAAGATTCAAGAAAGGAGAAAATGCCTTTATACTTACCTAGATATTCTGTTAGATTTCTTTTAGTATTAATTTTGATCATAACTCTACTTGCTATTTATTTTGGACGACAGGTTACCTTTGAAGCTACCAACACTATATTTGATCTATTAATAATAATCATATTGTTTATCATTGGTGCCTCTTTTAGGTCTATTGCAAATTCTAGAGAAAAGAAAAGAATGAAGAATCGAATTGCCAATATGGATGCTTCCCTCTCAGAAGTTGAAATTATAGAAAAACTAATATTAGAAGAAATTAACTGGTGGAAACGAAAAGGAAGAAATATTCTCTCAGTTATCATGTTTATAATAGTAGTAATATCATTAATTTGTTTTTCTTTTGAATGGGATTTAATAATATTTGACTTACGTGATTACTCTTTGACTCTAGTAGGGTTTTTATTATTACTTATCAACGCATATTATGGTTTCAGAGATTAACTATCTAATAATAACTTTTATTTTTTCTTATTTTGAGACTTAACATACTTAAAATTCAAGCAAAATAATTTAAGTTTATTAATGGTAGAAAACTTAGGTATCCAAATGATAACTTTTGAAAAAGATGGCAAAGTTTTTGTTTACAGGGTTGCGGGGGTAGCTATTTATAATAATAAAGTACTTGTACATAGGAGTATCATTGATGATTTCTGGTCATTACCCGGAGGACGATGTGAAATTTTAGAACTTTCTAAAGATGCACTTATAAGAGAGATGAAAGAAGAAATTGGTATAGAAATAAAGGTAATTAAGCCTCTTTATTTTGTAGAGAATTTCTTTTATTTTGAGGGTAATGATTTTCATGAAATATCTATTTTTTATCTCATGGAATTTCCTCCAGATTCCAAACAGGTTTTTGAAAATGATACTTTTTATGGAAGAGAAACTGAGATGGGGTTTGAAAGTGATAAACGCTATGGAAAAGAACTTGAACTAATTTTTAAATGGGTTAATCTTAATCAGTTAGAGGAATTGAGATTGTATCCCTTATTTCTACGTAAATCACTGAAAAATATTAAACCATATCCAGAACATATAATAAATAGAGATGATTAGATTAAAAAATATTTAACAATAGACTTACATACAATAAATTATTTGTAAATTAAATAATATTAAACTGAATAAAATATGGCTACTAAAAGTTTAAGTGAAGATTCTGACATTTATAGAAAATTACAGGAACATCTTGATCAAATGCCAATTGGATTCCCCGCTGTTAAATCGGGTGCAGATATACGTTTACTAAAACATCTTTTTACGCCCGATGAGGCAAAAATTGCTAGATTTTTAAGATTTGGATGGGATAGAGATTTAGAACCATTAGATATTATTTTTGAGCGAGCAAAAGAAACTGGAATCGCCCTTAATGAGTTAGAAATGATCTTAGATAAGATGGTTTCAAATGGCTCAATAATGAGTAAAAAAGAGGGAGGAAAAAAATATTATGGAAATGCTCTTCTTGCGGTGGGTATGTTCGAATTTCAAGTTAATAACCTTACGAAGGAATTTATTAAAGATTTTGAAGATTATTATGTCCAAGGATATTTACCAGAAGCATTTAAGGTGAAAGCTGCTCAAATACGTACGATTCCAGTTGAAAAAAGTATAGAACTCGAACATAATGTTAGTAATTATGACAATATTACTAAAGTTCTTGAATCATCAGAAGGTCCCTTCGCAATAATGAATTGTGTGTGCAGGCAACTAAAAGATATCTTAGGAGATCCATGCAAAGTTACTGATAGAAGAGAAGTTTGTATGGCATCGGGTGTAATTGCTCAATTAACTATTGATCAAGGGAGGGGACGATCGATAACTAAAGAAGAAGCTTTCGAGATTTTGCAGAAAAACCAAGAAGAAGGACTTGTATTGCAACCAGACAATTCACAAACTTTTTCATTCCTTTGTAGTTGTTGTAGCTGCTGTTGTGAAAACCTATCGAAATATAAATTATTGCCTAATCCCGCTGACGTAGTAATAGCAAATTTTTATGCAGAAGTGGATTCAGATTTATGCACTGGTTGTGGGACATGTGTAGAGATATGTCCCATGAAAGCAATAAAGCTTAAAGATGATATTTCTTCAATAAAAAGAAAACGCTGTATAGGATGTGGAAATTGTGCTGCTAAATGTCCTTCAGAAGCTATTAGGATGCTAAAAAGGGAAAGACAATTTACCCCTTTTCCATCAATGGATGAATTATTTGATAAAATCATGCAAAGAAAAATCAATTTAAAAGAAAAAAGTATTAAAAGGTGAGTTATAAATATTGACTGAAGATGAGATTTATAGAAAATTGCAGGAACATCTTGATCAAATGCCAATTGGATTCCCTCGCGCTGAATCTGGTTCAGATATCCGAGTTCTAAAACACCTTTTTACTCCTGAAGAAGCAAAAATCGCTACATTTTTAAAATTTGGATGGTATAGAGATATTGAGCCATTAGATCAAATTTATAAACGAATCAAAAATACAGGAATAACTTTAGAAGAATTAGAACAAATTTTAGATAACATGGCAAAAAAAGGGTCCATCATGTCTAAAAGAGAGGGAAAAAGGAAATTTTACGGCACCGCAGCATTAATTATCGGTATATATGAATTCCAAGTTAATAAACTTACAAAAGACTTTTTAAATGCCTTAAATGAATATATTGGTGAAATTTGGGGCGCAAAAGCTAACCCTACAAATTATGATCAGATGCGTATTATTCCAGTTGATATTAATGTTGTACCGGAAAACTTTATCACCCCTTTTGATAATGTAAAAAAAATTATAGAAGAAAGTCAAGGTCCTTTTGTAAAAGTTAATTGTGTCTGCCGTCAAGATATGGAAATCCAAGGTGATCCATGCAAAATGACTAATCATAAGGATAATTGCCTAGGAATTGGAGATATGGCTCAACAATATATTGATCATGGATGGGGTATTCAAATTAGTAGGGAAGAAACTCTTGACTTATTACACCAAAATCAAGAAGAGGGTCTGGTTTTTCGACCAAACAATGCTCAAAATATAGACTTTATATGTAGTTGTTGCTATTGCTGCGATGGAGGAATAGGGAAATTAGCGAAATTACCTGATCCAGCTAATTATGTAATATCCAATTATTTTGCCGAAGTAGATCCTGATTTATGCACTGGATGCGGCACATGTATAGACCGATGCCAGATGAAAGCAATTACCCAAACAGGTGATATCTCCTCAATAGAAAGAAAGAGATGTATCGGTTGCGGAAATTGTGTTGCTATATGTCCTTCTGAAGCTATAATACTCCAAAAAAAGGAAGAACAGTATATTCCTCTTCCAACTATGGATGATCTTTATGGCAAAATTCTAGAAGAAAAAACTAAACAAAAAAGTTAAGAAATAAAGAATAAGTAAAGTTTTGGTTGATCTTATTCTAACTCTATTTGAAGGTATTTTTTTTGCAATTCTAACATTTCTTCCAAAATTTTTTTTGCCTGCCAAGTTGTTTCTATAATAGGGTTAGCAAGTAATGCTTGTAATGCAATATCTTTTGATTTTGTAAGTATAGCTTCAACTATCAATTCTTGAACTGAAGCTTGTGTCCTTAAAAATGCTAAAAGACCTTTAGGGTATTCACCTAGCATTATACCGTGAATCCCTTCTTTATTTATTATTGCTGGACATTCTACAATAAGATCACTGGGTAAATTAGTTATGATCCTATCATTTGGGACGTTCACCGAAGGCTCCTCATAGTTAGCATCACATATAATCCCTTCAATAATAGGTATAGCGCTCTCATCATCAGGTTGCACAAATTTTGATCCTTTTCCTTTTTCTATGTGCTTCATCAATCTTTTCGAATTCTTATTTAGAACTGCTTCATAGTTTCTAATAAATCTACGTACTGCAGAAATATCCGCTTTTTCCCATGCCCAATGAATATATTCCCCATAATGTGAATCTGGTGTATATGGTAAATACCCATATGTTTCTAATATAAAAGAAATTAAATCATATCCATCATCGAGATAAGGACCATACTCTATAGATTTAAGTATTTTTGGGCCATTTTTCCGGATATCAGGGTATGCATCTTTACCTGTATCTTTATAATTGATATTTAGTATAATACCAAAATGATTAAATCCTCCTGCTTTAATTTCTAAATTTGAAATTGGTGTGTTAAGAATCTTATTAAGTATTGGGTAGAAATGCTGGAATTCATGACAAAGCCCAACAAATTTTAACGAAGGATATTTTCTTCTAATTGCTAGACAAATTATACTCATCGGATTAGAATAATTAATAATCAAAGCATTAGGGCAGATATTTCTAATATCTTCACAGATATCTAATATTGGTGGTATTACTCTAAGTGAATGAAATAAACCCCCTGGACCGCCATTCTCTCCGGTAATTTGTTTATTACCAAATTGTTGAGGTACTCGATAATCCATATCCAATAATTCAAATCTGGGAGGAACTTCAATAGAATTAATTATGAAATTAGCATTCTTTAATGCATCTTCTCGTTTTGTAGTAGATTCTAAAGTGAAATCTAAATTTTTTTCACATATGGCAGATTGGCATACTCCGTATGCTATATCAAGTTTTTTAGCATTAATATCATGCAAGGAAATTATAGAACCTTGTAAAATTTCACTATTCAATATAGATCCTACCGTTCCTAATCCAAATTGAAGTGATCCTGCTCCTATTATTACTATTTTCTGTTTTAACACTTTTTTATCGCTCTTTTAATTAGAAATTAGTATCTTTTATTTTAAATAAATGGTCAAATTTGAAAAGTCTACATACCTTAGGTACTAATAAGGCAATTGTTAGAAGAACAAGAAATGCAATACAACATAGAATTAGCTCTACTAAAAAATTTGGGCCAATATTAATCACTATGAAAGAAAATAATGAATTGCTAAATCCATGATATATAATTGGAGCTGTTAGACTATTCGTTTTTTCATAAAGTGCACAACAAATTAACCCAAAAGGAAATGTGTTTATAACTCTCCATATTACATATGGTATATATAAATTTAACGTAAAATTAATACTGATTAGCCATGGAATATGAAAGATCATAAATCCAAAAGATGTAATAACCGCACTATGCCAAAAAGATTTTCCAGATTTTCTAAATTTCGTAAAAAAATACCCTCTAAAGAAAAGTTCTTCGCTAATACCAACTGCTATAAGTTGCCATGGAAAAGTGATGAATTGAGTAGTATCAAATAATTCCAGACTTGAAAGAATAGTTGAGCCTTCAATAAATATAGGAATTAATATATTAAATACTGTCATTATTGAAATATCGATTAACGCGATTAAACAACCAAGAATAATATTTTTTATAAGGTACTCTCTTTTTAATCCATATTCTGTTAACACAATACCCTCAAGAAGTACAATCTGAGTCACTATCAGATATAAAAGAGGTATTTTTTCAAAAGTTACCCCAAACTTCCAAATCATAAATTGTCTTGGAAACCAAATTATTGCTAAATAAGTTACAAACAATATCCAGGTGTTGTTATAACTGATTTTAGAAGATAACTCAACTAAATCCTTTCTAGACTTAATGTATTTTAGCAGAATTACTAAAATTATAAATAAAATCAAGGAATAAACTATTGGCATTATATAAAATCTAGGATATTCAACAGATCCTTCAATCCATATATTAAAATCCAGTAGTAATATAAAAGCACAGAGTCCAATATAAAGAATAGAAGGTAAAATTCTAATTAGCTTGTCTCGTGGGAAAACCATTTTATACAGTCTATTATTTTTACTATAATATATTACAAATTTGGGATTTTTGAATATTTATAGTTATTTTTATTGATTTACTTGCATTTCTTTCCGAATAAAATGTCGTAAACTTTTACCTTTTATCCAATACCATTCAAATAACTCTTTAATCCAGTTTATAAATACTTCATGATTATCAATTAAACATTGGCTATAATCAATTTCACCATCTTTACTTAAAAAGAGTATCGCTCCTTTATCAGAAACTATCAGTGAGATTTCAATTTCGTCCAAAATTCGAATATTCTCTAACATCTCTCTAAAAAATATTTTTGGATCTTTAAATAATTTTGACCAGCCATCAGGTATATTATAGGATTTTAATAGATTTTTGTTTACTAAAGCTCTTATCTTAATTGATTGGGCTCTCATTTTTTTCTCAGCTTCCTTCAACAATTTTTCTTTATATTTTTTTGTATTATGTCAATTTAGACCCTAATAATAAATTCTGTCAATAAAATAACTCAATTTTAACATTATATTAAAGAAAGGGAGAATTATAATTTATTATGCTGAAAAGATGTTTTAATTGCGGAATGATTCGTTCAATAAAAGACTTAGTGTTATTAGAAGATGATAATTACATTTGCTTTTCTTGTTGGAATAATCTTATTAGAGATAAAAGCAAAAGTATTAAGGAGGAATGAATCTTCTACAATTACTCATTAAAATTCAGTCATAAGAAATAAGGAATGTGTACTTTTCAAGATTAAACTTTTTTATTTTAATTTCGTCTTTTGGTTCCTTTCTGGGAACAAGAGGCATCTTGATTACGATTTTATAGTTATCTAAGTAAAAATTATTATAAAAAACACTCTCGAATTTATCCCAATCAATAAACTTTTGTATTGAAATCTGATTATTTTTTATTGTTGGGAGTAATGACATAGCCATTTTTCTAATTATTACAGATTTTTATTCAATTTTAATTTAAGTATAATATATACATTATAAACCATTTAGAATGCTGAAATTGTTCTGAAATAACAAATAAAGGGTTATTTCTGAATGATCGCGTTAATTGGTACCATCTATTATATAATAAATTGTATATTTAAATGTTTCTTTAATACTAATTAAAGCAAAATTAATCCCTTAACACTAGCTATGAACTTGTTATTAATAAGACTTATATCTCCATTCGATCTTTTAATAAAAATAAATTTTAACTCGGATTTTTCAATATGAATGACAAAATAGTATAAATATGAAAACTTTTTTCGATAACTTTTTTAAATCTGATTCTATTAAAATTTAAAAGAAATCTAAAAGATGACTATGAGAACCGGTTTTTTTGGAAAAGTTTTATGGGTTGATCTTACAGAAGAGAATTTTAAGGAAGAATCATTAACCGAAGAGATTTATCGTCAATATCTTGGAGGATATGGATTAGGTGTAAAATTGATTTATGAAAATATGCCCGCTGAAATTGATCCATTAAGCGCTGAATCTGTTTTTGGTTTTTTTCCGGGATTATTAACGGGAACTGCAGCACCATTTTCAGGAAGGTATATGGTAGCAGGGAAATCTCCTTTAACAAGGACTTGGGGGGATTCTAATAGTGGAGGAACATTTGGCCCTGAGATAAAGAAATGTGGATATGATGCAATTATAATTAAAGGTATTGCAAATACACCTAAATATATTTCGATAATTGAAGATGAAAAGGAAATTTTGGATGCTTCAGAGATTTGGGGTTTAGATATAATCGAAACAGAGTCAAAAATGAAGAAAAAATATGGTAAATTTATTAAGGTTGCAGGAATTGGACAAGCTGGTGAGAAAATATCCTATATTTCTGGAATTGCTAATGATAAGGGAAGAATTGCCGCTAGAGCGGGATTAGGGGCTATAATGGGTTCAAAAAAATTAAAAGCACTTGTTTTAAAGGGAAATAAGAAAATTTCACACTATAATCGAGAAAAGTTTTTAGAATTAGTTAAATTCTATAATGAAAGCGGAACACAAGAGGCACCTAATAAATTAATAAGATCAATCTTAAAAAATGTCCCTCGGTTAGCTAAAACTATTCGTAGATTTAGAGTAGGGTTTGCGGGACCTCCTAAAATGATAAGAGAAATCTACAAGTCTTTTGGAACTAGTGTTGGAAACACAATTTCTGCAGAATCAAACGATTCTCCGATTAAAAACTGGAATGGAATTGGGATGTATGATTTTCCATATAAAATATCTAAAAGTTTGTCAGCACTAGAGATTCAAAAATACAAGATCAGAGAATATGGATGTTTTAGTTGTCCAGTTCAATGTGGTGGAATTCTAAAAGTTCCAGAAATAAATTTAGACGAAACTTATATTCCAGAATATGAAACTTGTTGCTCATTTGGCGCTCTTTTACTTAATCATGATTTACTCTCAATTTTTGAGATAAATGAATTATGCAATAGAGCCGCAATAGATACAATATCTACTGGTGCAACTATTGCGTTTGCTATGGAGTGCTTCGAAAATGGAATTTTAACTGAAGAAGATACTGACGGTTTAAAATTAACTTGGGGAAACTCAAAAGCTATTGTTGAAATGGTAAAAAAGATAATTAATAGGGAAGGAATTGGAGATGTTTTAGCTGATGGAAGTAAGATTGCTGCAGAAAAAATTGGAAAGCAGTCTGCAAGATATGCTATTACATCTCTAGGTTCAGAAATCGCAATGCATAATCCAAGAGTGTTTCCTTCCTTAGCATTCACATATAATTATGATCCCACACCAGGAAGACATACTGCTGCAAGTATTGATTTTGTTGATATCGGCCCTATTAATAAATTTCAAAAGGGTTTTAAACTACCAAAAGGATGGAAAAAGAATGAGAAAAAAAAACAAATCGGGCAAATGTTAGTTACCTCTATTCATCAAGTTATAAATAGTGCTGGTTTATGTATGTTTTCAACTTTGTTTGGTTCCTATCCACTTATCGATCTGATTAACAATTTTACTGGTTGGGATTTAAATATAGATGAGTTGATAAAAATTGGACTTAGGATTCAAACTCTACGTCAAGCATTCACGTTACGTGAAGGGATAGATATTGCGGGTAATAAACTTCCTGGCAGAGTTACTGGTCACCCTCCAGATAAAAGGGGTCCGACAAAAGGTACATCCATTGAGTATGAAGATTTCTATAAAGGATACTGCAGTGAAATGGGTTGGAATCCTGAGAATGGATATCCATTAAAAGAAACTCTTAAAGACCTTGATTTGGAATTTGTTATTAAGGATTTATATTGAAGTTATAATTTTTATAATGTATAATTATTTAGAATTAATATTTTAAAAGTAGACAGACTAACAACTTAAAAAATGCATAATTCATCCCAAACAGATTTGAAATCCTTCATCCAAAATGAACTTATTAAAAACATTAAGAAAGTAAGAGGGAAACATGCTCCAATTTCTGAGATTGTCAATAGTGTTCCTAAAACTTTAATAGTCGAAAAGATTTACGATTTAAGAGAAAATTATAAAAATTTTTTTTTATTTATAGTAAAAAATTATTCTAAAGTACCAAAATTAAGGTATTTTTTAGCTCTTTCACTGGCATACACTAGTTCTGATTTGTTAGTCCAACTTGCAATGGAATTTGCAGTCAAAAATGACTTGAAATTAATTCAATATTCAATCTTTCCAAAAACTCTTAGGATTCAATTATTATTACTAAAAGAAATTGTAGACATTAAAGATTATGCCAATTCGATTGAAAAATTGAAATCCTATAGAAAAGAATTTCGTCATAAATTGGGACAAGTAAAGAATTTAGTAGAAAATGAATAATTTTTAAGCATAAACACAATAATTATATTAATCACCATAATAGTTATGATTTTAGATTCCAAATTAGTTTTAAAATAAAATATGGGTTAAAATAATGTCATTTAGAGAAAATACGGTGAAAATTGTAAGTACTCTTGGTCCAGCTTCGAGTTCAAAAGAGATGCTCGAAAAATTAATTAACACAGGCGTTGATATTTTTAGATTAAATTTCTCACATGGAACTCATGAGGAAAAAAGAGAATTATTTGGAAGAATTAGAGAAGTAAGTGAATATACTAAACACACGGGAATTTTAGCTGATATTCAAGGACCGAAAATTAGGGTAGGAAAATTTAAAGAAGATCTAGCTTACAGTTTAGGAATAGGTCAAGAAGTAAATGTCTTTGAAAAAGAAATTGAAGGGGATCAAAAACAATTTTCAATTCCTTTGAAAGGTTTTCTTAAGTCAATGAGAGTTGGAGATATTTTTTTTGTTAATGATGGAATTATTAAAATTAAAGTCATAAGGAAAGAAGCTGATCACGTTGTTGGAGAGGTTTTAGCTGGAGGTTTGATTAGTAATAGAAAAGGGGTTAATATCCCTGCTGGAGAATTGTCTCAAAAAGTCCCTACTGAAAAAGATGTTAAGGACCTTGAATTCATAGCGAAACTTGATCCTGAATATGTTGCTATCTCATTTGTATCGGGAGGAGATGATGTTTTACATGTCAAACGAATTCTTGAAAATTATGGAAATTCCAAAATTAAATTAATTTCAAAAATCGAACGGCCTATAGCATTAACCAATTTTGACCAGATTTTAGACGTAAGTGATGGAATCATGGTTGCCAGAGGAGATTTAGGTGTTGAGATCGATCCGGATAAAGTACCTTTATGGCAAAAGGAAATGATATATAAGTGTAATCGAGAAGGCAAACCTGTTATTGTTGCGACCCAAATGCTTGAATCAATGGTCTCTAATCCCATCCCTACAAGAGCAGAGGCAAATGATGTATATAATGCTGTTATGGATGGAACTGATGCTGTTATGCTCTCAGCAGAAACAGCAGTTGGGAAATATCCGATTAATGCCGTTCAATATATGAATCAAATTGCAAAAACAGCAACTGAGAACATGCCTAAAAGGATTCCAGATGAATATGATTCTGATAGATTAACTCACACACAAACTCTAGGACATGCTATATATTCACTAGCCTCAGAAATGGAAGCATTAAATTTTAGAGGTAAAATTTTAGTGATCACAAGGAGAGGTTATGGCGCAAGAATGATCGCTAAGTATCGACCACCCTTACCCATTATTGCTATAACACCTTATAAAAGAACAGCTAGAGAACTAAATTTGGTATGGGCCGTCCAAGCAATGCAAATTGACAGTAGTGATTTCTTCAATATGGATGCTGAAGAAATTATAGAGCAATCTGTTAAAAACGCAGTTGAAAAGAAAATGTTAGATGAGAATGAACATGTAATTATATTATTGGTTTCAAGAAAATTTGAACGAAGAGGAAATCTCGTGGGGCTCTATTATGTAGGGGAAATTCTCGAATCTGAATCTAAATAAAAAAATCTTGATACTTTTTTTACAAATTTTTCAATTTGAATAAGAATATTTAGTTTTTCCTCAAATTTATCAATAAAATTATAAATCTTAATAAGTCAAAGAATTTTTTTTACATCTAAGAAGTATTAATTTTACTTCTTTAAAGTTAAGGTTTGAGGAAAAAAAAAGAGTGAAGAATGGAAATATGCATCTTAGGTATCAACTCTGGGGAAATGGGCTTGGGTAATAGGAATTGTAAGTGGAATTATTGACATTTTAATAGTTCTTCCTAGTCTAATGCTCCTTGCATCTTTACCATACGGTATTGGGACGGCTGGTATAGGATATCCTATTTGGTGGATCATAGCTGGAATATTAGTAATATTAATCTCTTTTGTTATTATAAAGCCTACTTCTCAAGTAAATGTGCCAATAAAGATTGGGATGGTCTCTATAATTGGGTTATACCACTTGGAAGTATTAGATTCCCATGGATGCTTTTTTGGGGAATAGTTGTAGAAGTGTTAGGATATGGATGGGGGGGATTTGCAATAATAATACCAGCATTGGTCTTAATATTTGCTGGTCCAAAACCATATGAATGGAAAGCTATAAAATAGTCAATAATCTCTTATTCTATTTTTTTTATTATCAATAAATCTTGAGACTTTTTTTATATTTATATTAACCTATTTTTTTGATTCATAATATTTCACAAAATATTTTAAATTTGAAATAAAGATGTACAATTCATATAAAATATATGATAAAAAAATTTATACCGGTATGAGAGTAGGGGGCTCTCACTATTGGATTTATAATGATGGGAAATGGTTTGAAACTAAAAAAGCCCCTGATAAATGGAATTTTAAATTTGAGAGTTTAAAAACTAGATTAACTCCGGCTCCTTTGAATACAGGAGCTAGTATTAATACAAAATTTCATTGGTATATATTAGCAGATCAAATTGCAACAAAAATAGATAGTAATTCATACAGAACTTCAATGAAAGGGGTTAAATTTAAGATTGGACATAAAAGACCTTATTGGAAAAGTTTTAGTTATAATTATCCAAATCAAATTTCATACAAAGAAAGAATTATACAAATTTTAGAAGCAATTCTGATAGACTTAAGAAGTAAAAACAATTTTTATGTAAAAGATTTATAAAATCTCATACATATCTTGATAGTTTAACTAATTTTTCCAGTACTTTGAGCTTTTATATGCTTTCTAATCTTTGAATCTTCTTTATTGAATTGTGTTTGCGTATTGTCTCGATGAATAATAATCTCCTTTATATCAGCCCTTAAAATTGGGGAATTGTATTTTTCTTTAAAAATTATAAAGTCATTTGAATTTGTTGAATACATTCTTAACTGAAATTCATTAACCATTCCTATTCGACTCGCTAAATGTCCTAATATATGATCTGCGAAGATTATTTCACATAAAACTTCCAAATTTTTTTTCATGAAATATCTTCTAGGTACATCTATTTAAAGAAAAAGTATTCAAATATCAATAGTATTGCTTAATTTGTCTTTAAATATCTAATTTTTTGTTCCTCATCGATGTTTGGTTGATATTTCGTTTTAAAGCAATAACAATGACAACAATAAAATTCAATATAATTACAGTTCCAAATTTTGGTTAAATGTTCGATATCTTTAGAGGACTAATATTTTTAACATAACTTTCATAATCCAAGTCCTTTCCACATCTAAAACACTTTCTTACTCTCATATTTTAATAAAATAAAAATTGATTTAAAATTGTTCATAATGAACTATTTCATCAATAGGCTTTCTTTCTTTAACTTCACCTTTCGGTTTAATTGGATAACCTAGCGGTGTTAATCCCAATACATTATACTTTTTAGGGATTTTTAATACTTTTTTAACCTCTTCCTCATTAAACCATCCTATCCAACAAGTCGCTAACCCTTCAGCTGTCGCAGCTAAAATTAAATGCTCAAAACAAATTCCAAAGTCTACACCATAATATTTTTCACCGCTTTTATTTATCCCTGATCCATCTGTGGAAATTATGCCAATAACAAACACAGGAGCTTCAATAAACTTTTCTTCTTGTCCGATCGCTTTCCAAACAGCTTTAATGTTATCTGGTTTTTGTACTATGATATAATGGACGCCTTGTAAGTTTGCCCATGTTGGTGCTAAACGCGCTGCTTCTAAAATCCTTTCGATTTTTTCTCTTTCAGGCATTTCTGGTTTATATACTCTATAACTTCTTCTCTTTTTTACTACTTCGTAAAAATCCATATTGATACTCTCTAAATTATATATTATTTCATAATTTTAATGGTAGTAAAATTTTTAATTTTTTCATTATATAATAAAATTCAATTAAAAATTGGTGATTTCTAAGTTTTAATTAATCATCTATCATTCTTTTATGTCCATTTGGGCATTCCCCATAAGTACAATCATAAAAACCATCATCAAATTCTTCTCTAGCATTATAATGCTCCCAACAATAAATTTTATCACATTCGGGGCAGTAAGCATCTAATCCTTCAAATGAATGATGCCTTTTCATAAAATTATGGACTCCTAATAAATCCTTTTCTTGCAAAATTCTAAATAAATTATTTGCGAGATTAATATTCATCGATCTTTCATGTGTAATTCCTCTAAAAACTAACGCTTCACTTTTATCAAATCTTCCATACCCAATCTTAAATTCCACTGCATTCTTACTACACACTGAACATGGTAAATGATACTCTAAATCAGAAACTTTAATAACTCTTTCGGTTGGTTTCAAAATTTCTTTTTCATTTAATACTCTCTGAAATACAAACCAAAACGCATCCCAACACTCCTTAAAAGTTTCTTCAGCTTTTTTAATAAGTTTAGATGATTTATCATTTTGGAAAATTCTAAGTTGACTAATAATTTTGGACAAAAAATTTCTCGCAACATATAAGAAACCCTTTGAATTCTCAATATTCTTAAATTCTATGTCTTTAGTTGGTCTTAACATCTCCCACGCAGAAAAAGTATTATAATAAAATTCTTTTACATCTGAAATCCACAAGTTTCTAGTTGAATCATCTAATTCTTTAAGATAATTTAAATATTCAATGATATCATCTTTAATATCCTCGAGTTTTTGAATATAATTTCGGATATTCCAAATTTTTTCTTTTAATTTATCATTTTTACCATTCATTTCGAATATAATTATGATTGCTTATTAATTTATCAATATCAAATTTAGAAAAAAGAAATTAAGATTTCATAATTGTACCTTAAACTGAAAATCTTCAGGTTAATTTATAATCTTTATTTTATAAATTAAGAATAAGAGAATCTTATCTAATCTTTTTGTTATTACAAATTCTTTAATAATTTACAATTATAATAGATAAATATTTTGTAGTGATTAAAATTATTAGATAATTCTTATTTATCTAAAAACTATTAAAAAAAGGTTTTATTATAAAATGTTAAAAAAAGAATTACTACAGATTCTTAATCTTATTGGATTCATTGCCACAGTGATTGTTAATTTTCTGGCAGTTATCTTGCCAATTGGACTTGGTACTACTCAAGAGTTATCTGATGCGATCCCAAACTTATTCGTTCCAGCGGGAATTACTTTTTCAATTTGGAGTATCATATATATCTTTTTAGGACTATTCTCTATTTATCAAATGAGAGATATTTTTAAAAGCAACAAGATTGAAATGAAATACTTAGATAATATCGGATATTTCTTTATTATTGGGAGTTTAGCTAACGTATTATGGATAATTGTATGGCATTATAAATTGGTTCCTTTATCTCTAGTTTTTATGATAGTTCTATTAATCTCTTTATTACTTATCTATACTAAACTAAATATCGGAAAATCAAATGCCTCTAAAATGGAAAAAGTTGCTGTACATATACCATTCAGTATATATCTTGGTTGGATATCTGTTGCAACAATAGCAAATGTCACTGCAGTTTTAGTCGTTCTTGGAGTGAGCAGTTTTGGATTATTAGCAGAAATCTTAACAATTATGGTAATAATTGTGGCCGTGCTCATAACTTTTGCTATGCTATTATTACGAAACGATTATATTTACAGTTTTGTAATAGTCTGGGCGCTATTAGGGATTTTCATTAAACAAATAACTGATAACTTAACAATAGCAATAACTGCGTTGATCTCAGGTGTTTTAATCCTTGTCGGAATTGTATATATAATTATTCGAAAGAAAAAATTGCCTTAAAACACATTTTTTTTCTATTTTTTTTTAAAGATAATCAGAAATTAGGATTGTTATTATCTCCTTAATTTCATAATTTTCATCAATTAATTTTTATATATTTTACATAATCCATATTATAATGACATCAAAATCTATTTTTTAATAAAACCTCTAAAATGTATAGAAAAAATCTTTCTCAAGGCTATAATTTAAAAGTCATAAGCTAAATTTTAAAATGTAAACTCACTAATTACATCAATGAGATCAAACAAGTTAATTATAAGAATAATTCAGCACAAAAAGGAAATTTATTATCCTATATTTACTATTTCAATAAGTTATTTTTTAAGTTGGCTTATAACCTTATTTGTTAGTTTTGCAGATAGTCAAGTGGCTTTGCCTTTTTTCTTTTGGAATATAGCTACTTTAATTTTAATATACTCCCTTGATGTTTATCGTATATCTAAGAAAAGAGAAGATTCTCTTTCAAAAAAGCTAATATTTTTCTTACTCCTTCTCTCACTGACTATTCATTTCATTGTTGTGCTTAGATTAGTATCGTTGATTTTTACCACTATTTATTATCTAATTCCTATCGGTATCTATATTCTTGTATCAATTTTAATTTTTTTTGTCCTACGCAAAGAAGTAATAAAATATTATTTGAAAAAAAATAAACAGATTAAAAATAACTTAAAAACCGCTATTAAAGAACAAAAGATTTAGAGAGTAATCATGAATTCAAATGAACTGACTTTCAGTAAAGAAAAGAGAGAGTCATACATTTTAATGTATATTCTTATCATTATCTTCATCACTGCAGTTCTAGTTGCTCTTAGAATTATCTTTTCATTTTTTCAAGAAGAATCCCCAGGATTGTTTATTATTGATTTGTTAATGAGAAATAGAGATCTAAATTTTAAAACCAATTACAATCTAATGTATAACGGGATCATTAATTATTACGGAGATAATCCTTTTATTAGTGAAAAAGCAATATATCTCTATTTTTGGTATTTTATCTTTTACCCGTTTTACATTATACCTATAGAAATTTCTATTTATATCTGGGATCTTTTAAGGATCATTTCTACGATTTATATTGCAATTAATATCAGCAAGGTAATTAAAAATAGAAGAGACCTACTATTTTTCTTCCTATTTTCTGGTATTGGATATTTTGCTGACATGTATTTAAATAATACGAATTGGATAATTCAACTCTTCTTATATGAATCATATATTCAATTAGAGAAAAATAATAAGCCTTTATCAGGATTTTTTTTTACTATTTGTACGTTTAAAATAATCCTGATTATAATTCCGTTTATTTTTATTCTTATAAAGAAAATTAAAGGCAAAGATTTAATTTTTTATTTTTTACCTTTTTTGGTAATCTGTATACCTTATATAATTTTTCCAGAGTATTTTTCAATGATGGTTTCTAATTGGTTCCTAAGTATAGAAACAACATCTGGATTCTCAATCATAAGTATATTCTTAATATTTTGGCGTGTAATTCAACCCGCGCAATTAATGTTTTTAAGTATTATACTAGTAATTATTATTGTAAATATCAAAAATGAGAATGAAAAAACAAGAATTGGTTCTTTAATCTATATATCTGTATCTATTTTATGGGTTTTAATTTGGTTAATATTCTTAGGATTTGCTCTTTTCATGTGAATTTATCAGATTTTTTCATGATTTTGAATGATAATCAACACAAACGAAATATATATAAATATCATACATGAGAAACTATATACTGGAGTAAAACAGGCAGATCCATAAAACCTTATTAAAAAAATTATATTAAAACCAATTCCAAAAAGCAAGGCTGTTATTATAGGGACTTTAAATTTTCTATCAATTATTTTAATTCTTACCACAATTATCCCAGATATAACCATTATTAAAATTTTTATGGGCTCAAACAATGCTAAAAATAAATAAAAACCCATTAAAACTAATTGATTTAGAGATATTAATTGTTGTATCCGTAAAATTAGAATAAGATTAATTATAAATGATATTATTGTTATTAAAACAATAAAAATAACTAATCTGATTAATAAATTATATCTTTTTCTAATATTCATTAAACCATTTTGTTTTAATCTAATTATAATAGATATCCAGATATTTAAAGCCTAAATCTTTACACTTAGAATAATTATTAATATTATTTGGTTTCAACATAAATATTTTTATATTTAATTGAATTAATAAAGATTGGTTTATCCTTAAATGAAAATAGAATTGAAATCCTTATTATTTGAAATAAATAATTGATGTGATTATTAATGTCTGAAGATGAAGTAATTTGCAATAATTGCAGGAAGCTAACTAAAAAAAGTCATAAATACTGCATGCATTGCGGTAGTTTATTAACACCATACTCGCCATTTCCATCGCGAGAAACTCAAGAAAGCTTACGCGATCCATTCGATACCACATCTATACCCTCAGATAAATTAGGTAAATTTCACATAAGTGAACTTAGTACTGGCTATAAAGTATTAGCATTTTTTATTATTGTCGCTGTAGTAGATTTAGTAGCATCATTTATATTCGTGTTTGGCTACCATTTACCATTAAATACTTATTTTATGTTATTTGTAGGATTTTTTATTTTATTTATGATAATCGTTGGTTTAATATGGGGTGTAGCGGCAGGTTCAGATTTTGCTAATGCAGCATTGAAAGGTTGTGCCGCTATATTTGGTATTATCCTCCTCCTAGCAATTATTATACCGATCTATGTTATATATGCTTTACCAAGTATTGTTGGGTCATTTTCTTTTTCTTCACCCGCGCTTGAAGAATTAGGGCAACGGATAACAGATGCCATTAGCAATGCGTTAAACAATTTTATTGGATCAATATTTCGAGAAATTGGGGATAATATTAAAACTTCTTGGGAAAATGCGTTTGCAGATGTCGAAGTTCCTGGTTTTGAGCCATTCTTATTTCTTGGCTTATTTATTTCACTTTCTATAATTCTTATATATAAGTACCATTTAACTATTAAAAAAAAATAGGATTAATTACTAAGATTATTTTTATTTCCTTTTTTTTAAATAGCAGTAATTTAAACTGAATTTCAATATGCTATATGACGAAAAAATGAAAGAAAACCAAAATAAAAAGTTGTACCCTCCTAGACCAATACTCCAATTGAATGAAAAAATATACAAATTTTCAAATCTTCAATTTGTTTATTTAATTATTGGTAGTCCATTATTGACTATTTTCATTTATTATTTTCTAAAACTTAGATTTAATTATTGGATATATGAACTTACATCTATGCAGATATCCTTTTTCCTAAATTCATTTTTTAATCTAAATTCAGAAGTAATTATCTATACTGATCACAATATATTTCCTACTATTTTTATACCTAACCACCCTTTTGAGGGAAGCTATGCTATTAGTACAAATTGTATCGCAGCTCATATTTTTAGCATTATGATTGGAATCATTCTGTTTATACCATCATCAAAAGAATCTTTAAATAAAAGAAATTTTATATGGAGAAAAATAAAAACTTTAATAGTTACGGTTGTAGGTATTTACATATTAAACATCTTTCGAATTGTATTTCTGCTATTTTTTAATTTTAAAGGAATACCATTTGAATTCATCCATGAGTCCTTATTTTTCTTATCTGCTGTAATTGGAGCTTTGTTTGTTGTTATCGTTCTTAAAAATTGGTTACCAGAATTGTTTATATCAATCTATTACATATTTTTCTTAATTTCTCAAAAAAAAAAAAATCAATAATATGATTCCATTTCAACAGTTTTGAATACTCCTATGTACATTCGTAATTTATAAACTTAAACAAAATAGTCATAATTTGCTTATTTTTAAAAAAATAGAATCCCCATTTTAACCACTTTAACCATACTTCCAGCTTGGTTTCATTTATTTTTCAAAAACGTAACCTTTAAATAGGCAAATTAATATTGTTATATTAAAGTATGTAAACTTTTCATTGACAACAAAAGATTACATACAAAAAAATGGGGTTTAAAACTCAAAAAATTAAAAAATGACGTATATGTTTGAAAATGAAATGGGAGATGGGAGAACTATGGCATTTGAAGAATATTTTGATAGATTTATGAATAATCGTGATGTTTCACGTGGTGTATCAAATCAGATTTCGATTAAACGAAGTGATTATGAGGTTCTTAAAGCGAAAGCAGAAAAGTATGAAGCGTTAGTGGAAGAACATAAAAAGATTAAGACTCAAAATGACCGTTTACTCAAAGAACTTGATGACATGAAAGATGATGGTCGTAAATATAAGGAATTATTGGAAGAGAAGGAAAAATATTTGAATTCACTTTTACGAGTACGCGCTGATTTTGAAAATTATAAGAAGCGTTCAGAACAAGAGAACAGTAGATACAAGTCATATGTCATGGATGTAATACTAAAGAAGTTAATAGATCATTATGATGATTTAGTGCGAGCTTTGAACTTGCTTAAAACGCTTGAAAACATGGATGGCATTAAGAATGGATTTGAATTGATAATTAAGAATTTTGAAAAGCTATTAGCGGAGGAGGGAGTGAAACCGATGGATTCAGAAGGTGAGAAATTTGATCCATATAAGCACGAAGCTATAATAATTGAAGAGGGTAGAGATGATCTCCCAGAAAATACGATATTAGAAGAAATAACTAAAGGTTATTATATAAAAGAAAAGATTTTAAGACCTGCGAAGGTCAAAATCTCAAAAAAATCAAAATTAAAAAATATAAATGAAAATTAAAAAAAAAATACAAATAAATATAAAAATGGAGTGATGAAATATGGGAAAAATAATAGGAATTGATTTAGGAACGTCAAATTCAGCAGCAGCAGTATTAATTGGCGGCAAACCAACGATTATTCCAAGTGCTGAGGGTTTAACCTTGGGTGGAAAGGCATTTCCCTCTGTGGTTGCTTTTACTAAGGATGGTCAGAGATTAGTTGGAGAACCTGCAAGAAGACAAGCAATCTCAAATCCAGATCGTACAATTACAGCTATTAAAAGGAAGATGGGTACATCTTACAAGGTAACAATTGATGGAAAAGATTATTCACCACAAGAGATTTCCGCAATGATTCTGAGAAAAATCAAAGAAGATGCCAGTGCTTATTTAGGTGAACAAGTTTCTGATGTGATTATTACAGTTCCAGCATATTTTAATGATAATCAAAGACAAGCTACAAAAGATGCAGGAAAGATTGCAGGATTGAATGTGAAACGTTTAATTAACGAACCTACTGCCGCAGCAGTAGCTTATGGATTAGATAAGAAAAATGCAAGGCTAAAAATCGCGGTACTGGATCTTGGCGGTGGTACTTTTGATGTCACGATAATGGAAATGGACAATCAAGTTTTTGAAGTGATTTCTACAGCAGGGGATACTCAGTTAGGAGGTACAGATATGGATAAAATTCTTGTTGATTATATAGTTTCTGAGTTTCAGAAAGATCAAGGTGTAGATTTAAGAGGAGATTCTATGGCAATGCAACGAGTTAAAGAAGCAGCAGAAAAAGCTAAAATTGAATTATCTACATCGATTACAACTGATATTAATTTACCTTATATTACCGCAACTAAAGAAGGTCCAAAGCATCTTAATATGTCTCTAACAAGAGCCAAATTGGAGCAACTCATTGAACCGGTATTAAAAAGGTTGGATACTTCAATCTTAAAAGCTTTACAAGACGCTGGAATGGCAAGAGGAGAAATTGATAAGATTATTTTAGTTGGTGGACCAACTAGAATGCCCATTATACAGAAGAAATTCGAAGATTTACTAGGTAAAACTCCAGAGCGCAGTATTGATCCAATGGAATGTGTTGCGATGGGTGCTTCAGTTCAAGGTGGAGTATTAACTGGTGAGGTTGAGGATTTATTATTACTCGATGTTACACCTTTATCATTAGGAGTTGAGACTTTAGGTGGAGTTTTTACGAAATTAATTGAAAGAAATACCACAATTCCTACCAAAAAGGCTGAAACTTTCTCAACTGCAGCTGATAATCAACCCGCAGTAGAAATTCATGTACTACAAGGTGAAAGACCAAGAGCAGTAGATAATATAACATTAGGAAAGTTTCATTTGAATGGTATTCCACCAGCTCCAAGGGGAATACCACAGATCGAAGTCACATTTGATATTGACCAAAATGGAATTCTTAATGTTTCAGCGAAAGATAAAGGCACTGGAAAAAGTCAGTCAATAACAATTACTGCATCTACTAAGATGTCTGATAATGATATTGAACAAAAAATTCGAGAAGCAGAGAGAAACGCTGAAGAAGATCGAAAATTTCAAGAATTAACTGAAGCTAAAAACCATGGAGAATCATTAATATACCAAAGTGAAAAACTAATGAAAGAAAATGAAGCTGTAATTGGAGATTTAAAATCAACAATACTTAACAAGATCTCTGATTTAAGAAGTGCGATGGAATCTGAGGATGTAAGTCGAATTAAAAATGCTACAGAAGCTTTACAGAATTCATTACATGAAGTTTCATCTCGAATATATGGACAACAACAAGGTTCTTATCAAGGAGCATATCAAGGTGCACCACCTGGAGGTATGGGAGATGTCCCACCGGGTGCAGCATATGGATCTCAAGGAAAAACTCAAGATGAAATCGAAGAAGAACAATTCAGAAGAGCAACAGGCCAAGATGACAATGTAGTAGACGCTGAGTATGACTAACTTAGGTTTTTTTTTTATTTTTTTATTTTTACAAATTCACATTTATCAAATTATTATTCACGTATATAAGAAAAGGTTGTAAAATATGGCAAAGGATTATTATAAATTATTAGGAATAAATAAAGGTGCTTCAAAAGAGGAAATTAAAAGAGCCTTTCGAAAAATGGCTCGTAAATATCATCCTGATGTTAATCCAGACGAATCAAAATCGGGAGAGAAATTTAAGGAGATCAACGAGGCATATACAATTTTAAACGATGATAAAAAAAGGGATATGTATGATAGATTTGGTGTTGTAGAAGGTGATACTTCTACATATCAGAATAGGGGTGGATCTCCTGGAAGTGATAGAGTTCGTCAAAGTCCAGACGGTACAACCTATTATTATTCTACATCGGGTTCACCTGGAGGATTTGATTTTAGTGAAATTTTCGGAAATCATAATAATTCAGGGAGTAGGAGTGGTGGATTCGATTTTTTTAATGATTTAGGCGATATTTTTGATGTTTTTAATAGGGGGGGTCAAGGGAGTACAAGAGCAAGATCTCCCAATTATAATAATACTCCAAGAGAAGGAGATGATTTAAGATACGATATGGAAATAGATTTTATGGATGCCTTTAATGGAGGGAAGAAAACAGTTCAATATAAGGATCCCACAACTGGTCAAATGAAGTCGTTAAATGTAACCATTCCAAGAGGTATAAAGGACGATCAAAAATTACGTCTAAAAGGGAAAGGTATGCTTGGAGAAAATGGAGGTTCTCAAGGAGATCTCTACATAGCTATACATATAAGAAATCATCCAAAATTCGAAAGAAAAGATGATGATATATATATTGAACAAGAAGTTCCTTTTACAACCGCAGCACTCGGAGGAAAAATTCAAGTCTCTGGTGTTGAAAATTCTTTAAATGTAACAATTCCTCCGGGAACTAATGATTCATCATTATTAAGATTAAAAAATCAGGGTTTTTATAAAATAAATTCAAATCAAAGAGGAAATTTAATGGTTAAAATCAAAATTAAGGTCCCAAAGAAATTGAATAGGAATCAGAAGGAGTTATTAGAAAAATTACAAATTTTAGGTGTTTAATCATTATTAAGAAAAGAAAAAGTGAAAATATTGATATAATAATAATTGGTCTACAATTGTTTTATAATTTTAAATAAAATTAGTATATTGAGGTTATTAAAATGGGGTTAAATACTAAAAATAACGTTTTATTAAATCTTTGTCCCGAATGTGGGGGATCAATAATTCCATTGATGAATACTGGAGATATTGTATGTAATCAGTGTGGATTAGTTATTAATGAAAAAAGTGTTGATTTTTCGCATAAAGGGAGGAGAGCATATACTAATCAAGAAAAAAATAATAGAGAGCAAACTGGTGCTCCAATTTCGGTATTATTACCAGATATGGGATTAAGTACTGTTATAGACAGAAATAAAATAAGTAATCCTGATTTAAAAAGAGCTGCTAAATGGAATACGCGTATAACCTGGCAAAAGAGAAATTTATTAATAGCATCTACAGAATTAAAAAGAATTAGCACTAATTTGAATTTACCAAATTATGTAAGAGAGGATGGAATGCGCTTATATAAGGAAGCTTTTAAAAAAAAATTGTTACGAGGAAGATCCATCAATGCAATGGTTGCTGCGTGCTTATATTTAGCATGTAGAAGAAAGCAAATTCCAAGAACACTTCAAGAAATAACAAATGAAGCATCAGCAAATGCTAAAGATGTAAGGAGAAGTTATACTACCTTAATTAGGGAATTTAATTTAAAATCTCCATCAACAGATCCATTATCTCTTATTCCAAGATATATCAATGAGTTAGGATTAAATTCAGAAATAGAACAATTAACAACTAAAATTTTAAAAGCTTATAGTTTAAAATTTTCAATTAGTGGAAAAGACCCAAAGGGCTTATGTGCTGGGGCAATATATTTAGCTTGCAGAATTAAGAATAAAGAAATTACACAACAACAAATTGTAGAATCAGTCCAGGTAACAGAAGTAACTCTTCGTTCAAGATATAAAGAACTGAAAACTAAATTAAAAATTACTGTACCCACATTAAATTAAAAAAATTTATTTTCTATTTATTCGTTTATTTCATAGTTTTTTCTAATTCAGGTACAAATCAATAAAGAAACACATTTTTTTATCCAATTTCTTCTCATATATTCTTTTTAATGCTAATTTCAATATTAATTTTAAATTATCTTTAGGCATCCATATTTATACTAGTATAGATATTTCATTATCAATACATAGTTTAAGTTTTAACTAAACTCATTTTGATAGAACCATGGTTTCTTATAAAGAATTAGGATTATTAAATACAAAAAAAATGTTTGAAGTTGCTCTAGAGAGAAAGTTTGCGGTACCCGGATATAATTTTAGCAATTTAGAACAATTGCAGGCTATTATTATAGGTTGTGGAGAAAGTAAATCCCCGGTGATACTTCAAAATAGTCCCGAAGCAGGAGAGTACGCAAATCGCGTAATGGTTAGATATTTAGTAGAAGGCGCAGTAGCGATGGCAAAGAGTTTGGGTTATGATATCCCAATTGCATTACATCTGGATCATGGAAATTCATTTGAATTAGCAAAAATCTGTATAGATAATGGTTTTTCAAGTGTCATGTTTGACGGAAGTCATTTAGAATATGAAGAAAACATTAACATCACAAAAAAAATTGTTTCTTACGCTCACGAAAGAGAAATAAGTGTAGAATCAGAATTAGGAGTTATTGCAGGTATTGAAGGACATGTAGAAGCGACCGAACATTTCTATACTGACCCCGATCAAGTAGAAGATTTCGTAAATAGTACTGGTTGTGATTCACTAGCAATTGCTATTGGAACTTCTCATGGAGCCTATAAATTTAAAGTAGAAAAAGAGGAAGATATCCCAGAATTACGATTTGATATACTTCAAGAAGTTAGAAAACGTTTAGGAAAGTTTCCAATCGTTCTGCATGGTTCATCATCCATACCTCAAAAATACGCTAACATAATTAATGAATTTGGAGGGACTTTATCAAAAGCATTTGGAATACCTGAAGCTCAATTAAGGAAAGCAACTCAATATGGGGTCTGTAAAATCAATATTGCCACAGATAGTCGAATGGTTTTTACAGCGATGATAAGAAAATATTTAGCAGAGCATCCAGATCAAATTGGTCCAAGAAAATATTTAGGTTTAGCTCGTCAAGAGCTTATCGAAATGATAAAACAAAGAAATAGAGATACATTAGGATCAGCAGATCAAGCAAATTATATTTAAGAAAAAAATTTTTACCCTTTTTCAATAACTATTCCTGTACCACCTTTAGGATATTGAAATTGAATTGCACCAGCATCACATACTTGATAACAAGCAGCACATTCTAAGCATTTCGATTGATAGTCGTCCATAATACAGATTTTTCCTTCTCTTTTTCGCCATAAATTCATAACGCATATAATTAAACAACGTTCACAGTTATTACATTTATTATGATCTATCGAAATGAAGTTCCCTGTGCCTAAAATTCGTTTAGTTAAGCCTTCTAATTCTATATTCATTTTTGTTAAACACCTTTTTTTTTCTTTTTCTGTGGTAACATATCCAAAAGTTTAGGTAGCACTTTCATAATCTTCTTAGGATCCATTAATTTATCTAAATCATCTTCAAAAACCTTTGTTAATAGAGGAAATATATATGCCATTATAAATGGCGTCGCTTTAGGCATATATGACCTTATATGACTTATTATTTGACGCACCCTTAAAGCGTGAGGTTGTGACCAGTCAAATATTCCTCCAAGAATTTCCATTATCATTGGTACAAACCAAGACATAGTTTCTTTTGGACTAAATGGTAGGGCTTTCCAAATATTCCATAACTCAAACCCAGCCTCAAACTCTTGTCCAATACTAGTTTGTTGCCACTTCTCATCAAATTTTTTGAGTGTTGATTTAGACACATCTTCGGATGATATTACTTCAGAAGCTACTTCTGCTGCAATCTTTCCCGTAACCATAGCGGGATATATCCCTTCAGCCTCCAGAGGACATGGAAACCCACCAGCATCTCCAATTAATATAACACCATCAGCATGAGTATTATTAGGAAAATCTAACCAAGGAAGTAGATGAACTTGAAGTTCACGTGGTTTAGCATCGAGAATCTTTAATAATCTTTGATAGTATTTTAGATTAATTACACGATTTAAATAATATAATGGATTACTATCCCACCAATTCATCCAGTTTCCTAATCCTTGATGAAACCCATCATTAAAGAAAACTTGATATGAAGCTGGAAAGTTTGAACCCCACCATACACCTAATGTTTCATCACCCATAATATCATCAATTCTGTCCGAAGGTGCTTGAAAATCGTATTGCGGTACTAATGTAACTTGATTTTGAGCCCATTTATTTCTCAATCCAGATTTTTGCGCTACAGTTGATATGACTCCGTCTGCTCCAATAACAAGTGGAGCTCTATATTTCTCTCCGTTTTCATCAATTACACCACACACTTTGCCACTATCCTTTAATAAATCAACAATTAATGTTGAAACTGTTAATTTTGCGCCAGCATCCGTTGCAAATTTAGCAATCCAAGGATCAAACTCACTACGATAAACATTCATAGTAATCCAGGATTTTGCGGGTTCATATGAAACGGATTCTGTCGGTCTTGCCATAATATAACCCGCTACAATGTCATCTTTATTTACAAAATAATTACGCGAGGCAGTTCCAGCTCTCATTGAAGGACATTTATCAGGAGTTAATTCATTCATCATTTCAGGAAAGTCTCTAAACATGCGTGGTCCTAAACCGCACCCTGAAGAATTTTTTTCGCCTGGTTTACGACTTCGTTCAAAAAAAATTGTTTTTAATCCTTTTTCTGCTGCAGTTTTCGCCGCCATCGAACCTCCAGGTCCAGCACCAACTATTATTAAATCAAAATCTTTCATTTGAATTTCCTTTTTAAACATCTTTTAGATAGAATATTTATTTTATAATGCTCATAAGATATTTAAAAATTTAGTTTTCTAGATGAAAACATCTTAATAGAGAGAAATATTTTAAGAAGAAAGGATTTTTTTTCTTACTTTATAAATATGAGTGAAGAACAGATTTATCAAGAATTAGTTAAAATCTGCGGTTCCAAGTTTATTTCAAATGAGCCAGAGTTATTGAATGATTATTCTGTTGATTTAAGTTTGGTTGAAGGGAAAAAGCCAAAATATGTAGTATGGTTATCAAAAGCAAAACAAATTAAAAAAATCTTAAAATTAGCAAACTCACTAAGATTTTCAGTTATTCCAGTAAGTTCTAGCTCACCAATACGTTATCATGGAGATACAATTCCACAAAAAGATAATTGTATTATTGTTGATCTTTCCAGAATGAATAAAATCCTCAATATTGATAGAAAAAATAGAGTTATCATGGTTGAACCTGGTGTGGTATTTGGTCAATTACTTCCAATTCTTAAAAAGAAAGGTTTAAGGTTAATTCAACCCCTTCATCCACGAGATGGTAAATCTGTACTAACAGCAGCTCTAGAAAGAGTACCAACCACAATTCCTCGTTATCAATGGGATAGTTCAGATCCTTTATTATGTACTGAGGTCATTTTTGGAACGGGTGATCTTTTTAGAACTGGTACTGCCGCGGGTCCCGGAACTATTAAGGAACAGAGAAAGTCTGGTCAAGCTCAAGTTAATCCAATGGGCCCAACACAATTCAGCCCTTACAGATTGGTTCAAGGAGCTCAAGGAAGTTTAGGAATAATCACATGGGCTACTCTCAAATTAGAATTAAAACCCACGATTCAAAAAGTTTTTCATCTACAATCGGATAATCTGCTAGATTTATTGAATCTTCAACATCAATTATTAAAATACCGATTAGGTGATGAAATGTTAATTTTAAATAACATTAATTTAGCATGTTTAGTTAAACAGAAATTGGAAGATATTAAAGAGTTAACCAATTCATTAACTGAATGGAACTTAATTTTTATTTTAGCAGGTCGTGGTAAATTAGCAAGTGATAAAATATCTTATCAAGAAGGAGATATACAACAGATTATTGAAGATCTTAAACTTGATCATTTGAAAAGAGTAAGTCCTATTACTGATAGTGAAATTAATTATGCTTTAAATGAGTCAATTTCATATCCATGGCGAAAGAGATTAAAGGGTAGCTTTCAAGATATTTTCTTTATCACTAGTTATGAAAAAATTTATAAGTTTATCAATATAGTTCAGAATGCAATTTCTGGAGATCTCGGTATATATATTCAAGCTATAAATCAAGGAACCTCTTATCATTGCGAATTTGATCTTTATTACAATCCAAATAATAAAGTAGAGTCAAGTTTGATAAAAGAAAAGTTTTTAAAACTTAGTTTAGAATTAATGGAATCAGGAGCATTTTTCAGTCGTCCCTATGGTGTTTGGGCAAAAGAAGTATTTAAGAGACATGAAGATTCTACTCGAATTGCCTTAAAAAAAGTAAAAAGAATTTTTGATCCTAACAATATCTTAAATCCTGGAGTTTTATGTTTTGATGAGTAGTAGAACTAATATAAAAAAAAATTAAATTCAATTTAAGGAAGCTTTAAATAAGTTAAATGTAATAAAAAGAGGAGTTTAAAGATTTTTGAATGAACAAGAATATAAACTGATGATAAAACGATGTCTTCGGTGCTCGATATGTAAATGGATACCACAGCTACAAATAAAAAGTCAAAAATATTCTACTATTTGTCCTTCAATAGATATGTTTAACTTTCATGCATATAGCGCTGGAGGGCGTATAATTATAGCTTTAGCATTGGAAATGGGAAGAATTAAACCCTCCAAAGACTTAATGGATATCGTTTATAAATGTACTGAATGTGGAGGTTGTGCTGTCGCTTGTAAGTTTTTAAATACTTTAGAACCCCTTGAAATCATAGTTAAACTCAGAGAAAAATTGGTTTCTTTAGGATATGGACCAATGCCAAAACAGCAACAATATATCGAATCTATTAAAAATTATAATAATCCTTATAATGAACCTCATGAAAAGAGGTTAGATTGGTTACCAAATGATATCAAGATTGATCCTAATGCAAAAACCTTATATTTTGTAGGATGCACCTCATCGTACAGGAGAAAAGAAATAGCGATTGCTACTGCTCGTGTAATGAATGCCGCGAACTATCCATTTAAAATTCTTGATGGGAATGAATATTGCTGTGGAAGTCCAATCTTGAGAACTGGAGATAAAAAATCATTTAATGAACAAGTACACAAAAATATTAATATTATTAAAAAAGAAGGAATAGACACTATCGTTTTTAGCTGTGCTGGCTGTTATGACACCTTTAAACTTGAATATACTTTAGAAAAGGAGTATAATTTTAGAGTATTACATACAACGGAATTATTTAATGAATTAATAGATACTGGAAATTTAAATCTAACAAAAGAACTATCTTTAACAGTAACCTATCATGATCCATGTCATTTAGGACGAAACTCCGAACCACTTGTAGAATGGGACGGTGATGCATTACAAATGATGCCTCTTGTATCTATTAATATGCCTGAAAAACCAAAGAGATGTGGGGCATTTGGAATTTATGATGCTCCAAGATATTTGCTAGAAAAAATACCCGGGCTCAAGTTAATAGAAATGGAAAGAATTAGAGAATATTCCTATTGTTGTGGTGCTGGAGGAGGTGTAAAATCGGCATTTCCAGAGTTTGCTCTCAAAACTGCTATAACTCGGATTGAAGAAGCTGAAGAAACTGGAGCAGAAATAATTGCTTCTGCATGCCCTTTTTGCTCTACAAATTTAAATGATGGAATTGTTGAAAAAGGCTCTAATCTAAAGTTTCATGATATAAGTGAGTTATTATTAATGGCAATAGGATCACCAAATAAATCTGTTAAAGAATCTTCGATGGAGGTTGCTTAATTGGTCTTAGAGAAAGAAGCATTTAAAGAATTTCAGAACGTAGTTGGTGTAGGAAATATCGAAGATGGTAATGTAATAACTAATGTATATGCTTATAACTGGTGTATGGAAATTTTTAATTATATGGAAGGTAAAGATCCAGTTCCCTTTTCTCCAATTCCTAAAGCGGTTGTTTTACCATCAACTACCGAAGAAGTTCAGCAAGTAGTAAAATTATGTAATAAATACGGCATTGTATTCAAAGCTCAAAGTACGGGACTTGGTCCTTGGAATCAACCCTCTGTGGATAATTCAATAATTATAGATCTTCGTAGAATGAATAATATTGTGAAAATTGATGAGAAAAACCTATATGCTGTAATTGAACCATATGTGAGTGGATCACAGCTACAAGTTGAAATAATGAAATACGGGCTCAATTGTCACATGCCCGGTGCAGGACCCCAAGTTTCTCCTCTTGCTAGTGCAACATCTATGAATGGTCCGGGGTTTACATCTCCTTCTACAGGACATAGTGCTAGAAACGTTTTAGCAGTTGAATGGGTATTACCAGATGGAGAGATTATGAGATTAGGGGCTTACGGTCAAAAAAACAATCCTGATTTTTTTTACGGAGATGGCCCAGGACCGAGTTTACGTGGCATTATGAGAGGTTGGGCGGGCACAAAATCAGGACTTGGAGTTTTTACTAAAGTTGCAGTAAAGTTATTTCCCTATCCATGTAGTACAGATTTTAATATTAAAGGTAATTCTCCCGACTATGATTTTGATATTCCTGACTTTATGAAATTATATGTTATGGATTGTGGAAATTTCAAGAAACTAGAAAAAGTTATGTTGAGGATAGAAGAAGAAGAAATATCATTTATGTGCAGTTATTTATCTGGTTTTGCTGTGATGGCAATTTTTTCCAATTCAATCGAAAGTTTAATGGATAAAATACCAATAGGGCAGATGAAAACTCCTTTGGTGGTAATAATAACAGCCCGTACAACGCGAGAATTTGCATATAAACAAAAAGTAATGGATTTCTTACTTAAAAAATTTAAAATAGAAAACATTATTGGAAAAATTTATACTCCAAATCCAATTTTTTATGCTGAAGCACTTCGTTCAAATTTAGGGCTACATGGTTTTATAGCTACTGGAGGTTTTCAGTCTTCTAAAGGCGTGGCAGATACTGCAGCTGTATGTCTTCGAAGCACTAAATCAAATATTCCCTTGAAGCAGGAATTTATCAAGAAAGGAGCGATTGCTAACGATTTTGGGGAGGGTACTTGGATGACATCATATGAATCGGGGCATTATTTTCATATGGAATCCCCTACGATGTTTGATCAAACTGAAGAAAATAGTGTAAAAGGAATGGCTGAATATATGGAGAAGAGCAATCAATTAGATTTATTAAAACATCTTGGTGCTCCATTCTTCGTAGAAGGCACACGTATGCATGAGTTGTTTGGACCTCATATGTCTAACTATCATCTATGGTTAAGAAAAATTAAAGAAACTTTTGACCCAAATAATATATCTGATTCCGGATTTTACATTTCACCACAAAATAAATAAAAATGATGAATTCAAGAGCAATAATATGGTAGAATCAAACCAAGAAAATAAAAAAATAAGAGGTTTCGCAGTGCTAATCAATAGTATTCTAGCACCTCTAAGTGAAAACAAGAGGTTTCAAGATAAATTTAGAAATGTTAATACTAAAATTCTTTTAAATGCTTCGAATTTAAATCATGCGGCAATTATTATAGTTGATAAGGGATTTGTCAGAGTCGAGAGCATTCCAAATAAACCAAAGGAAAATTTGAATAAGAATAAGGTTCGTTGGAATGCTTTTTTAGAGATGGATACGCAAACTTTCCTTGCTATTGCTTTGAATCGGCTTTCACTATTTGGAATTGCAAAAAAGTGGTTAACCCGTGAAATAAAAATGCGTGGAATCAGAAAGTTACTTATTTTATTGAAAATGTTTAGATTTTTAACAAGTTATAACGAGTAGATTTTATATTAATTAAAAGTAAGTATTGAGAAAAAGATTAATTATGAGTACAAAAATTAAAGAAGCCTGGTTAGGACCCGGTAGAAAGGATGGCCAAATTAAACCAATCAAACCTAAAGATGATGCATTACACATCGATATGGAAAAGAAAGGAACCAGAGAATGGTGGTATTTTGATGCTCGTTTTGATAATGGATATACAGTAGTAGGATTCTTTCGAGCAAAACACGAACGGACGGGTAAAACTGGAGTAGAAATTACGGTTTATAAGCCCAATGGAGAAAAAACACAGAATGTAATCGATTACCTTCATTCTGACTTTACAGCTTCTCAAGATTTACCCGATGTGCAAATTGGTAAAAACTATATAAAAGTTGATTATTCTAATAAAGAGTTACCAACCTATGAAATTTTCTTAGATGAAGGTGAATATGGACTTCATTTAAAATATACGGCATTAGTTCATGGTTGGAAACCCGGAAAAGGCTATATTGAGTTTGGAAAGTCAAATGAATTCGGTTGGGTTATAGCTCTACCTCGAGCAGACGTTGTAGGAACTATTAAGGTTAATAATGAAACAATTCAAGTAAAAGGAATTGGATATCACGATCATAATTGGTTAAATTTCAATTTCGCGATGATAATTGACTATTGGTACTGGGGCAGGATATATTCTGAGAATTTTACTGTGGTTTTTGCTTATATTAAATGCAACAAGAAAATGGATAATTATCCAATACAAGTCCTAATGCTTGCAAAAAATGAAAATGTAATTCTCAGTACGGGTGAATATGAATTAGTTCAAGATAATTTTGAATATAATGAGAAAGCGGGAAATAAGTATCCGAAACTCTTAAAATTTAAAGTTGATAATCAGCATGAATTTATTCTCGAAGTTCAAGAGATCATTGATGCGGAGAATTTACTTTATGAATTAGGACCTATCACACGTTTCTTAGCGAAAAATCTCTTAAAATTAAGACCAGGCTATTTTCGATTAAATTCTAAATTTCAACTTACTATACTTTATGAAGCGAACTCGTATATAGAAAAAGGAAGCACACTTCACGAGATGGTAATTACTAAGTAAGAAGAAAGCAATTTATCAGAGCTTTTATTTTTTTTCATCCAATGCTCTTTTTGGAAATAAGCGTTTTTTTAATTTAACCTTGCTTGTGTCCATATCATATTCTACTAAGCCGACATTTGCTAATTCTTGAACTGAATGTAATACAAAAGCACCTCCAATACCAGTTGTAGTTTTTATTTGATCTCTCGTCATTTCTTCCTTTTCTCCATGTAAAGTCATTAAAATTCGATAATGTGGTTGGCCTTGCCATATTTCTGACACTAAGACCGTGTAAATTGAAAGCAATGCACGAACTCTCTCAAAGTTATATTCTGCTTCTTCTGCTTCTGATGCTGCTTGCATAAATTTCTCTAACTCAACCTTAACTTTCTGATACTCATCTAGTAATTTCATTTGATCTTCTGTTAATGACCCTATTTTTTGATCTTTTTCTCGTTTTTCAAGCTCAAGCTTTTTTGTTCCCTCTTCTAATTTCTTTTTCTCTATCTCTAACTTTTGTTTCTCATTTTCTACCTTAGACTTTGCTTCTTCTAATTGTATTTTTTCATTTTCGAGTTTTTCTTTTTCTTTACTAAGCTCCATTTTATCATTCTCAAGATTTAATAAAGCAGTTCTTGATGTCTCTAATACCTCAATAAATTCCTTAAAACTTGATTCAGCAGCTTGAATTGTTTTATCAATAACATTTAACGTTTTTTCTTCATCTGACATTGGAATCACAATTTATTTTATTCAATTATATTTATTATATTTATTCTATTTATTCTATAAAAAAATTTATCAAATTATGATAGAAAAAGATAGCTCTAATTACAAGAGAAATCTAATTTTAGGAGTTTCAGTTCCCGTTTTTATAATGGGCCTTGTATCTTTTTTTACAGATGTCTCAAGTGAGATGATCCAGAGCATTTTACCCTTATTTATTATAGATCTAGTAGAAAAAAATCCTACATTTATTTTAGGTTTAATCGCGGGAATTACAACAGCTCTAGCGAATATTTTAAAAGGAGTATCTGGTTGGATGAGTGATAAAATCAATAAAAGAAAACCTTTTGTAGTAGCAGGATATACCGTCTCAAATCTTTCTAAACCATTCATAGGTTTTAGTCCATCATGGGAATTTGTTTTAGGATTAAAAGCAACTGATAGATTTGGCAAAGGCCTCAGAACATCTTCCAGAGATACACTTATATCTTATTATGCGGTTGAGAAAGGAAAGGCGTTTGGAATGCACCGTGCAATGGATACATTAGGCGCCGTTGTTGGTTCTCTTCTTGCCTTCTTATTTCTATTTTGGGCGTGGAGTTATTCTGAAATTATATTTTTCTCTATTTTTCCAGGACTGTGTGCGATTGTATTGATTTTTTTCGTCAAGGAAGTTGATCCAACAAAAATGGATGAAACAAAGTTGAAATATCATGGTGAATCAAAAGTAGATAAAATTGATAGAAATTTTATTAAGCTTATAATTATTCTTGGAGTAATTGAATTTGCTAGCTTAGATATTGCATTCCTCCAAGTTAGATCAAGAGACTATATTTTTTCTGGATTAATCTTTTTAATACCTGTTTTTTATTTACTAACAAACATCGTTTATATGATTTTATCACCAATAATGGGTTCTTTATCAGATAAAATCGGGCGTAAACCGATTATTGTTAGTGGGTTATCAATTCTTTTAGTTTCTACTATATTTTTGGCATTTCCAATTGAATCTTCAACTTTTTCTCTTATCTCAATCATAATAATTTATGCATTTTATGGGTTCTATTTAGCATCAGTAGATCCCATCTCAAGGGCATATATTGCAGATTTAGCTGGAAAAAATAAGAGAGGCCGAGCATATGGTTATTATTATCTCTCTGTAGGGATAATTTCCTTGGGTGAATCACTGCTTTTTGGATTAATATATGATTTATTCTCTTTTTTTTGGGCTTTTCTCTACGTTTCAATTCTATTACTTATATGTATAATAGTGTTTATTATCACTGATTTCTCTAAGATACTACATAAGGCGTAATTATTCGGTAAATTATGAATTGGTGTAGAGTCTACCTAAACAATTAAATAGACTAGATTATTGGTTAACTGCGGTGATACAAAAAATGAAAGAAGATTATTGCCTCACTTCAAAGGACGTGGTTCTAGCAGCTATACAATCATCTAACAAAAATATGGAAGATTTTAAAGTTGATCCTAATGTTTTGATTATTTTCTCTGGAGCTTTATTAAATTATTTAAAACAAAAAGCCGGCTTAGAACAATCAGATTGGTTATTACCGTTTCACCCCTATGGCTCTGAAAGATTGCATCGTGGTAAATATGAACACATTCCTTTAACCGTAATTATTCCCCCGATGGGAGCATCAACAATGGCTTCAGTGACAGAAGATTTAATCTTTTGTGGAGCAAAAGTAATTCTTCTCGTTTGTGGTTCATGGGGCATTGGTGAAAAAGTAAAACTACTTGATTATATTATACCTACTCATAGTTTAGGGCCAGATGGCACAAGTATACATTATGGAAGAAAATTAAATGAAGAGATTGAATTAAATAAAGAGATTGTAAATATAGTTATAGAGGAAACAAAAAAAAGAACCAAAAATTACCATATAGGAAAGAATTATTGTAAAGAAGCATTCTATAAGATTAATAAATCAGAAATTCATGGACTGCAAAAGAAAGGTTGTATTTCAATGGAGAATGGAGAAATCAATGTTCTCGCAACAATATGTAAACAAAATCAGATAAAATTTGGTGTAATTTTTTATAGCTATTATAGTCCTCTTGAGGGGTGGAATATTTCATGGAAGGAAGACCGATATAAAGAATGTGTAGATCTTGAAGGAGATATTGCTCTAGCTACAATGTTAAGAATAAATAGATGATAATTGAATTGTTTTCTCTACTTAGATTGGATCCATAAGTTAGCTAAATATATCAAAACTTCAGTAGCTTTTTGAAGAGCTAAAGTTGGGATGTATTCTTTTCTAGAATGAAATAATAAACCTCCCGCAAAAATATTTGGCGTTGGAATTCCTTTCGCACTTAACCGAGCTCCATCTGTACCTCCCCTTATAGGATGAATTTTCAATTCTAAACCCGATTTTTCGATTGCTTGTTTAGCTAGATCGATAACTTTTGGCGTTTTTTCTAGGTAAATAAACATGTTTTGATATTGATGTTTAAAATTTATTTCAATTTTTAATCCTGGATAACGAATTTCATATGCTTTCTTTAGTTTTTTTAAATAATCCATCCGTCTATGGTTATTTTCTTCTAAAAAATCTCTAATAAACATTCTTGAGTTAGCTTCTTCTGCATTACCTTGTAGTTTTGATAAATGAAAAAATCCTTCCCGTTCCTCAGTATGTTCAGGTGACTCAGATTCAGGAAGCTCACTAAAAAACCTGCTCGCAATCTGTATGGCATTAATCATTTTATTCTTAGCTTCTCCAGGATGAACATTTAAACCTATAAATTTAGTTTGAGCTAACCATGCATCAAAACATTCAAATTCTAATTCACCCATTTCACCACCATCTACTGTATAGCATACTTTAGGAAGCTTTTTCATATCAACTTTATCAATTCCTAAACCAATTTCTTCATCTGTACTAAAACAAACAAATATTGGCCCGTGCTTTAATTCATCAAACTCTTTCCAAGAAGCACACGCAGCCATTATTTCGGCAATACCTGCTTTATCGTCTGCCCCCAACAGTGTATCTCCCTCAGATGTGATTATATCAAGACCTATATATTCTTCTAAATTAGGAGAATCTTCAATGTTTAAAACTAAGCCCTTATTTTGAGTGAATTTTATTTCTTTTCCATCATATTTTCTATGGATTACAGGTTTTACATTCTTTCCACTAACTGCAGGTGAAGTATCCATATGAGCTAATAATCCAATAGGGGTTACTTTTTCAAAACCTTTACTTGGTGGCAAATAAGCATAAACAAATCCAAATTCATCATGAATAATATCTTCAAGACCTAGTTCTTTTAATTCCTCAACCAACAACTTACCCAGATCTAATTGTATCTTTGTTGAGGGAACAGTCTCTACACTTTCATCTGAAGTAGTCCAAACTTTTACATACCTTAAAAATCGTTCTAATGCTTCATTTAGCAAAAATTCTTTTATGTCTATTGAAAGATCCATATCAATCAAAATTAATCCTAAATTTTAAAGTTAAATAATCTTACAAAAACATATGAATTCTCATCTACCTTTGAATTTTGGTTCTCTCTTCTTGATGAATGAATTCATTCCTTCGCCAAAATCATAAGTTCTTATATTTTTACAATATAATCGAAATTCATTTTGTAAAGATGGAAACAATTCGTTAAATTGAGAAAAATTTAACATAGCTTTATTATATCCAAGACATTTCGTCGGCATCTGTACGATTTTTCGAACAAATTCAAATGATTTTTCTTTAAATTCGTCTATCGGGTAAACTTTAGTAATTAGACCTATATCTAAAGCCTCTTTTGCATCAAGATGACGTCCAGTTAAAATAATCTCTGTTGCTCTTCCAAAACCAACAATTCTGGGCAGAAACCAACTTGCTCCGCTTAAAATACAATGAGCTCTATTTGTACGATGATCTCCAATTTTCAAATTATCTGCTGCTAATCGAAAATCACATGCAAGTGCAATATCAAATCCTGCACCTAAGCAATATCCTTTTAACAAAGCTATCACAGGTTTTTGAATTTCTCGTATTAAACGGACAACTTTATGATGGGGCATTCGTGAACCATCTTCTAATGGTGTGAATTTAACCCCTTCTGGCCCCATACTTTTCATATCATCACCAGAGGAGAAATTTTCACCTGCTCCTTCAAGAATAACAGCACGGAGTAACTTTTTTTTCATGATAGACTTAAATACTTCTACAATTTCCATTAATAATGGGTACTGTAATGCGTTAAACTTGTCTGGACGATTAATAGTAATTTTACCAATACCATCCTTAAATTCATATAATATATACTTAAAATTAGTACTTAGAATTAGAATCCTCTCCATTTTAAATTATTAAAATAAATATGTCTAGATCTTTCAAAAAAATTATATATTTGTTGTTTTACAAAAAAAGAAAGTAAATAAAAATGTTTACCAAATCTCGAATTTTTGGTCAAGTTTGGAAGTAAAAACAAGTAGGTAAGGAATTAATAAATCCCAAAGACTCGTTAAGGCATTAAGCAGAATTACTAATATAGTCCAATATTCTAATCCTTCCGACCCATAAAAAGCCAAATAAACAATAATATTTAGAATCACCATTACGATTATTCTAACTAATATACCTAATGCACCATAAACTACGTAAGTTTTCGGTCTTTTTAATTTTTGACTTTTCCTCCCACCTTCTTTCCGATTAATAAGATATAACAGCATTATTGGGACAATCATTAATGAAAAAGTAGCTGAAAACTTCATAAGAGGACCAATTGGAGTAAATGGATCAAAAGGAAAAAGCACTGTCATTCCAATGACACAGCATAAAACTCCTGCTAATGGACCAAATATTAAAAAACATGTAAACCATATAATTGAAACAGGGTCAAAATAAGCAAAACCTTGTGGTGTTCTGGGTAAATATGGGACTACAAAGAGAGATAAAATTAAAGATAATGCGCCAAAAATAGCAGCACCAACAATTTGAAGTGTTAATCGAGTTCTTTTGGACAAAAAAGATTCTTTTTCTTCAACAAACTCTGCTACAGTCATTTTTACTCATTAATAAAGAATTTTCATTTTATATTCCTAGGATAATGTGTGTTTTGGTATTTAAAATGTTTTAGGTAAAATATATTTAATAAATTACAATTTACAAATTAAATTAAAATAGATTTTTATAATTATTATTAAAGATGGGTTAAAAATTTTAACTAGTTCATTAATTAAGGCTCTAAATTATTTGTATTTCAATTAATATCTTGTTATCTTTATTATTCAATCTACTCATTTTTGGAGATATAGAAAGTCTAAGAAAACCTTTTTCCAAGACCCCTATATGTAAAATATTTATCTATAAATTTTCCTTCTGAATAGATATTTATTTCATTAAAATGTTCAAGAGGTTCACCAGCTTTTCCAAATCTACAAAAAATTGGGTCACCCAAATTAAGATTTATTTTTTTTGGATTAAATTTAAAAGGCGTTTGAACTTCTCCAAACTCTTCATTTTTATAGGTTTTTAAATGATCAGGTATAACTACAATTGGAAATGCTCTTATAGAACCAGAGCTAACATAACCTCCCGAAAATGTGGTTATTATATTATGCCTTGGCTTTCTTACAACTTGAAGTACAAAGAACAGAGATGGTATAAAATCTTGCAATGAATTAATTGAATCAAATATATGAGATTTAAAAAGTAAAGATCCAATACCAATTTCTGTAATTGATGGTTCTTCCGCGGTTTCTTGAAAACAACCTGATCCTCCTCCATTCACTACTGCTGGTTCTAATCCTTCTGAAATTAAACTGTTAACAACCTCTTGACGCAGTTGATTCACATGTTTCCGAGAACGCTTTTTAATCCATCTCATAAAAGCGCTATTATCTCCTATACTTGCATTTTGAGCTTCATAGCCCATGATTCCTCTATATTGAAGATTCTTTCTTTTTTCTGTCTCTCTTGCTAGCATAATTATATCTTCTGATTTTCTTAAAGGACTTCTAAGAACACCTATATTTACACCAAAAAATCGATCTGCTATATCAAGTTCTATTAAAATTTGAAATTTTACATTATGTTTATTTGCTGCTTTCTCTAATTGATTTATATGAAAAATAGAATCAACCATTACAGATATCTCTACTCCTTCTATTGAAGCTGCTTTACATAATTCCGCTATATCAACGGGAGAAGTCGTAGGATATCCTAATAGTATATCTTTAATATTGTAATTTTCAGCAAAAAATAGTGCTTCAGCGGAATTATACACAAAAATACCATTCACAAAATCTTTTTGTTCTACAATTTTTATTAATTCTGGCACTCTTACTGATTTTGTACATAATCTTAGATTTTTTTTTGCCTTGTTTAAATAATTCCCCACTCTGTCTAAATTTTGGTTAAAAGCTTCAATATCACAAATAACTAGTGGAAATTTTCTGTTTCTAACTAATTCTTTTAATTCCTCATAAGATAATGATATCAACATTTAAATCCCCCATTTTATTAAGAAATGAAAAAAACATTAATTTATATATATTACAAATAGTATTTATAAGAGTATAATTTATTTTAATAACTTCTTCTCTTTAGCATCTAATTCTAGCCAATCACTTACGTTCTTTAATTGTTTTCTTGAAGCTCCACATAGTATTTTTAAAAACGGAAGGAAATTTTGAATGAAATCAATTTGGGAAATTTCATATTTTCTTTTAAGCTTTTCTACAAATTCTTTTTCAATATTCGTCAAAGAATAATAAGTTCCTGAAGTGTATCTTGGAAATACAACTCTCTGAAATCCTTTTGATAAAGGTGTATCTTTTCTAGATAAAGCAACACCACCCGCAAAGAGGTCAAAAAAATAGGGTAATAGACCCCAATATTGAGTAGTACGAATTCTACCAAAAATTTCATCAGCTAATGAAAGGTTCTCAAAAGCGGTAGCAAGGTCTCTATTTGATTTCATGAATGTAAGGAGATTTTCATTGATCCATTTATATAAGAAGTTATAATCAACATCAGATTTGTTAGTTAAATTTTTAGCTTCTCGCAAAGAAGATACTTTAAATAAATCTCTAATTAAGGAAAATATTTCTTCTAGACTATCGCGATGTAGACTAAGGATTAATTCCTTTACATCGCCCTCAATCTTACCTTGACCAATTCCTTGAAGATCGTTGATAACTCCTCTCAAATCACCATTATTTTTTTCAATAATTAACTCTAAATCATCATTTTTAAAACTTGTAATATTCTCCTTCTTTAGGATGTTTATTACTATTTTCATTACTTCATTCTTGGGTAAAGGAAGAACCTCATACCTTTTAATCTTATTATATAATGGTTGTAGATTTGTTTTATATTCATTAGAACACATTATGATGGGGAACTGCGTATCCTGAATTAAATCAATAACAGTAGGAATTGCCCCTCTATCTTGAACTCCATAAATACCATCAATCTCATCAATAAGTATTAATTTCTCCTTTGACTCAGTAATAAAATCCATTATTCCACGAGATTTAGTAGTTTCTTTCAATCTCCTTTCTAATGTACTCCTCGTTCGTGTATCAGATGCGTTAGTTTCAATTACTTCCATATTGAAATCATTTGCTAGTGCATAAACAATAGAGGTTTTGCCAATTCCAGGTGGACCCTCTAATAAAACAGCAGCTTCATCAGGAGATATTTTTTTCTCTTCTTTTTGCTCCTTTTCAATAACACTTCTATTAAATTCTCGAATTTCTTTATTCTCAGTATTAACTCGTTTTCGTTCTTCGAAGAAGTTTTTTACAAAATTCTCTAATTCTTCACTCAAGTTAACTCTTTGTCTGCCCAGTCTAGCAGTGGGTAAAGCCATTTCCTTGATGCTCTTTGGGCGAAATTTCTCAACCCAGGGAATATCTGAATACTTTTTTGGCATTTGCTTTACTCACCTACATATATTCTGAAAACAAACAGATTTTTGATAGAAGAGCAGATATTTGAATATCTATATCTCTCCCATCAAGGGTTCTGAAGTCAGAATCGGCAATTAAATTAATTAATTTAATCCTTGTAAATTTACTTATCGGTAATTTATTAATTTCATTAAGTAAAAGTTTATAAAATTCATGAGCACTAAATTTATAATTCGAAAGGATTTTTCGTGATAATTCCCTCGCTTTTGGGAAATCTCCTTTAAAGGTTACTAATAAGAGACTTCTAATAAGTTCATTATGAAATTTCTGAGCGTTTTCATATAAAATTTCAATAGATATATTGTTTCCATTAATACTGCTCAATTGTAAAAGATCAATTGCTTGAGAGATTCTACCCTCTGAAATTCGATATAAAATTTTTATACATTCATCTGAAATTTCTAATGACTCTTGTTTAGTGATATAAAGAATCAGTTCTTTAAATTCAATAAATTTAACTCGAGAAATCAGAATAATATGACATCTACTAACAATGGGATTAATAATACTTGAAATTTTGGTAGTGATTAAAATCATCCTACAATTAGTGCCATAGATCTCCATTAACCTTCTAAAACCTTGTTGGTTTGACTCTAAGGCTTCGAAATTCTTCACAACCAGAATTTTAAAAGGAGCTTTTCCCAATACTTTTAATTGAACAAAAGGTTTTACTTTTGCTTGAATAAATGCAGGTGTTGTAATTCTTTTTCCAGCACTGCTACCAATTTTATTTGTAGAAACGTAAGCCTCAGATCTTGCTTGTTTTCTTTCTTCATCAGTTAAAGGAACATCTGCATATACTAATTTAAAATTGGCGTCATAATCTTTATCTAGAAATTCCTTTGAAAATAATTGAGCAATCATCGTTTTTCCAATACCCTTTGACCCGACAAATAATAAATGTGGAAAATTACTTTGCTGAATTATATTTTTTAAAGCCTCTTTAACTCTTTTTCTTCCGCAGATTTCATCCAAACTTTTTGGATGATACTTTATTCGCCAAATAGGAATTTCTTCAGTCAAATTTGAATACCTTAAGATCTGTATATTTTTTCAATAAATCGTTAAATTTGAATATATTCTATGATATTTGCTAAAAGTGCTGAAATCTGTATATATTCATCTGCCCCTTGACTTATTCGATAATCTATTTCTCCAATATATGTCCTTAAATTAATTATTTTACTGGGATCTAGGTCTAAAATTGGTAACATTTCTGATAATTGCCTTATGAAATTTCGACTGTCAAGAATTTCAACAGCATCTATTATTTCTTTTGAACTTATAAAATCCTTTCTTTTGATAGCCGAGATTAAATTTTTTAAAGTTAATTTATCTAAAAATCCAGAAATTCTTAATATTTCATTAATATCTAAATTTTCCAAAAGTTCAAGAGCCACTGCCATCTGGAGAGTATTTATAGCTTTTCTTAAATCCCCTCCTGAAATAAAGTAAATTTGATTGAAAAATTGCTCTGACTTATTCGAGGGTATTTTCAAGTTCTCTTTTTCAGTTATATATTTTAATCTATCTATTATCTTTTTTTTTGGTAAACTTGTAAATCTAAACACTGCACATCGAGACACAATTGGATCGATTATTCTGTTTATATAATTGCATAAAAGTATGAATTTTATATTATCTGATGTTTTTTCAATAATTCTTCTAAGAGCTTGCTGGACTTGTCCGGGTATATTATCAGCCTCATCTAGGAGAACAAATTTTAAAGACCCATTTTTAGTAAAAGATTGATTAACAAAATTTTTTAAAATATCTCTTACAAAATCTATTCTCACGGTGTCGGAAGCATTCAATTCCAAAAGATTGGTATCTAACTCTTCTTCTTTCAGAAAATGCCTTGCTATAATCAAGGCAGTACTTGTTTTTCCGGTTCCTGCTGGACCAGTAAAAATGAGATGAGGTATATTAGTATTTTTTACGAATTCTCTTAGATTATTTATCGCAATATTCTGGCTTACGATATCATCGAAATTTTTAGGTCTGTATTTTTCAGTCCAAGGAATTTCCAACATAACGCTAATCCTATTACTATTATCAAAAAACTAAACTTTAGAGTTCTTTTCTGTTAGATCTAACTCTAATACTTCATAAACTTTTTTGAAATTCATTTGTTCATAAAGCTTAGAAGCTTCTAGTGCTCTTTTTTTAATATTCACTTTAATTTTTTCCACCTTAATCTTCTTCAAATGTTCTAAAGCTTTTTCTAATAAAAGACTCCCTACTCCTTTTTTACGATATGGTTCCTTTAGAAAAAACTGCTTAATATATCCTTCAGAAGAGCCAAATGGATCTATTCTAAGCTCAGCGATAATCATTCCTATAACTTCATTAGAATCTTCATCTACAGCTATAAGCATACCATGACGTTGAAGAGGATCGAAAATACGACGTCGTATTCCCCAATCAAAACGTTTAGGATCAAATTTTTGCCCCAGTCCTTCCACTAATTCTTTAGTTAAATCTTTTAAGTCTTCTATGTGTTCAGGATTTGCGACTTCAACTTTTATATTCGAACTCATGGTTAATCATCATAAATGACATATACTTTCTTATTAAAATAATAATTGCTATTTTAAAATTTAAATTTTCTTGACTCAAATTTAATAAAATAACAAGTGAGGTGTTTATTAATATATCTTTTAATTAAAACAATAGCATTTCAAAAAAATTAAAATGATTTTGGCATCTATAAATAAAAATGCTAAAAATGGCGAGCAGATGTCCCATCCCAAGCCCTAACACTTTCATTTACCCATCCACACTTTGGACATTTATCTGGAAGCTCCCAATTTTCAAGTGCAGGATGAATACGGCAATATAGTCCACCACAACTAGCACATACTAGATATTTTGCACCACAACCGGAACACATTTTTAATTGACCCTCCTCAACAAAAAGAAAAGCTCTTTTCATCCATTCATCCGATACTAAAGAGAATTCATTCTTTCCACAAACGACACAATGAACCCCATCATCTTGAGACATAAAAAATCACCAAATAATAATAAAAATTTGTTTAAATTGAATTAAATTCATTTACTAAGTAAATATATAAAATTAATAATAAAACTACAAATTAAATATTTTGTTATAAGTAAGTATTAGTTAAAAAATAAATTGTAAATTGGAGAAATATCAAAAAAATTTCTTATTTTTACATTTGTAATTTCTTTGCAGCTCCAGCTCCAGTGACTTCAGGATTGACCTCTTCAACGTTTTGAATTAATGTATATATTGCATCTTCCTCTAAAGCTTCTTTAAAAGCAATATACATCTCTTTACTCCCAATAAATAATCCTTTTCGTTTCATTGGTTTACCATCGTTTTTTAAAGGATTTACCTCTAGAAAGAGTAAAGCAGGTCTCGTTTTTGTTGCAGGAACTTTAACTACAAATACACCAGGGACAGGAGTCTCCATTTTTTCCCAATCTTTTCCATTTTTCAAATGATCTTTTAATTGTGCTTGAATGTCTGCCATTTTTGTTCACATAACAAATTTGTATTATGCGTTACATGTTACATTTAATACTTGTATAAAAATTTTTGGATCGAGATATAATTTTTATCCTACCTAAAAGTTTAATAGAGTAATCATTTATCAAATATCTAAGAAAATCTTGTTTCAAACTAAGATTCAGAATTATAATAGCATTTTGTCGGATTTCTTGGGGTCATTTTCCACTAAACCTTTAAATATATCACTCTCGTATATATTTTTATCGATTAAAACAAAAAAGAAATAGATGTTTGATATGAAATTAATTTCAGTAAACTTACCGGAATCCTATCTTAAAGTTTTAGAGATACTAGTAGTTGATGGTAAATTCCCTAATAGAAGTGAAGCGATTCGAGTAGCAATCCGTGATTTGATTAAAACCGAATATTTGATAGAAGAATCAGTAAATAGAAATCTTGCCCCAAGTCTCATAGAATCTGAAGTAGAAAATGAGATTCAAGAAAATCTATTAATCTAACCAATTTTTTTTTCTTTTTTTAAAAATAGATTGTTAAAAGAGTAATTATTTTATTCTTTGCTCTTTCCTAATAAATCTAAAACCTTTTTCCTTCTCTCTTCTCTTCGTGCTTTGATTCTTTTTCTAAGTTTTTCCATTTCGTCTTCAGTTGGTTCCTTTTTACCCTTAACTAATTCTTTAATTGGTTTCTTACTGACTCTAGCTTTTAGTTCATTAATTTTATTATCAATTTCTTTAATGAAATTTTTTCCTATTTTTAGTTCTTTGAGTTGATACTTAGCTTCATTTAGTTCAGAAATGGCTTTCTTGAATTGACCATCAGCAAAAGATACATGAGCTTCGTCTAAAGCTTTATATGCAGACTCAAATTTTATATTCTCCAAATCATCGATTGAGATATCTGCAGTTATTAATGGAATTTGCGTTTCAGCTTTAATTTTATTAATTTGCTCAGTAATTCTCTCAAGTTCATCTGATCTTTCTAATTTAGTCAATCTTTGGACTTCTTTTCTTATTATCATAATTCCCTCATTATACCTGAAACTATCGATTAATCTATTTGCTTTATCCAATTTAATAGAGATCTTTCTATCAAGTTCTTCTTTCGCAAGTTTACGCTTCTCTTCTTTTTTTCTCTTTTCAAGTTTTTTATGTTCTCTCTTTGTTTCTTCCTTTAATATTGCCATTTCTTTTTCTTCTTCAATTTTTTTAATTTTAATATCTTCATAAATCTCAGCTTGCTTTTGTTCCCTTTTAAGTTTGAAAAGAAGTTCATTATTTATTCGTGAAACTTCTCGTTGCCAAGATACTTTTTCGAATAATTCTCGAGCAGCGATATATTTCTCATACGCCTCAGTGAATTTACTACGATCCATTAATGCTGTACCTTCTTCTAAAAGTTCATATGCTTCTTCAGATATTTGTCGTTCCTGTTCTTTTTCTCTCTGAATTTTTAGAAACTCTTTTCTTTTCTCTTCTTGTTGCTGCTTTTTTATAATTTGAGCCTCAGCTAATTTTTCTTCTAATTTTTCTTCAATAATTAGTTTTTCAGCTTTCCTTTTTTCGATAGCTTCTTGTTCAAGCTCAAACGCCTTTTTCTTATTACTAATCATTGTAATTGAATCTCGGACCATATTAATTCCTTCTTGCCATTCCAAATCTGAAAATATTTTTTCACTATCTTTGTAAATTTCAATGGCATTTTCAAAATGATCTTGTCTTAATTCACGTTTAGCCTGATCCATTAAACGAAATGCTTTATCTTTTTGGGTTTCAAATTGGGCCACTCGTTCTTTTTTTAAATGTAAAGTTTCTTTTCGCTTTTTTAATAATTTTTCTTGCTCAACTCTTGCTTGTTCTAATAATTTTTGTTGAAGCGTTAATTCTTCTTCTCGTTTTTTAACTTTTTCGCCTTCTAAAGCACGTATATTATTGTCTTTTCCTAATCTTTCCTTGTAAAACTTAATTGTCTCGATTAATTTAACTGATTCTTCTTTCCAGTCAAGTTTTTCAAATTGCTTCCGTGCGTCGCGATAAATTTCAATAATTTTTTCGTAAGGTGCTTCAAAATCAAAAACACCACCTTTAATTTTTAGTTCGTATTCCTGAGCCATTCTCTCAGCATTCTCAATCATATTAAAAATTCCCGCCGTAATTTTATCAGATTCTTTCTCTTTTTGTTGAATTTCTAATAATCTTTTTTGTCTTTCAAGAAAATCCTTATCATTATCAAAATCAGAGGCTGCTAATCCAATTTCTGGCTTTTCTAATTTCTTTTTTTCGAGAATTCTTAAATTGTCATCATTATCTTTTTTATCTTTATAAAATTTAATTGTATTAATTAAACGATTAGCTTCATCATTCCAACCAATTTTCTGGAATATTTCTCGTGCTTGTTCATAATTAGATATTGCTTTTTCATAAGGACTTTCATATACTAAAATATCTTTTCTAATGCTTAATTCATAACTTTTAACTTCTTTTTCGGTTTCATCGATAAGATTCATTGCATTGTCTAATAAAACATCTTCTTCTTTTTCAGTTTCAAGTTCTTCTATTTTTTCTGGTTTAAATGGTTTAACTTCTTTTTTACCTGCTTTTTGCAACTCTTCTAGTTCTTTTTCTCTTTGGGCTTTCTGAGCTTCAACCACGAGTAGCTTTTGATGTTTCTCTAATTTCTCCTGATAAATTTTAATCTGGTTAGCAAAGACTTCTGCTTGATCTTTCCATCCTCTTGCATAGACTTTTTCTCGTATTTCTTTATATATTTCTATTATCTCTAGATATGGTGTACTCTCTATTATTTCCCCTTTTTTAATAGTTTTTTTCATGACTGAATCAAATTCTCTTTCAAGTTTCTCTGCTTTGTTGACCTCTTCTGTAATATATTTTTGAAATTCTTTTTCTTCCTTTTTTCTATCAATAATTGCTGGTTTTTTACGATCTTTTCCAATTTCTCTTTCCATTTTATGCATTTCTTCGATATCTTGTCCTCTCTGAGCTTTCTGAGCTTCAACTTCGAGTAGATTTTGATGTTTCTCTAATTTCTCTTGATAAATTTTAATCTGGTTAGCAAAGACTTCTGCTTGGTCTTTCCATCCCCTCGCATAGACTTTTTCTCGTATTTCTTTATATATTTCTATTATCTCTAGATATGGTGTACTCTCTATTACTTCTCCTTGTCTATAAGCCTTTCTCAAAGCCATTTCATGGTCACGTACCATTTTTTCGGCTCTGTTTATACTTTCATTAACATAATTTTCAAAATCTTCTTCTTCCTTTTTCTCCTCAATAACTGCTGGTTTTCTACGATCTTTTCCAATTTCTCTTTCCATTTTATGCATTTCTTCGATATCTTGTCCTCTCTGAGCTTTCTGAGCTTCAACTTCGAGTAGATTTTGATGTTTCTCTAATTTCTCTTGATAAATTTTAATCTGGTTAGCAAAGACTTCTGCTTGGTCTTTCCATCCTCTCGCATATACTTTTTCTCGTATTTCTTTATATATTTCTATTATCTCTAGATATGGTGTACTCTTTATTACTTCTCCTTGTCTATAAGCCTTTCTCAAAGCCATTTCGTAGTCGCGTACCATTTTTTCGGCTCTGTTTATACTTTCATTAACATAATTTTCAAAATCTTCTTCTTCCTTTTTCTCCTCAATAATTGCTGGTTTTTTACGATCTTTTTCAATTTGTCTTTCCATTTTATGCATTTCTTCGATATCTTGTCCTCTCTGAGCTTTCTGAGCTTCAACTTCGAGTAGCTTTTGATGTTTCTCTAATTTCTCTTGATAAATTTTAATCTGATTTGCAAAGACTTCTGCTTGGTCTTTCCATCCTCTTGCATAGACTTTTTCTCGTATTTCTTTATATATTTCTATTATCTCTAGATATGGTGTACTCTCTATTACTTCTCCTTTTTTAACAGCTTTTTTCATAACTGAATCAAATTCTCTTTCAAGTTTCTCTGCTTTATTGACTTCTTCTGTAATATATTTTTGAAATTCTTTTTCTTCCTTTTTTCTATCAATAACTGCTGGTTTTTTACGATCTTTTTCAATTTCTCTTTCCATTTTATGCATTTCTTCGATATCTTGTCCTCTCTGAGCTTTCTGAGCTTCAACTTCGAGTAGATTTTGATGTTTCTCTAATTTCTCTTGATAAATTTTAATCTGATTTGCAAAAACTTCTGCTTGGTCTTTCCATCCCCTTGCATATACTTTTTCTCGTATATCTTTATACATCTCAATGACAACAGAATATGGTGTACTCTCTATTACTTCTCCTTGTCTATAAGCCTTTCTCAAAGCCATTTCGTAGTCGCGTACCATTTTTTCAGCACTGTTGACATTATCGGATATATATTTTTCAAAATCTTCCTCTTCCTTTTTCCTTTCAATAGCTTTTAATCTTTCCTCATCTACTCCAATTTTTTTACCCATCTTATGCATTTCTTCAAGTGCTTTTTCCCTATGAGCCTTTTTTGCTTCTACTTCTCGTAATTTGTTATCATGCTCTAACTTTTGAGAGTAAAAAATTATTTGGGTACTATATGCTGCTGCTTCTTCTTCACGTCCCTTCTCAAGTAGCATTCGCTTTACTTTTTCATATATACCAATAATTTTCAAACAAGGGGGGTTTTCTGCTAATTTACCTTTTTTTATGGCTTTTTTCATTTCAGAATTATATTCACGAGCCATTTTTTCAGCTCGATTTACCATCGTATCGATAATAGAATCAAATTCTTCTTTTTCTTCTTCTATTCTTTTTTGTTCTTCTAGCAATTTTAATTTTTCAGCATCTAAACCTACAAGAAGTTCTTCTTTTTTGACTCTAAACGTTTCTTCGATCTCTTCCTGTTTTCTTGCTTTATCAGATTCAATTTGTCTTAATCGATTATCCTTTTCCAACTTTTGTTTATGAGTATATATCTGACTTGAAAAGATTGTAACATCTGTATCCCATCCTCTCTCTGATGCCATCTGTAGAGCTTTTTCGTAAATATTGATAATTTCAGAATAAGGACATTTTAATTCAAATTTACCTTTTCTTAACGCTACCTCATACTCTCTTGCTAAACGCTCTGCTCTTCTAGTCATTCCTTCAATTTGATTTCGGATATTCTGGATTTCTATTGCCTTTTGACGTTGCTCTTCTAAAACTCCTCGTTGTTCTTCACTAATACCTGTTTCTATTTCTTCCTCCTTAACTTTCAATACTTCTTCAGTTTCTTTCTGTTTGCTTACCTTGTCAGCTTCGATTTGTCTTATTTTTTTATCCTTTTCAAATTTTTGAATATAGACATCTATTGTATCATCATAAATCGCTGCTTCCTTGTTCCAACCCTTATCAATGAGTAATTCCTTTATGTTTTTATAAATTTCAATAACTTTAGGATATATACATTCCTCCACTATTTTTCCATCTTTGATAGCTCTCTGCATTTCTAGTTCATAATCATGTGCCATTCTAGCTGCTTCTGATACCATATTGTCAATTTGTGCTTTAAAGAACTCTTGTTCCATTTTTTGAAATTCTATTCCCTTCAATCTTTCTATTTGTGCAAGTTTTTCTTGTTCACTGACTTCTTCTACGTATTGATCAATCAGTTTTTCTTTCTCTAACTCGGTTTCAATTTTTTGCTCCATCTCTACTCTTTTTTTCTCAAGCTCTTTAAGATGTCTAACTTTTTCTTTTTCTAATTGTTCTATAGTCTCTCGAATTCGTTTTGCTTCATATGTCCAGTTCAGTTCTTCAAATAAACTTACACCTTCGGCATATAATTCTATAGCTTGATCATATTCTTGCAATTTAGCCCTTTCTACCGCTTGATCCAATATTTCATATGCTTGAGTTGAAATCTCCTCCTCTCTCTTTTTAGCTTCAAGAAATTGTTCTAATTTTTTTTCTTTTTCCTGCTCTTCACTTAGTTGTGCGTCTATTTCCATACTAACATCTAGTTCTTCTTTCGTAACACTACGTAAATATTCCGCTTTTTTATTATAGCATTCCTCAATCAATGAGAATAATCTTTCTATCTCCTCAGTTTTATTAAGATTTTCAAGTATATTCTCAGCTGTATCATATTTATCAAGAGCCTCCTCAAATTTACCCGAATTAGTTAATTGGTGGGCTTCCACAATTAATTGGTCTGCTTTACTGATCAAATCAGCTTCAATCTTAGGCTCTTCGATTAATTCAGTTTCTTCGCTCACTTCGACTTCTTTAATTTCCTTGATCGCTTCGGGTTCCTCAATTATTTCAGCTTCTTCAATTATTTCGGCTTCCTCAACAACTTCCACTTCTCTTTCCGGTTCAGCTTGGATTTCTCGGAATGATTTTTCTTTAAGTATATAAACTTCTGAAATTTTATCATTAATGGCTTTAATTTCTTGTTCTCTATTAATTTGTGTATATAATCCGATTGCTTGACGTAAAATTTCAATACCATCATCATAATAATGCGACCCAATTAGATTAATCGCATGCTCAACTAATTCATAAGCCTCAGAAGCAATTTCTTCTTCCATATTCATCATGTCAGAAAAAAATGCTTCTTTTGTAGGATCATATCCATCCTCATCGAATTCCTGGTCGAAATCTTCCTCCTTTTTCTCTTCCATAAATCTCAACTTTTTTTTGGAGAATTAAGAATGAACTTACTAAACAAAAATCTTTCTACTATATTTCTATTACAAATTAGTTTTAATTTAAAAATCGTTTACCCAAAATAAATATTTAATCGATCACAATTCAAATTTTCCTAGATTCTTATTAAGATAATCATCACAGATTTTCCCACCTTCAATGGTTAAACTCCACCCATTAGCATCTCTTTTTACAAGATTTAGATCTTCTGTGCTAGCTAAAATTGTATGTACTTCATCCTCACTTTTACGTATATTAAAATCAACTCTTAAACTAAATACAATTTCATCGATTGGTACAGGACCTCCAAGTTCATCTTCCATTACACCCAATGCTGCAATTATTTGATTCTGTTCAACCATACCTGCATCCATAGTATTTGAAACTTCATCAAGAAGCCAAGGATTCTTATCTAACATCTTTTTTATTGCTTTTTCATTACCATCCTTAAAAAGTTTATCGAACTCTTCTCTAATCTTCTTCTTAGCCATAAAAGTCGCCTATTTTTTCGTTGTATAAGAAAAATTCTAGAATTATATTAATATCTATAATATAGATTGCGAAAATAAAATCTTTTATGATGATTTAAAAAATGAGAATTATATTAATTTAGACAAAAATTCTTCTACTTCTTGTTTATTACACATATGAAACTGTTTTGTTTCACCTTTAATATATGCCATTCGGATATTCTCTTTTGTTGCTTCTTCATCTATCGAGTTTTTTAGAGCATTTAGAGCTAAATTAATGATTTCTTCAAATGGCATTTCTTCTTTATAATTTTCAATAAGATATTCTCTGGTAGAAGCTTCTCCAGTCCCTATAGCATATGCTTTAAATGAACGATATATCCCACTAGGTGATGTTGTGAAAATTTGTGTTCCTCCAGCATCGATTCCGATGAAAAAAAGTGCACAACCAAATGGTCTTATACCCCCATATTGAGTATACATTTGTTTCATATCCGCAATTGCTTTTGCTAACATATTCAAGCGAACAGGCTCATCATATGTTAATCTAAATGATTGTGCTTGAACTCTTGCATAATTTATAAGAGCACGGGAATCAGCATGAAGACCAGAAATTGCTACTCCAATATGATCATCTACTTGGAAAAGTTTGTCAATTGAATCAGCATCCATCAATATTGATGGTATTTTTATTTGAGCTGCTAGACACACATCTTCTTTAGATTTTATGGCAACCGCGAGAGTTCCTCGCCTCACTGCCTCTAAAGCATATTCTACCTGAAAAAGCCGCCCTTCTGGCGAAAAGACAGTAAGAGCACGGTCATATTTGGGGGCTGCTCCAAACATTTAATTTACCTATTATTATTTTATTTTATATCTTTAAAATTTACAACTAAATTTTAATTTATGGTTTATAACAAATAAAAAGTTAGATCTTTTGAGTCCTCTCTAAAATAGCAAGTGTTACATCTTTGAACACAGGAGAGACTTTAAGATCATTCTTGGCGCTTGTCTCATAATATGCTATTGCCTTAAGTTCTTCCTTTAATGCTTCCCCTTCCCCTTCTCCAACTTCTCTATTCCCTTGTTCGGCCAAATCAGTTTTATTTCCTACTAAAATACTTGGTTTGCCATCCCCAATTACCTTTTCAACTTCTGCTTTCCAATTTAAAATATTCTGAAATGAACTTCTTCGCGTAAGGTCGAATGTATATATAGTCGCACTACTCCCTCTATAAAAAGGAGGCCTTACAAAACTAAAATGCTTCTGTCCTGCGAGATCCCATAGTTGAAGTCGAATTAGATAGTTTGGATATTTGTCTAAATTTATTTGTTTTGTTGAAAAGTTGGATCCGATCGTCATAATATAATTTTCTTTGAACGAGTTTTCACAGTAGCGGAGGACCATAGATGTTTTACCTACGCCGCCATCTCCTACAACACATATCTTGTAGATGAAGCTTTTTGCAGCAGCCATTTGATCTTGCACCAAATTGTTTAAAAAGGATTATAAAACTAATTTATAATTTACTAATAACTTAAGATATTAAGTGAAATGTTGATCTTTCTTAATTTCTTATATTTTTTTTATATTATTATATTATATTGAATAAATAAAAATAATCGTTATTAATTTTTTTTTTTAGATTCACTTTTTAGGGATAATATACAAATGAGTGATTTAGATCAAAAAAATAAATTTTATGGAAAAGAAATCCTATAATAAAAATCATTGTTGATTAATCCTATGAATTATTTAGAACATAAGAACTTACCTTCCTATAAACGTTGGATCCCTTTTTTCTTTTAAAGCTCTTAAAGATTCTCCAAAATCTTTAGATTGAATTGTTTTGGTCCACATTTTGTTTTCTAAATCTAATTGTTTTTCTAAAATATCCCTAAAATAGGTATGGATTGATTTTTTCATTAATTTAATTGAAAGAGATGGACCCTTAGGGGGAATAAGCCTTAAAGCTTGATCTCTTGCATATGACATTAATTCTTCTTTCGGTAATACTTTATTAACGAGCCCTAATCTTTCCGCGTCTTGTGCTGTCAACCGATCACCAAAATAAAATAGTTCTTTGGCTTTATGTATGCCTATCATGAAAGGTAAAAGAACTGAAGTGGCAAAATCAGGCATAACAGCTCTTTTTATAAAAAATAACGCCCACCATGCGTCCTCAGCCATATAGACTAAATCTGAACAAATTACAGGAAGTGTAAATCCACCACCTACAGCAAAACCATTAATCACAGATATAACTGGTTTTGGAAAATCCCAAAATTTGAGACACAACCTTTTCGATGCCATATCTCTTAAATTGATCTCTTCTATATATTGTTCAGGTATATCTTTCAACATCTCTTCTGAAAAATAACCTCCTGAAGAAAAAGCTCCTGCTTCTTCGCACCCCGTTAATATTAATACTTTAACATCTTTATCCTTTTCAGCATGATCCACGGCATACCAAAGTTCTAAAAGACCTAATGGAGAGAGAGCATTCTTTTTTGCTGGCCAGTTTAATATAACTGTTAATATTCCGTTTTCTTCTTTTTGATATTTAATTTGCTTAAATTCTTCAACTAACATTAATACAATAAAATCAAAAGACAATAAAACATTTTATAAAGAAATTTAATCGTAATCTTTTTTTAACTTATAGCCTCAAAAATATTAATAGACGATGTTATTAGTAGAAAAAATTGAAAAATTAGCAAACTTAATCCTTGACTCAAATAATATAGTAGCATTGACAGGAGCGGGGATGTCCACTGAAAGTGGAATTGCAGATTTTCGGTCGCCGGGAACTGGTTTATGGGAAAAAGTAGATCCTTATGAATTTGCTTCGATTCATTCTTATGTAGCTAATCCGAATAAAAATTTGGAATTTATGTTAGAGACCGGAAAAGCAATTTTTAGAGCAAGACCAAATAAAGGGCATAAAGCTTTAACTAGGCTTCAAAAATTAGGAAAATTAAAAGGAGTTCTTACTCAGAATATTGATAGATTACACCATAAAGCAAGAACGAAAAACATTGTAGAATTACATGGAAATGCATATGAAGCAAAATGTATGACTTGTGGACATGTTTATGAAATAACAGTTATGGTTAATCAAGTTATGAAAGGAAATTATTCGCCTTCTTGTGAAAAATGCAGAGGAATGTTAAAACCAAATGCAATTTTTTTCGGGGAACCACTTGAGTCAAAAACACTCGAAGCCGCAGATAAAATGATTGTAGATTGTGACTTATTATTGGTGCTTGGAAGTAGCTTGGTTGTATATCCTGTTGCTTTTTATCCACAAAAAATTCTTTCATTTGGCGCAAAATTAGCAATTATCAATATTCAAGAAACTGATATGGATGCAGCTGCTGAGGTTGTCATCCATGAAAAAATAGGGGACATATTCCCAGAAGTAGTTAAAATTGTAGAAAATCAAATAATAAAAAACAAATAAAATAAGAAAAAAATAATTAATTAAAATATTAGCCAGATCTTAAAACTTTTTTATCAATTTTTCCAATAACGGTAAGCGGAAGCTCTTCTGAAAATTGAATTAACTTTGGAACTTCATATGGCGCTAAGTTGGCTTTTGAAAATTTTAATATATCGTCCTTTAATGCGTCCTTATTTCCATCGAATTCAAAATCTGAGTTAATTTGGATAAATGCTTTAACGATTTCAGATCCAGGTCTATCAGGGTTAGGGATTCCAATTAATGCGACCATCCCAATTGCCGGATGTTTTGCTAATGTATCTTCAACTTTTGCTGAAAAAACCTTAAAACCTCCAACAATAATCATGTCTTTTGTACGATCAACAATTCGAATATAACCATCTTCATCCATTATACCAACATCACCAGTGTGCATATATCCGTCTTTATCTATAGCTTTAGTAGTTTCTTCTGGTTTATTATAATAACCTCGCATAACTAATGGACCATTTACGCAAATTTCTCCGGGTTCTCCTAATGGAACTACTTCATTGGTTTCAGGATTAACGATCTTTAAATCTACATTTAAGATTGGCAGACCTACTGTACCCAGTTTTTTCTTACCAATGGAAGGATTCATTGTAGCCACCGGGCTCAGTTCAGTCATTCCATAAAGTTCTAACAGTTTACCTTTACCTACTATGCTTTCCAAAGCTTCTTGAGATTCTTTTGGAAATGGAGCAGCTGCGGAGATACACAATCTTAAATTTGAATGATCTAATCTTTTAAATTTGCGAAAATTGATTAAAATTTGATATAAGGAAGGTACATTTACTAGCATGGTTGGTTTATACTTCTTCATTTCATTACAAATATGGAGTGCATCACGAGGATTAGCAATAATAATTTGACTCATTCCATTAAAAAGAGCACCTTGACACACTGTTAAACCAGCAATATGGAATATAGGAAATCCTGATAATAAAACTCCCTTTCCTTGTTCCCATTGAAGCCAGGCAATAATACCTTTCATATTTGAAACATAATTTCTATGACTTAACATTGCACCTTTAGGTGGACCTGTTGTGCCGCCAGTATATTGAATCCAACCAATATCATCGGGGGATATATCAACTTTAGGTAAATCAGCAGAAAATTTAGTTAATACATCATCTTGGAAATTATAAACAGTTTTTCCCTCTAATGGAGTGACTTCACCAGAAGGGATTTCCTGAACGGCTTTAATTTTTGCTTGATCTTCTTTAGAAAATGAACCGATTACGCTAGTTGCTACTACAACTTTCAGCTGTGGTAATTTATCAGCAATTTTTGTCAACCTATGTTGAAAAATAGCATCTAGAGTGACTAAAGCAACATTTTTACCTCCTTTTCCAAGATCATCCAATTGGTAATGCATTTGAACATCAGACATTAAAGGGCTGACTCCTGAAACAATACATCCCGCTTTAAGTGTACCTAAAACAGAATATACATATTCAGGAATATTTGCTAAATTAATTCCAACTGCATCTCCTTTTTGAAATCCATTTTCAATCAACATATTAGCAAATTGATTAGAATATCTATCTACCTCACCAAAACTGATTTCTAATCCCTGATAAGCAAGTGCCATTTTATCAGAAAATTTTTCAAATATTATTCTTATCATTTCTGGATAAGTAGTTTCAAAATCTTTTGGAGGAATGTCTTCCAAACCAGAATCCCATTTAGCCTTCCAAAAGCGACTTTCGTATGGATTTGACATTTTTTTATTCACATTTTCCTTTTGTTTAATACAATTCAAAATCGAATTGTGATATTAAATAAGCTACATTTTATTAAAAAAGTTTATTAAAATTAGCTTTTTTTTTCAATCTTAATAAAATTTTTAGAAAATCATTATAATATCTAGAGAAAAGAGAATATAGAAATTAACTTACAATAAAATTCAAAAATAATAGTAAAAAAAAATCGAAAAAAAAAAAAATAATTATCTCCTTAACGCTGAAACTTATTACATTAATCTTGATTACGATTTTCTCAATAACTTCTTGTCTACTTTTCCAACCACGGTTAGTGGGAGTTCATCAGTAAATTCAATGATTTTTGGAACTTCGTATGGTGAACAATTTTCTGTTGCAAATGCAATTATGTTTTCTTTTAATGCTTTTTCGTCTCCCTCGAATTCATAATCAGGTGCTATCTGTATTATAGCTTTTACAATTTCGGAACCGGGCCTATCTGGATTTGGAACGCCGATAGTAGCTACCATTTCAATAGCGGGATGCTTAGTTAAAGTATCTTCTAATTTTGCGGAAAATACCTTAAAACCTCCTACTATAATCATATCTTTGGTTCGATCAGCTATTCTTACATAGCCTTCTTCATCCATTATTCCAACATCTCCAGTATGCATGAATCCATCAGAATCAATAGCTTTTTTCGTTTCTTCTGGTTTATTATGGTAACCTTCCATAACCATTGGGCCTTTTACACAGATTTCTCCGGCTTCACCTAGAGGTACTTCACGACCAGTATCTGGATCCACTAACTTGAAATCAACATTTGGGAATGGTAAACCAATATGTCCTAATTTCTTCTTTCCCCTTGAAGGATTACCCACTGTTAATGGTGAAGTTTCAGTCATTCCATAAAGTTCTATTATCTTTCCTTTACCAATAACATCTTCAAATATCTCTTGTGATTCTTTTGGAAACGGAGCTGCAGCCGATATTGCATAGTTAATCATATCTTTATCAATTTTTTTGAATTTAGGGTTTTTTATAATCAGTTGATACAATGTAGGCACGTTTGCCAAGACTGTGGGCCTATATTTTAACATTTCTTTTATCATATGGTTAGTATCTCTTGGATTTGGGATTAAAATCTGACTCCAACCTAACATTATTACATTCGCGCAAGTAAATAATCCTGCTATATGGAAGAATGGAAATCCCGATAATCCAAAACCCGCTCCAAATTCCCAACTAAGCCAGTGCTGGAATATTTTTATATCAGCAACGAAATTTCTATGGCTCAGTTTTGCGCCTTTTGGAGGACCAGTTGTTCCTCCTGTATATTGAATAAATATAATATCATCTGGAGTTATTTTAACATTAGGAAGTTCATCAGAATACTTTCCTTTAACATCTTTATGATATTCAAGCACAATTTTTCCTTCTAGCGGTGTCACTTTTCCTTTTGGGATTTTTCCTGCCAATTTTCCAAGCTTAGCTAACATTTTTGGCATAAAGCCACCCACGCTTGTAGTAATAATTAATTTTAATGATGGAAGCTTTGTATAAATTTTTGTAATATGTCCCGCAAATATTGCATCCAAAGTGAGAAGTGCTACTTTTTTTCCTCCAGAACCTAAATCATTTAGTTGATATTGTATCTGAACGGTTGAGAGTAGTGGTGAAACACCAGAAACAATTATCCCGGTCTTCATTGCACCCAGAACTCCAATGATATATTCAGGAATATTAGCAACATTTACTCCTAAAACGTCCCCTTTTTTCATTCCATTTTCAATAAGCATATGAGCAAATTCATTAGATAACTTATCCAATTCTCCGTAAGAAATTTCCGTTCCATAAAAACCAAAAGCTAATTTATCAGGAAGTTCTTCAAAAGTTCTCCGTATTGCTTCAGTGAAAGAGGTTTCGAACTCTTGGGGATTTAAATCTTTAACATGTGAATCCCAGTTTGCTTTCCAATGCTTATCTTTATAATTTTTTGACATTTCTATCCAATCCTTTTTTATTTTTAAAATTTTAAAATTATAAGATTCATATTATACATTACTAATTATAAAGTTTGATTTTAGTCATCCTCTATATTTCCAGATATGCATAAATGTACATATTCAATTTGTCGCCCACAAGATATATTCAAAAATTTAATATACTCTATTTTTACTTTTAATCTCCCCTCTCTGTCTCCATGAAACAATGTTTCTTTTAAAAGAACACTTTTTCTTGAAAACAGAAATGATATTACTATACTAAGGAGAAATTGCATGTATTTTAGAAAATTGTCGGTGTATCTTTGTTTTATTTTGAAGAATCCTTATCCCATGTGATGACATTCGAAGAATCGTTACTCTCATATGACGATGGATTTAAGGTGTTTAAAAGGAACAATCACTTACCACTCATTTCAAGCGGGGATAGCACACTAGACAAGTTGCTTTCTGGGGGATTTCACCGAGATTTAGTGTATTTGCTCTATGGAGATAAGAAACTAACGACTAATATTTTATTAACAACGGCGGTTATTGCCCAAAAAGCTTTTAATAATGGAGGTTTTGGAGAAAATATTAGGGTTGCCTTCATCGATGGAAACAATCGTTTTAACCCCTATAATGTAAGCAAGTTCGCGGTTTCACAGAATTTATCTCCTCGGAAAGTACTAGAAAACATTCTTATTTCACGAGCGTTTACTTGGGATCAAATGGTTGAAATTTTGGAGAACAGGCTTTCCATGCTTGAAGATGTGAAAGTTGTATTAATTTCAGGGATTACAACAATGTTTGAGGGCTATGAGAAACAGACTTTCGAAGATTTACTAAGAACAATAGATGGAATCAAACAAATACTCTGTAAGACAAAACCTCTCATTATTATAACGGCACCTTTACACGAACATTCCCTTTTCAGACCAAAGGGGGGAAAAATTCTATCGCATTTTGGAAATGTATTAGTGATGATAAATGACGATGAAAGATTTAGCGAATATGTTTTAGTACAGCACCCTTACTTGCCTGAAAAAAGGTTGCGAAAGTGGAAAACCCGTGCACCCAAGAAAAAAGTGCCTTTAAAGAATGCGACGATAGATTACTGGTTTTAACTATATCACCAAAAGGCTTTTTCAAATTTATCTATGGTGTCCTGTAAACTATCTTTAATATGATTTTCGAAATCAGCAAAGATACTTATATCATTATCCCAATTATTAAACATTTCTTTTGGATATAAAATAAAGAATTTATCTACAATCCTTTTAATTTCTTCATTTACTTTTTTCTCCTTAGTTTTTTTCGAAGAATTTACAATAAATAATATTCCATGGTGTTTCGTAATAATATATTTTTTATCTTTTAGCTCAAAATTAGATAAACCTCCTCTTTCTAATTCTTCTGCCAATAGATTCAACGCAGACATTAATGCTCCAAATAATTGTTCATCTACTTTTTTATCAAAAACACGGTGATATAAGACAGCTCCAGCATCATTTAATATCCAAATATCTTGTATTACTTTTTCCATAGAAATCACAATTCAATAAATACTCATTAACTTTAAAGTTAATTAAGAAAAAATAAATATAAAATATTTAATGTTTAGTTTTTAAAAAAGTAATATTTATTATTCACTAGATTTTGGTCTAATATATCCATAATATGCTCCAAAAATTCCGACTATGGCAGAAATCCACGCCAGATAATAAAATACGGTAAAACCAAGGCTACCTAAAAAGATAAATACTCTATCGACTGCAAAATTGAGAAATATCAACATAAAACTAAAGGACATAATTGCTAATGATAAAAATGCTTGTTTATAGGTTTTCTCATCTACTGCTCGATAAGATTCTATTGATCTTCTTAGAAATGGGGCGTAGACCATAACCATATATATAAAAACTATTAAGAACGCAATAATGTCTAATAATGTATTACCGTATTCATAGATGATTAAAACGTATACACAAGCAAATATTCCGTATACTATTGTGATATATTTTTGAAGGGCATTATATCCCTTTTCAAATACATTCACTTTTAATATATAGGATAAGAAAATAGCAACAGTCACGAAGAATTCGCTTATTCTAAAATCAGTTATTATATTGTACATCCAAGCAATAATAGAACCATCTTGTACAACATTCAACTGTGAAACTACAAATACTTTTGATGTCCAAGAAAATAAAATTGCTAGAAAATAGTTTAGGAAAATTATTAAAAGCAACCGAGTGAGTTTATGACGCTTAATGAAGTACTTTTTTAATATAAGTATTAGTAAAACACCAGCAAATATGATTATAAAAAGTTCAAAGATCATACCAATAAAATTTAGAAGAATAATTAATTCAACCATAATAAATAAATATGCACTCCATTTAATATATAAAGTTTTATTTTTAGAAATACAGAATAGCTTTATTAATAAACTAAAATCCCGAGTGTTCCTTATCATTATATACCTTATAGCTTATCAAGTTAATAGTATCTGTTTTAAAATCGAAATTGTTCAATATTTAAATGTGAATAGCTTTTAAGTAATGTGAAATATTTTTATATAATCTATTGAAAAAACGAATTTTCTTAGAAGTGAAGAATTATGGACATGAAGGTTTTTAAAAAAACTTTTAAATTTATCTGCGGTGAATGTGGTAATTTTTCGACAACACAAACGGAATATTGTGAGAAATGCGGAGCAAATGCTGTGAGGCAAGCAACACACGAAGATTATTCAAAACGTGAAAAAGAGGGGAAAGCCGGGATCGCTGAGAGGAGAACTAAGATGAGAGCTGAGGATAAAGCTGAGAAAGCAGAGGAGAAAGCAGAGGATAAAGCTGAGAAAGCAGAGAAAGCAGAGAAGAGAGCTGAGGAGAAAGCTGAGAAAGCAGAGAAGAGAGCTGAGGAGAAAGCTGAGAAAGCAGAGAAGAGAGCTGAGGAGAAAGCAGAGAAGAAAGCAGAAGAAACTTAGTTATTTTGATATCGCATTTGAACTTATTTTTTGTATGATCTGTGATAGTTTAGATATTTTAAGAGGATTAATCATCTATAAATTTACTTAAAAAAACCTATTCTTCTTTTTCCTTTTTTTTATATAAATTAGGATCTTTTTTTTCAAGTATTAAACGATCACCACCATATCGAGCTTTTCTTCCATGATAGTAGAGTTTAGATTTCTCATCACAGATTTTATTCCATTCCTCTAATCCTAACTTTTGTATCATAACAGAATTATACACTTTAGAATTATGAGGTTTAAAGATTTCAAAATTTACAATTGGTTGCAACATTTCGCAAGGGAAATCAGCACATTCATAGCAAAATTCGTATCCTTTACCCGTGACGCATTCATAAGTTTTACAATCTGGGAACTTGAGAATTTGACCTTTTAAATCTCGACATCCTTTACAACCAAAAGAATCTACACCAGGGCATCTCTTACAATAAATTCCACAAGGAGCATGCCATTTTTTTAAATCTTCAGTCATAAATAGTTCCTTTTCTAAGTAGATCTATCATTAGATTAAAGTGTAAAAGAATTATTTAATTTTGTCTTTAAAATGTGATTTAATTTGTTTTCAAATTTCAGTTTTTATGAAAACATTTATATAGGTAGTTTATTAATATATTCTTGGAGTTTCTAAACTTCAAATTATATGAAGAATTAAAAAATAAAATAATTTCCTTCCAAATGAGGTGATATTAAAAGTGAATTATTTTTTATATCCTAAGGGAGATGTAAAAAAATGCAAATTTTGCGAAGGTAATGCTATAATATATGTTTGGAGGAGTGATTTAGAAGATTTTGATGAGATAATGTGTCCAGAATGTACCGAAAATGAAAAATAATCCATACAATTATATTTAATTTATATTAAAAAATCTAACTGCATTACTATAGAGCCATTTTTCCTTTACTTTCTCCTTTAAGGGGAGTTTCATAACTTCATCTGCTAGTTGTTTTATTGATAATCCCATAAAGAGCCAAGTGGAACCAAAAAGGATCTTATCTTGCAAAACCGTATTACCAAAATGCATTAGAGGTTCCCATCCTGTTCCTTGCATACTTAGGTATTTAGGTAAGTAAGAAGCAATATCAATATAAATATTGGGATTACGCCATGCAACAGCGACCATTTCATTTACCCAAGGCCATCCTCCATGTCCAGCGATTATCTTTAATTCAGGAAATTCTTGAGCAACAATATCAAGATAAATTGGGCGTTCAACCGCCATAGTATTTGTTGAGTAATTAATGGACATATGAAACCATATAGGAATATCCAATTCCACACATGTAGAATATATCGGATACATTCTTTTATCAGTAGGTCGTATCTGAAACATAAAAGGTCTAATTGCAATCCCTCTAAGACCTATCTCATATGATCTCTGTATTTCTTGAACAACCTTCTTTTTTTTCAAGGGATCAATCCCAGCAATTCCTATGAATTTATCAGGAAATTGATTTACTATTTCTGCATAATAATCATTTGAAAGTCCCGCAATACCACTAGGAGTCTCTTCATCTAAATTAAAAATTACTGCTTTTTCTACTCCCATTTCGTTGAGTTGTTCAACAAAATCTTCAATAGACATGGATAATTTCTTTATTTTAGGTATAAGTGGCTTAATTGCTTCCTTGAGTTCAGATGTATTAAGAGTTGATTTCATTTTATAAAGTTCTTCTGGTGTAATACCTAAGATAGGAGCGACTCTTGGACCAAAAATATCTTTAAGATATCTTGCCATTTGCGGAGGTAAAGAGACTAAAAGATTTATAAACACTTCTTCGGTAGGAACATAACAAAGAGAATCAATGATTTTATAACTCATTAATATCCCGCTTTTATTATTCTATACAATTATTAGAAATAATAATTAAAGATTGTATTTATTTAGAATGAATAAATCAAATGAAATAGATCGTCGCAGAAATTAGAAAATTTGTAATGTATTCTCCTTTTAATGTGCCGAAATACTTACTTTCTGGATTCTAACAGAATCGGATGTGAAATAATGGGTAGAACTGTACCTTCTTTTAGACCTGCCTTGGAGCATGAAATCGAAAGCTGGAAGGACTTCAAAAGGGCGTTACGTCCTGAAGAACAGAAGATATTTGATAAATTGATGAATTTTGCTCGAATACACGCTGATGCTGGTAGCATGAGTGCACGTCCAATGCTATCAGAAGTACTATTCATCTCCTTTGCAGTTGAACAAGAAAAAAAAATCGAAGTATTAGAAAAGAAGGTAAAAGAATTGGAAGAAATGATAAAAGGGAAAGATTAGAGAGTGGATTTTCAAGATCAATTCGACGGTTGGCTTTTAGATGTTTCTACTTATAGTGGTGGAGTAATTCTATGGGTGAAAACAGTAAAAGAGCAAAAGATTGTAAATATATTCCATGATTTCCACCCCGAGTTTTTTGCCGTGCCAAAGCGACATGTTGGCAAAGATTTCAAGAGATTAAAACAGATCCTTAAATCCCATCATAATGTAAAAGGTGTGAGAATCTGTGAAAAATATGTGAAGCTAGAGGATCATGAAAAAACAAAAATATTAGGAGTTTCTGTAGTAAAACCATCAATTTTTAAGAAGACAATAAAAGAAATCGATAAAATTGGTCTTTTTACATTGTACAACACCGATCTTCCGATATCTCAGATGTATTTCTATACGAATGACTTATTTCCCATGTCTCTTTGCAGTTTCAGGGTCAAATGTGAAAATAAGAGAAGAACTGGAGCACCCGCTATGCGTTTGAGATCATTAGAATTAAATGATAATAATGAAGAACTGTTTTACGACTTACCTCCTCTAAAAGCTGTGTGGTTGGATATAAAAGTACAGCAGCATGGGATGAGGTCATATTACAATGATCCATTGCTATATGCAGAAGTCAGTATTGTTGAAAAAGATAAGAAAGCCAACATTCCAAGGGCAGATGGACAGAGAAAAAGAAAGATTCTAATCGATAAAGCTGATGAAGCTGAAACCATTAAGACCATCAGTAAGGTGATTGAGCGATTGGATCCTGACATTATATTAACACATGGAGGAGATGAATTTGTATTTCCTTACTTAGCAGCTCGAGCATCAGTGAATCAAATATCAAAAGAACTATATTTTTCTCGAACACGAACACCACTTAGAAATTGTATCTTTAATCTTTCAGGAAACTCAGATCACTATATGTCTTATGGGATAATAATGCGACGCTCTAAAACGCAAGTCTACTTTACGGGGCGTTTTCATTTAGACACTACAACTTATGGTAGTTTACATTTTAGTGAGGGTAATATACCAGGAGTTATTGAAGTTGCAAGAGTGTCTCGAGTTCCGATGCAAAGGTTATGTAGAGTAACAATTGGGGGTGCTCTTCAATCAATACAATACTATAATGCATATAAACTAGATCACCTTATCCCACCTTTCAAAAAGAGCCCAGAAGGTTTTCGAAGTGGTATGGAGTTGATTACAAATGATCGAGGGGGTCACATTTTTGAACCCTTAATTGGAGTCTATGATCAAGTGGTAGAATTAGATTTTTCAAGCATGTACCCCTCTCTAATGGCAAACTTTAATATTTCATCGGAGACGATTAATTGTAAGTGTTGTAAGGATGATGGAACAGGAATTAAAGTACCTGGCACAAATTTCCATATATGCACAAAAAGGGAGGGAATTATCTCAAAATCAATTAGCCTGCCGTTGAGAAAACGTTTAGAGTGCAAAGAATATAACAAGACACATGATGATCTACGGTACAAATTCACGGATATTGCTTTAAAATGGGTACTCGTAGTAAGTTTTGGCTATTTAGGATTTAAAAATGCTCGCTTTGGCAAAATTGAGGCTCATCAAACAGTCTGTGCTTTTGCGCGTGAGTTTTTATTGAGATCTGCTGAGATTGCTAAAAAATATGGTTGCAAAGTCGTTCATGGGATTGTTGACTCAATGTGGCTTCAAGACACAAAAGGAAGAACTCCAGAAGAATTTGAGAATGTCACTATAGAAATCGCAAATTTGATCTCTGAGCAGACTCGAATTCCAATGAATTGGGAAGGGAGATATAATGTGATTGTGTTCCTTCCATCTCGTGCTGAGCCTGACGTACCAGCGCTTAGTCACTATTGGGGTATAAAGAGTAATGGAGAATTGAAAGTAAGAGGTATTGAAGTAAGGCGTAGAGATATGCCAAAAATTGTGAAGGATGCGCAATATGCATTCATTGATATATTTCAAGGTGCAGAGACCGTTGAAGAGTTTTTAGAAAGAATTCCAAAAGCAAAGAAAACACTCTATGATTATGTAGAAAGACTATACTCTGGTAAAGTATCCCGTGATGAGCTTACAATTCGTCAAAAAATATCTCGTAAACCTTCCCAATATAAGGTAAATTCATATCAAGCAGTTGCGGCTAAGCAGTTAGAACGATCAGGCGTCATTGCGTCAGCTGGAAAGAATGTAAGATATATTATCCTTAACGCTGATGCTGATCCAAATTTTCCTGAAAAAAAGGTCATACTTTCAGATTTATATGATGAGAAAAAGCATGGATACGATAGAAAGAAATATGTTGAATTACTGAAAAGAGCTTTTGAAAACATTTTTCCTTTTGAATTCCCAGAACTTGAGGAATTAATATCATCAGATTATAATAAGAAGTCTGTTCAAAAAGATCTTTCTTGCTTTATTTAATTTAAATAAAAAAAAAAGATTATGGGATTAGAAGTATCTGAAAAAAATCTAGAATTATTGCTACTAAACAGAATAATTCTAATAATATCCAGAGATTTCGTTTTAAACTTCTTAATGCGCTTAGTGGTTTACCAAAGTAGTTTATTAAGTTATATATGAAGATAATTACCCAAGTAGTGCCCAGAAAAATAATTGGAAGTAATAATGCAGTCAATTCATGACCAACATAGTTTAATAAGTATTCATAACCTAGTATTGTAAATCCCATTATTATAAGAGTAAAACCAAGCCCGAATGAGTATTCTGCAAAAGTTACAAATCGGTTAATGCGTTCTTCTGAAACTTCTTCTAGATTGGCTTCGAATGCAGCCTTAGAATTAGCAGATACAGAATTAACAAAGAAAATAAATGATACCATCAGTAAAAATGTTGCTGTAACTATTCCACTAGGAGGCGCAACTTGCCAAATTAAAGCAAGAATCGTTAGAACTGCACCAATCATGACAGTACTTAATGTAATCCAATCCTTAACATTAATTTTCTGTTCTTGATTACTCATTTTCTTATAAGTGTAATTTTTATGTGATTAAAATAACTAAAATCACAGTATTTCAAAATTTTAATATTAATTAATGAAAAATGAAATCATAATAAGAATAAAAAAGTAATTAGAAAGGTTGCCTTATGATTGTCTTCATATTTTCTGGTTTCGTTCTTCGAGGATCACTGAGATAAATCTCATGATGTTTTTTATCATGACCATCAAAAGATCACTCTTAAATATCTTTATTAAATTAATTTTTTTGTGCTTTTGTCACGTATTATAGAATATAAAACTTAAATCTAAATAGACAAATTTGTATTATTTTGATGGATATTAGAAAACTGATACACTGTATTAATTTATTTTCATAAAATACAAGTATAAAATTATGTCAAAAGCACTTTCCTATTATGATTGGGAATTATCATTCAAGAATAAAAATGAACCTAAAAAGAATTTGAAAAATGATAATTTCAATGCTATTGGTATATCTGAAATTAGTTTTAAAGATTTTATGAATAAATGGAAAAAAGAGAATCTTTCATAAATTTCAAGCTTGTTTTTTAGAGATTTTAATTATCGATTTATTAATTGAAAATGATATTTTACTATATTTTAATTAACCCTATTCAATTATATCGTATCGGTTAAAAAGTTTAACGATTAGCTTAACAAACCAAAAATATTTCTTTGAAATTTTACTAATTAATGTATTTAAAAATGGCATACCATCATCAGCTTTAGATGGGAGATTCCTCTCAAAATCAGGCCAACTTAGCCCACCAGTTGCCTTAGGAGGTTTACCAAAACTTTTTACATTTTTCCAGTCATTTCCATTAGGTGTTGACCCTAACCATGTTTTATCTGTTTTAATAAAAATTAATTCTTCTGATTTTAATTTTATAATTCCCAATACATTAATCGGTCCTATCCCTCCAATATAATCAAAATTTTCAATAATAATCAAATTCTCACCTTTTCTAATAAAATCTTTAATATTAAAAATCTGAATATTTTTTTCAATCCCAACAAAATTTAATGTTCTTCTTGTAATTACATGACCAATATATTCATTATTTATATAAATTTTAGCGAAACTCCCCGCGATTACTTGTAAGTAAGCGTGATCGATTTCTTCGTCAATATAAATATCTTTTTTATAATAGGTTTTATGCGCTTCATGGATCTTATTCGAATCTAGATAAATTAGTTCACTAGGGATGTTAGGATCTTCCCATTGACTATTAGTTCTAAGTTCATTTAATTTGTCATCATAAAACTTTAATAACCATAAATATTTCTGCTTAATTGACTTAAATCCCTCTTTCCTAGAGCAATTTAGCCATAAAATTTCATACTCATTTAATAAATCTGTTAAATACTCCTTCAAATCTTCAATTTCTTTTATCAATCGATCTTTACGATTTTCATCTTTTTTAAAAATATATTCAATAGACGTTTTTGAATTAATCCTTTTTTTACAATAAAATTTTAAATGCTTGGCAATAAAAGCAAGATTTCTAATATTTACATTATTTTTAGGGATGATTTTTTCCAGATTTTCGCATTTTTCAATTATAGCTTCCAAATCAGAAATTAATTTTTCATAACCCTTAGTTTTTATACTTTTTTTGTATCTAGAAGTTTTTTTATTAAAAGGATGAGCGAAAAAATGATTGTAATACCCCGAAGGTCTTGTATGCAATAAATTTTTATCTTGTATTAATCTAAATTTGCTAAATATTTCTACTAATCGGTGATCATCTATTCCAAAAAAATGAATAAATAATCCTTTCCAAAATTTAAATTTATTAATTTCTTTAAGAGGGTTCCAACCTACCATAGCAGAGAAAATAAAACCATAAATTCTATTCTCTCGAATTTCTTTGTTTCTATAATCACCCCAACTTGATGTAATTTCTCCAATTGCTCCTTTCTCATAACCATATTTAAGTAAATACGAAATATTTTGTTCATATTTATCAATTGATGGAAAAATTCGATTAAAATCCATTATTGAAGGACTAACGATTATTGGAAAATCAAATTTTTTAACTTTATCCAAAATAGGATGCGTTTTCTTTACATTATACTTCCAGTATAATATAATCATATCTTTAGGTAAATTTTCGAGAACCTCCTTAAATTTATAAAGAACATCATGATAGATAATAACTTTTTGATATCCATGCTTTTTTACAATTTCATATACTTTTTTATAATGCTTTAGGTAAGCATTTCCAAGACCGACCTCATCAATATACGACTTTGAATTTACTTTACCAACATCTTCACTTTCATCGGCTCCTATATGAAAATAATCAGAAGTAAAAACTTCACTCAATTCACCAATCATTTTATCTAACATTTCATAAATTTCTTCATTTGCAATATTTAAGCTATTTGAACCTTGAAATTCTCCATACTTCCAATAATTAGGATTTTGCAAAGTATTATCCCAGTGTCCTATAGTTTGGAAAACAGGAATTACTTCAATAAACCATTTTTTTGCAAAATCAATTAATTCTCTTATCTCTTCTTTAGAATATGCTCCTCTATCTTTCCCGATATCGGGATAGTTTTCAAACTTAAACATATCTAGCATATAAACCAAATAATATTGATTTATCTTATAATGACTTATGATTTTAATGAATTTCTTTAAATTTTCAATTTTAGGTGCTTGACCTCTTGAAATATCATCAGAAATACCACGAATTTGTAAAGAAGGAAAGTCTAATATTCCTAAATTAATTAATGAAAATTTATCTTGAGCTGAGTTTAATAATTGAATAAAAGTCTGCACTCCATAGAAAATCCCTTGTAATGAATTAGCTTCTATAATTACTTTAGAATCTCTAGAGATTAAGAGATATCCTTGATCTTTATAAATCTTATTCGTTTTAACTTTATTATAGAGTGATTCTGGAAAAACAGATATACTATTTTTTAGAAATGATTTTATTTCTAGATATTTCTCATGATCTTGGACTTCAACAACATCTATATTCTTCTTTAAACCAGAAGATCTTAACGAACTGTGTATCTGTTCAATAAAATAATTACTTTTTTCTGTTAAATCTGTATAAAATTTTGAAAATTCATTAATTTTCATTCTTTGAGAATTAATTATTTTAAGGTATTGAGGGGAAGGAATTAACAATAATTCTTCCTGCGTTCCTTGAGTTTGAATTAAATTATCTAAATAAAGAAACATAATACTAATTAAATAGGATAAAAAAAAAACTTAGCGAAAAATTGAAAATTTAGATGAAATTTGAATTTATACTTCTTCTCCTCTTCTTTTAGCTTCGATCTCTTTTAAATCTTTTCTTTGCACTTTACCTACTAAAGTTTCTGGAAGTTCTTTTCTGAATTCTATGAATTTTGGAACTTTATAGGGTGCTACAGTTTGTCGTAGGAACTCTTTTATTTCATTCTTTATTTCATCCGTCTCTTGATATCCATCTTTTAATACAATATATGCCTTAACTTTTTCACTACCAGGAAGATTAGGATCAGGGACTCCTATTATAGCAGCTTTTTCAATCGGTTCATATTCAAATAAAACATCTTCTATTTCTCTTGGATACACTTTAAATCCACTTACATCAATCATATCTTTCTTTCTATCGACAATATAGAAATATCCATCTTCATCCATTTTTCCAATATCTCCAGTCAATAACCAACCATCTTTTAATTGATTTTCTGTTTCTTCTGGCTTATTCCAATATCCTTTCATAATCTGAGGTCCTTTCATAAATATCTCTCCAGCTTCTCCGGGAGGTAAAATCTTCCTATAATCATCAATGTCCACGATTCTAACTTCTGTATCAGGAATAGGCATGCCAACAGAACCTACTTTTCTAATACCTGAAAATGGATTGCTATGTGTTACTGGTGAGGTTTCTGTTAATCCATATCCTTCAAGTATTATACCACCTGTTCTCTTTTCAAATTCTTTCTGAACTTCAGGTGGCATTGGAGCTGCTCCTGTATTACAGACTCTAATAGATTTCAAATCTTTAGCGTAATCTTCGAGATCGTCTCTTTCTAATAGACGCATATAAATTGTTGGTACTCCTGGAAACATTGTAGGATGTGTAGCTTTTATTATTTCGAATAAAGATTTCTGATCTCGAGGATCGGGATTTAAAGCTATTGTTGATGCCATATAAATGTGTAAGTTCATACATACTGTTTGACCATAAATATGAAATAAGGGTAAATTCGTTAGGATGATTTCTTTTCCTCTTCTAAATTCATCACCCGCCCATTTTGTCACCGCCACACAATTTGATACAATATTATGGTGAGTAAGCATCGCCCCTTTAGGTAACCCTGTCGTACCTCCCGTATATTGAAGGCATACTAAATCTTCCTTTACGTTAGTTTCAAATTTAGGCGGATTTGGCTTTGTTTTATTGATCAAATTAATAAATTGTATAGTCCCTGAGATTTCAGCAGGATTTCTTGGAGCCATTGGGGAATAGTCTAATACATTGGATATAATCACATGTCTGAGACGAGTTCTATCTTTAATTTTATTAATTTTTTCAATTTGATTATCCCAAGCAATAATTATTTCAGCTCCACAGTCATTTAATTGATAAGCAAGCTCATGTTCTGTGTGTAACACTGAACAAGCAGTAACAATTCCACCTGCTTTCAAAATTCCATAATAGCTTATAATAAACTGAGGAAAATTAGGGAACATTATTGCAACAACATCCCCTTTTTTAAGACCTAAATTAATCAAAGCTGTTGCTAGCCTATCTGCCATATCATTTAGATTTTTATAAGATATCTTATTTTTCATAAACCAAATCGCAGTTCGACCACCGAAATCTTTCGCAGCATTGTCAAGAAATTCATAAACATTCATTTCAGGATAATCAATACTGCTAGGAACTCCTTCATCGTAATTTTTAATCCAAATCTTCTCTGCATACGGATCTTCAATCATTCATTTCTTACCTTTTTTTTATGTTTTTATTAATTATTTTTAAAAAAATATAGATTTTTTAATAATATTTTTGTTCTTCTTATCTCCAAATTTTAATTTTCAATAGTTTATAATAATTAAAATCCTATCATTTTTTTCAAATACTCTTTTCTTATAAACCAGATCTCATTAAACTTCAAATAGAATATTGATATCTACTTATTGGTTACTCTTCTTCCAAGTTATCTATTGCTAATATAGCAGATTCGCAAACATAATCGCATTTATCATGAATTAAAATATTTAAATTCGAAATAATTTCTTCTGTATTTACTCCAATAATTCCTAAAGCTTCAGAAGATCTCCATCTAACATCTTGGTTCCCATCTTTCAGAGCTGTTAGTAATGAAGGAATTGCATTTTTAGCGGATGATCCTAATTTTCCTATAGAAAGTGCGGCTTCACGTCGTACAATACTTCTGGGATCATTTAAAGCAAGTTCAAGAGTATGAAGAGCATCTTCTGATTCCCTTCCAATATTTCCTAATGCTCTTGCTGCTTCTACTCTAATCGAAGTTTTCTTTTTTAGTGGATCTTTTAAAAAATTCAAGATTGCTCTTTTCATCTTATTTATAAAAGAAGGAATAAATTCTACTTCCTGTTCGGGTATCTTTAAAAAATTAATAATAGTTGGAATAGCTTCTTCAGCTTCAGTACCAATTCCTCCCAAAGCAGAAAGAACAATAATTTTCATTTTTGTATTCAACTTTTCAAATGCTGATATTAAATTTGGAACAGCGGGTTTACCAATATTTCTAAGTGCATCGGCTGCTTTTCCCCTAACATTTTCAACTTTATCCTGTAATAACTCTGAGATGCTACCAATTATTTTTGGATCAGAAATCCTAAATTCTCCTAAAGCATCAACTGTTTCTTTTCTTACAATCTTATTTTTGCTTTTTAAGACTTCTAATAGACTTGGAATTGCTGATTCTCCAATTTCAGCAAAAGTATTTATAACTCTATAACGTACTCTCCAATCTTGGTCTTCAAGAGCCTTTATTAAACTAGGAATTGCGTTTACAGATCCTTTTCCAATTAGACTAATTGATTGAGCCGAAGCAGTTCTTACTGTCCAACTTATGTCTTTAAGAGCTTTCATTAAATGGGGAATAGCTTCATAAGCATTCGATCCAATTTCTCCTAACGCGATTACTACTTCAGTTCTAACATCCTCATTCTCATCATCCAATGCTTTTATTAAAGAAGAAATTGATTCAGGAGTAGTATTTCCAACTTTACCAAGGGCAATTGCTGCTTCTTTTCTGATAGTTACCTCTTTATCTTCTAATAGCATCGATAATTTTTGTACTGCTTCTTTTGCAATATTACCAATTTTTCCTAATGATCGAGCAGCTTCTCGACATATGCTCCAATCTTCATCTTCTAAGCAATCAACTATTTTTGGAACTGCATTTATTGATTTTTGACCAATTTTTCCTAATACATGAATAGAATTAAATTTAATTGATCTAATATTGCTGTCTAGATATTTAATTACTTCATCTATTACGGATTCATCTTTCTCGATTCTAGATAAAACAAGATCGATTCTAGCATCTCTTAATAATTTCTCTAAGGTTGCTGACATTTATATCACCTTAAATTCCTAAATATACTTGTTTAATTCGAGGTTCTTTTTCTAACTCTTCCTTAGTCCCTCTCATTTCAATTTTCCCCTCCTCAAGAACATGAATATATTCAGCGATATTCATCGCTAAAGCCGCATCTTGTTCAACTAATAAAGTAGTAGTGCCTTCTTGTTTTATTTTCTTAATTGCTTCAAATATAATTGTTTTTATTTTTGGAGCTAAACCTAATGAAGGTTCATCCATTAAAAGAAGTTGAGGATTAGCCATAAGTGAACGCGCAATAGCAAGCATCTGTTGTTCACCACCACTTAAAGTTCCAGCTCGCTGATTTTTTCTTTCTCTAAGACGTGGAAAGATCTCAAAAACATTTTTCCTTAATTTTCGAAATTTACTACGATCTTTCAATACATAAGCCCCCATATCTAAATTTTCAGATACACTCATATCATAAAATAGTTTACGTCGTTCTGGGCAATGAGAGATCCCTTTTCTAGCAATCTTATGAGCTTTTAACCCATCAATTCTTTCACCACGGAATTCTATTTTTCCTCTATCAGGTTCTTCTAAACCAGATATTACTCTGAGGAGTGTAGACTTTCCAGCTCCATTGGGTCCAATAACTGCCTCAAGAGATTTCTCTTTTAAGCTCAAATTTATTTCTTCGAGAGCTCTTGCCTTTCCATAATAATGATATATTTTTTTTAAATCAAGCATATTCGTCACCTTTTCCTAAATAAGCTTCAAGTAAAATTTTATTATTAGCAATCTCTTTTGGAGGACCATCAGCAATAAATTTACCTTGATGCATAGCAATTACTCGTGGTACTAATGTCATAAGTTCACGAAGTACATGACCAGTCATAAAAACAGTAACCCCATCATCATGTAATTTTTTAATTAATTCAGTTAGTACTGCACTTTCTTCATGAGTAAGTCCGCTAAATGGTTCATCTAATAAAAGCAATTCTGGGTTAGTCCCAAGAGCTTTACCAATTTGTAATTTTCTTAAATCACCATGAGGTAAAATGATTGGCGGCATTCTAGCTTTATCAACAAGACCTACTGAAGCAAGAATTGAACTTGCATATTCTTCAGCACCTACTTTTTTTGAAACTTCTTTTCCTCTTTTTGATAAGCAGGGCACTATTACATTATCAAGTAAGGTTAAGAATTTAAACGATCTCACCAATTGAAAAGTTCGAGCAATTCCATAATTCACTATTTTATACGGTCTCATTCCTGTTATATCAATTCCATCGAATCTAATTTTTCCAGAACTAGGTTTCTCAAATCCACTAATTAAATTAAACACTGTCGTCTTACCAGCTCCGTTTGGACCAATTAGACCCACAAATTCTCCTCGTTTAACCTCAAAACTAAAATCATTTACAGCAGTTAATCCACCAAACTTTTTTGTAAGGTTTTTCACTTCTAAAATAACTCCCATTTTTTAACTCCTTAAAAGTAAAATTTTTTTTATAATTTTTTTTATCGTCCTAATAATACATCCCAAAAATCTTTTAAATGTTCTATTATTGGCCTTAAAATTCCCTGCTCCGAAAATCGAACAACTAATATTAAAATTATCGCGAAAGTCAAATGTACATAAAGACCAGCACCAACTTCAATAAGAATATATTCAAGAAAAATAAAGAAAAATGCTCCCAAAGCTGATCCTGCTATAGTTGTTAATCCCCCTAATGATGCCATTAATATAGCAAAAAAAGAAATAGCCGTTCCAAAATTACCAACGGGATTTACAGAAGTATTATAAAATGCATAGAAACAACCTGCTATTCCAGCAAATAAGGAACTAACCATAAAGGCATACACTTTGTATCTCGTTGTATTTATTCCTGATGCATCTGCTCCCACCTCATCATCGCGAATTGATTTTAAAATAGTCCCAAATTTCGATTTAACAATCTGAAATATTATTATAAAGCATATTATCAAAGTAATAAAAACAATAAAAAATTCTATTACAGGATTGTTGGATAGTCTCGTTAGAGGATAAGGTCCAGTATTATAAGATATTCCTTCAGAACCAAAAAGAATATCTGAGAGTGACCCTAATAGAAATAATTTTAATAGGATTAAACTAAAAGCAAGAGTGCCTAATGCTAAATATGGCCCCCTTAATCTTAAACAGGGGATACCAATTATTAAACCAAAGCCTACTGCACCCAAAGCTCCAGTAGGAATTGCAAGCCATATTGGAAAACCTTGAAAAGCTATAAGATAAGCACAAAGATAACCTCCTATTCCAAAAAAAATGGCATGACCAAAACTAATTTGTCCCGAAATACCAGTAAGAAAATCCCAACTTGCCGCAAAAATTGAAAAAATCATAGCGAGTGTAAAATGACGTAAGAAATACTTTATAAAACTCTCATTTTGAGAAAGAAAAGGAAATAATGTAAGTATTATTAATAAAAATATTGTTAATGAACCACTAAAAGTTTTTGCCCATGATTTTAAATAAGTCGGTATATTTCTTATTTTTTCTTTTACCAATCCTTTTTTCATTTTTAACTTCCTCACTATTTATAATCTTAAATTTAAAAATTACTTTAATTCCTTCTTTCCAAATAATCCTTGGGGTCTTATTATAAGTACTAAAAGAATAACTATGATTGGAACTATATGAGCCCAAGCTGGACCATTAGGGATAAAAAGATTGGTAAAAGTAGTTATATACCCCACAATATAAGCTCCTACAATACTTCCAACAAGACTTCCCATCCCTCCTAAAATTACTACAGCAAATGAACTTGTTAAATATTCCCAGCCCATAGCAGGACCAGTAAGAGCTGCGCCGGGTAAATATAGGGTTGCTGCTATAGCTGCAAGGAATGCAGATATCATAACAGTATAGAAGAGAACTCTATCGGCATTAATACCCATTAAGGTTGCTGCCTCGCTATCCTGTGAAACTGCACGAATAGATTTACCTAATTTTGATTTATTAATAAATAAAGCGAATAATGAAACTATAATTAATGAAATAATTATAAAAAAAAGGTATTGATTCAACATGCTATATCCTAAGAAGTCCGTAGTGCCCTCAACCACAACATAACCACTAAGTGTTGCAGACGTTGTTCCCGAGATTATTGAAACACATTGCTCGATTCCGAATGCTAACGCAAAAGTAATTAATACAACACCTACAGCTGAATCTTTTACAGGTTTGATGAGTAATATATATGTAAGACCGCCTATTATAGTAATAACTACCACTGCAATGATTATATTTATCAATACTTGGCCAGGAAAAAAACCATATACCCATAAAAGTAAATATCCCGTTAACATGAAATATGCTCCATGCGCTAAATTCATTATATGACCAACTCCATACACTAAAGAGTACCCTAGAGCAATTAGAGAAAGGTAAGCACCATTTAAAGTACCATTAAATAACATGCTAATAATTTCTTGATACATAATTACAAAAAAGAAAAATTGATTATTATTAAATTAATTATTATTATTTTTATCTCATTTCTTATAAAACTGATCATTTTCATCCTAACTTACAATTTTATCAAAAAAAAAATATAATATTCAAGATTAAAGCTATTTTTTGATAAATTATATAAAAAGTTGATAATAATAAAAAAAAATTTTTTAATATTTAAATTTGCTTTAATTCGACTACCATTTCTATTACGACCATGCAGTATGAACCCACGGAGCAATTTCATAAGCACCAGTTGCCATCCAATCTGGATAAAGAGGACGTATCGGCATGGCTCCATAAGGAACAACATATGCATATCTTGGTGCTGGGATTACTACTTTATCACCATTAGCTCGCCACTGAACCCATAAGGTATGTCCATAAGGATAACCCTCAACTAGGTCATGAGTCTTTGGCCACCAAGCACCGCCTCCACCAACACCAGCATTGGTATTTCCTTTAGTCCAGGTTTCCATTTCTGGTATCATAAAATTGGGGTTAAATGATTGAGTTGCATTCATTGCATCAACAAGTGCAAATACGGCGTCGTAAGCTCCAACTGCAATATAAAGTGGTTCATGTCCATCATGATCTGCTAACCACGCATCCCAAAACGCAATAGAACTTTCGGTTTTATTAGTCCTATGCAAGGTTTGCATCATTGCCTCGTATGCACAACTCTCACCACTATCTTCGTAAAATGTATCTAACTGCGATTGAACATCAATACCAAATATCTGATATGTATAATTATATTGAGAGTATTGTTGCATCATTAAAATTCCACCTTGTGCTGAAATGACAGGAATTAAAAAGTCACATCCATCATCTTCTAGTTCTGATAAGTATCCGTTCATATCTGTGGCACTAAGTGATATATCATATAAGATTGGTGATAGTAATTGTACCCAGCCACCTGTAAGAGCTGGCAAATTACCCAATGCAGCTACTAAACTTTCAGTCCAAGTTAAATCTTCTGCAAGAATGCCAACCTGTTTAATGTCATGATTTGGATAGGTTGCATTCAATAACATGATATAACCAGCTAATGTAGTTAATATTTCGCCCCCTAATGAAGTTGAGTTAATAGGCATAAATCTGAAAAAATATTTATATCTTGTATAAAAATTTTTCACGTTTGTACAGAATATATCTGTTGCAGCACCAGTATCAATAAAGATAATTTTATTATCCATGAAAACTTCTTGATATGCTAATAATGCTTCTGATCTAAAGCCACCAAGTGCAAATTGAACTTTTTTATTGTATACAAGTCTTTCTGCCGCAGCAATTCCTCTTGAAGTCACAAGAGCTGTGTTAGATTCATCTGTATCTTCCTTGGTAACTCCTAGATAATATGTTGTTCCATTAACAACCAAACCACCCGCTTCATTTATGGTTTTAGCTGCATACCAAGCTCCGTCATAATTTGCATCTCCTTGAATCTCACCAATATCACCAGCGCACCCAATTTTAATTATTTGATCAGATGTTAAACCTGCTGGAGCACCAGGACAATCCTTAGAACTCCATGAATATTCACCGGCACCCGGGGCTAAAAGGAAATACCAAGCCCCAACGCCGACACCTACACCTATAACAGCTATGATAACAATTGCTAATATTCTTTTTGTTAAAGCTTCCATATTTTAGTTCACATCTATTTTTAATTTATTTTTTTTTTTTTAATTTATTATGTATGTTTATTTTTAGATTTACAAATAATAGTTCATTTTAACATGTATTTAAAGTTTTCAACTTTTTATATGAAAAATAAGCATATATCTGTTAAAATTAGTAAAAACTATCTAAAAAAATGATCTAGATGGTATACAATAGGTAATCAATTAAGCATTCATAGAAATTGGATAGCAACAATAATTCCAAATAAAATTAGTAGTGAAATCAATATTATCAATGTATAGAACCTCCACTTAATTGAAATACTCTCATTTTTCTCCTTGAAAATGATATAAGGCAATAAAATTGCTCCCAAAATCCAAATTGATATCCAAGTAGTGAATACATACCATTCAGCGGGGATAAAGGTAAACATAATTATAATAGTACTGCCCCAACTGATAACTAAGCGAACCATTCTACGTCTAAACATGATGTTAACATCTTCAGTTTTTTCAGAAGGTTTAAGAGAATATATTATACCAAAAATAGGAAATATTAAAATAATAGAATGGTAAGGATTTAATAAACCAAGAATGGAGTCAGAAAATATGATTCCAATGAATACTGCTAAACATGCACTAATAAGAATCCATATATATTTAAATTGTTTCTTGAAGAAAACGAAAATTCTAATAAACATATTCTTAATTAAAATTCTGAGATGTGTAAAGAATCTCGTTAAAGCTTCAATGATTTTATTAATAAGCGCTCTTAGTTCTTCTAAAAGGAAAATAAAGGGATAAATTAAAACTGTAAAAGCAAAAAATATTCCTGTAATGATAAAAGATAATGATATATGGTATATAATTGAACTTAAGAGCAAAAAGATTACAATCCAAAAAATTAAAGCTCCAGCTGAGTGTCCTTTGAATGGTTTTATTTTTATCCCTAAGAATATTACAAAAACTAAAGAAGAGACACTTAAATTTAGGAAAATATCAAGCACCAATATAAATTGGAACATAAAAAACAAATCAATTGATATTAAACCTCCAATTATGAGAAATGAGTAAGATCTCAAGGATTTTCGGAAATCTTCCTTTAAAACAGTATCAATTAAAGATAAGAAAAACATAATGAAAAAAGAAGCTAACGCTAAATTAAGAACGTAAAATGGATTTAAAGAAGCAAAATATAAAGGCCAAGTTATAAAATTAAGATATGTTGATATAATTAAATAAAATTTAATTCTTTCTTTATTGGAAGCAACTAATTTCCAAGATACCGATAATTTGAAAAGATAAGCAAATTCAAGGATAAGGATAAAAATAATGAATGGAATCACAGTAGGAGAGAAAGTTAAATAAAAGGTACTATAAAGCCACGTTAAATATACTGATGTGAAAATCATAATTAAGAACCATGAAAACACTTTAATGGAGTTAGTAAATTTCCCGATAAATTTCAACAAATAGCTATCTATTAGCATTAATACATGTATAACTAAGGAAGAAATAGTTAAATTCAAAAAAATATTGAAATTCGGAATAGAATTCAGCAATAAGAAAGAATCAATAGACAATAATCCTCCAATTATTAGAATCGAAAATGATCTTAATGATTTTCTGAAATCTTCTTTTAAAATATTATCAATTAAGGTTATCAAAAACATAATGAAAAAAGACGCGAGTGTTAAGTTAAGGGTGTGTAATAGATTTAAAGAAGCAAAATATAAAGGCCAAGTTATAAAATTGAGATATGATATTAATATCAGTAAAAACCTTATCTTCTCTTTATTGGAAGCAACAAAACTCCAAAAAGCTAATAATTTCGTAAGATAAGCAAACTCAAGTATTAGGATAATAACGATGATGGGAATAACTGTATAAAAGAAGGCGACAAAATAGGTACTATACAGCCATATTAAATAGGTTGATGTAAATGTCATAATAGAGACCCAAGAGATTACTTGAATATAATTAACGATTTTTCCTAAAAATTTAAATAGAAATTTATCTACTATCATTAATCCATGGATTACAAGACTTAAAATCAAAAGAATCAATAGTATTTCGACTCTCTGGAATATTAAAATTTGAGCTAAGAATATACATATTGTAGAGTAGAACCCTGTTCCAATTAATTGTTGAATAGCCTTTTGATCTTTTTTAAGAGTAACTTGACCTTTTGGGTATAAATTCTCTAATGACTTAAAGAGAGAATAATTGGTATAAAATTGCATTATTATAAAAATAAAAATTCCTAACCCAAGAAAGAATGGATATTGAGAGATATAGTCATATAAGATTAGAAATGTCATCACTGAAATTGTTAAAAAGGTGATCGTATGAATTAAACGAGCATAGCCCTCTTTTATCTTTTTAATTGAATAAATATCCAGTGATGTAAAAATCAATAATACAGAAAGAGATACTATAATACTTTCATAAATTCCTATTACTCCGCTTAATAAACCATAAATCATAATGCTTATTTCACAATAAAATATCAAAAACAAAATTGAATGCATTTTTAGCAGAAAATTTGGATATTTCTGCTCAGCTAATATAAAATTGAAATAATAAACGGATATGAATGAAAGGCATACCTCTATAAAAATGATTAAATTAACTGAGAAAAAGTTTAAAATACCATATAATATGAAGATGTATATTAAATTAATTGCTAACAATCCCTGGAATATAATGAAAAGAGAAAATTCGATTCTATTTTTTATATCTTTTTCAATTCTAACGAAGGAAACGCTTAAAAGATATAAAATAAATGATGAGTTTTGGAATAACAACGAATAGTAGGCAAATCCTATTAACTCTTCGAAGATTAGTATCAATCCATTAGAGATTAAGGATGCTAGATAAAAAGAACTCCAAATAAATGAATTATAAATGAGTATTAAACGACCTTTGGTAATCATTTGTTTAGAAATATCTAAGTAAGATAAGAAATAAAGAGAAATAAGTCCTAAAAGTGAGATTGTTAAAACTAACAGGAAAAAGTTTGAATGATATAAATAGAGGAATAAAGACAAAATATTACTAAAAACAATCCATGACCATAAAGTAAATTTATTCCGGGATGACGTTAATAATAAAAGTAAGAACTTCCGATCAATAAAGGAGACTTCAATGAATACTAATCCACTTACTACTAGTAATACTATATAAATTGTAATTAGAAGGCTCGAATTAACGAAAACCAAGTAAAGAAAAATATTGATCCATAGAGCTATAGGAATTAAAAGATAGAAAATTGAACTAATTTTGCTGAAATAACGTAGGATGTCTTTTATCTTTATATCTAACTCTGATTTTTCTATATATTTCATACAAAACAAAAATAACATTGGCCAGATTATCAGAAAATTACATATCTGGTAGACTAATAATATATTAGAAAATATCAAGTACAATAATAAATATGGAATGATTATTGCAAAGAATATGGAAAAAAATATTGAATTAAGAAAGAAGCAAGTAAGATTAAGCCATTTTACTTGATTTCTATCATGATAAATCTTTAATATGCTATTTTTTATTTCTGCAGTTTCATCTTTTACTGTATTTTTAAATAAATTTATTATAATTTGAAAAGTAAAAAGGTATATCATTGCCCATGTTAATAGCCAGAAAGGTCTTATTACTTCAAATGTTAGTAGAGCTTCCAAGATAGGTGTTGTTATAGGAATTGGAATAATAAACCATAGAATATAGCGATATTCAATAAAAATAAAGTATAGGAATATGGTAAACACTGAAGAAAACGTAGAAATTAAAACACCCGGTGTTGCGTTAAATATAATATAAGTTAAGGATGTGATCGAGGATGATGTTCCAAATGCCACTATTAAAAAAGGAATTATCTTATTAATAGAAATTCTCATCTTATATTTATTAAATATGAAAAGTGAGCAGCCAAATACAGTTAATGCCAATGAAAAAGCAAAAACAAAAAATCCTGGAAATAAACTGAATGTATTGAAGGTAAACCATGAAAGATTAATAACTAGAATCCATGAAAGACACAAATCTATAAATTTTTTTGGAACTTCAACATATTTAGAGGAAAAAAGACTGAAACCAATTACAAGAAAACTAATGTTTAATGAAAAAATTGGATTCAATATTATCAAATAAAGAATGAAATAGATTGTAAAGAAAATACCTAATATAGTGATGAAGTATGCGCTTATTAAAACAACACCAACTGATCTAATATTCGGGAAAAAAGAGTAAACTATTAGAAATAACCCTATTACTAAGATGTCGATTGATATAGTCATCTCTAATGAAATTCCAATTGATAATAAATAGAAAAACAGAAATGTAGCGTTTATAAATGTTAGAGGAAATACCCAAAGAATTGAAATAATTTTCCAGTATTTAAATATTGCTAATAATGGCATCAATAAGACAACTGAAAACATAATAAAAGAAAAATTTCTTAACAGTAGATCTGATACAAATAAATTTAGGCTAACCCAATAAAGTAAGAATAGACTTTCACCCCACACAACAAAAACTATTGTAGAAAAGTATTTCTTGATTTTACTATACACAACTGGAAAGAAAAATAATGAGCAAATTATTATAGATAAAATAAATGATCCACTAGCATCGAATGCTCCAAATCTCAATGAGTTTGTAAAAACATCTATTCCAGTGAGACTTTGATAAATTATGAAAAAGTTTACAAATGGTAATATGTTCCAAGCATACCACCCAGATTTCCAAATTGCCAAGGATATCTTCCATTGATAAATTCCAATAGATATGTAATATAGAAGAACGCCAATATCGATTGCGAATATTAAAGGGACTAAAGAAAACAGTGGCATAGCTAAAGAGGCAATTATAATAAAATACAAGAAAGTAGGAAATGAGACTATAATTGAGATTAATACAATGTAAAATGATCTTTTTCTAAATCTTGCTGGTGAACTATTATACAATAGGATAAATCCAAAACCAGTAATAGTCTCGGTTATTGTGAAGGTTAAAACAGGATTGTAAGATCCAAAGATCTGATTATTAAATAACCACGAGTATGATAAAAAGCTAACAAGATCAAAAATAAATAAAATTACACAAGGTTTAATGAACCATTTATAGCGCTCATCCTTGTGGTGATAAAAGAAAATTCCTATAAATAACAATAATAGGAAAAGTGATATTGTTACGTTATAAAGAAGCAGTATGTTAGTAAAATTCATCAATGAAACAAAAGATAAAAGAGAAATAACAGAATATAGATAAAATTTTTCTAAGTTATTATTTTTCTTTATATTTAGCAAAATGGAGAAAACTAAGACCCCACATAAAGATAAGAGATAAATAATAATAAAAAAACCTGTTAATGCTATATCAAAGCCTATTATAACGTTATAAAAACTTAGAATGACAATAACTTCGAGAAACGCATAATAACTTAGTAAAAAGTATGAAAGAAACCGAAAAAAAGTAATGATACTCCTCTGAGATAGGATGAGTAAATAAGATATTAATATAAGGAAAATTGAAGACTCTGAGTTAAAATAAAGTAAACTCAAGAATAATAAAAAGGATAAGAAATAAATTTTGTAAAGTTCAAAAACAGATTTTACTTCTATTATTTTGTTAAATCTTAAACTATAATAATATAAAAACAATATTAAATTGGCGATGATAGCGCTTACATGAATAAAAGGAATAAAGTAAAAGATAGGGATTACAGATATTAAAGAATAAAGAAATTCTATATAAAAACTCAATATAGAAACTATAAATACAAACAGAGTGATCTTTCTCAATTGTAACTGTTTTTCAGATGAAATAAACCTCAATTTCTCTAATATTAAGAGGCTTAAAGGTGTTAAAAATGTGAAAGTTAATGAAAACAAAAATATTTTATTAATGATTGAGAAAAGAAATCCGAAAAATTCAATAAATGATATGATCGAAAGACTAATGATTATCTTTACAGTTAACCATGATAATAACTTGGAAACAATTTTTGTTTGTGACAGTTGAAATTGTTTATCACATACATTTAGAAATATAATAAAAATAACAAGAAAGAAGCCAATTAAGAATGAAATGCCTAATAGTGTGGGCCACCAGATAAGAAAAGAAAAAAGCCCTGTTGTAAGTCCTAAAAATGTAAAAACGAATGAGATTGATATTATTATCCCATAGAGTCCTAGATCTTGAAAATATTTAATATTTTGATAATCGGGGAGATAATTAGACATCAATTCTACTGTATATATGTTCAAAATAAAGAAAGTTAAGAAACAACAAGCTAAAATAAGAGATGTTATTGGGGTAAAAACTAATTCTACAATAAAAATCGATGCTATATAATAAGAGATAAACGGTGTAAATAAAAACCACGAAATTAACTCTGATAATTTGAATTGTTTAATGTATTTCTCTTTCAATTTAATTTTAACACTTATGACTTCAGAAATCTTTACAAAACTAAAAAATAAGAATAAGGTTATAGTAATTATTAGAATTATGTTTGCTCCCAATCCAATTCTCGTTAATTCTAACCCTATAATCGTTGGTAAAGAAATAATCAAACAGGAGAAGATAATAAAATTATATATTGTTAATTTTTTAACAAATTCTAAATTGAAATATTCTTGCTTATAAGAATAATAAAAAAGGAAGAACCAAGAAAAGAGTAATGCAATTATTGGTATGAATATTCCATAAAGTGTATTGATTAATAGGAAAAATGGATAACAGAAGATGGTTGTAATAGAAATAGTAAATAAAACAATAATTTTAAGTTGATTTAAACTTGAAATGAATTTATCCTTGATCTTAAGCTTTTGTGATAAATTAATTAGAATCAATAAAAAAGCATGGAAGATATATATGGAAAAATTTAAAATATTCAAAACAAAAATATTGAAATTAAAAACCATACCTAATAAAAATAAATTCAAACCAATTAGTACTGGAATTGAAGTAAATAATCCTGTAAGAATTATCGTATTTATAATGATTGCTCTTTTTATATGTTCAATTTTGAAAATTTTAGTTTTATATGAATAATATAAAAGGATATATAGGAAGCAGGAAGTAAGAATTGAAGGTATGACAATATAATATAAGGTATTGATTAATAAAAAGAAGGGATAAAAGAAGACAGTTGTAATAGAAAAACTAAATAAGATAATAATTCTGAGTTGATTTAAACTTAAGATGAACTTATCTTTGACACTTAGCTTTTTTGATAAATTTATAAGAATCAGTAAAAAAGCATAGAAGATATATGTGGAGGAATTTATAATATTTAATACAAAGATATTAAAATCATAAACTAAACCTAACCAGAATAAATTCAGACCAATTAGCACTGGAATTGAAGTGAATAGCCCTGTTAGAATTATTGTATTTAAAATAATTGCTCGTTTTATACCTTCAATATTAAAAATTTCATTCTTATATGATAAAAAGAGAGGAATATATAGGAAACATGATGTAAAAATTAAAGGTAAGATAATGTAATAATATAAAGTGCTAGTTAGTAAGATAAATGGATAATAAAATATTGTTGTGATACCAATACAAAATATTATGAGTACCTGAAATTTCAGAAATGCTTTTGTTCGTTTTTCCTCGCTAGTGACTTTTTTAAATACTTGGTAATTAATTGCGAAAATTAATAATAAAATATACAAAGTAAAATTAATCATTGTCATTATTAAGAAAATTAAATCGAAATATAAGCCCAAGAAGAATAATTCCAACCCTGTGATAGTTGGAATTAACGATATTGTGGTTGATAATAATATACTATTTATTAATATTGATTTAGAGATAAGATTAGGATATAGTTTTTTCTTCCTTAAATATAAAATTGGTATGTAAATAATTATGTTAGAAACCATGAGAGGAACTATTATAACATAAAGATTATCAAGTGTTAGCAACAAAAAAAAGTAAAATGCTATTGCGGAGGTATATAGCAGAATAAAAGTGTTTACTTTCAAATAAAGATCTTCAGAAAATATCTCTTTTTTCGAAAATAGATTAATTATTATACAGACTAAAGCTAATGATAAATAAGTTGAATAGATTATATTCTCAAATATTGATAGGGTTTGAAAAACACTAAAAAATAAAAAGCTAAATAGAGAAAAAAGTTCGACTGTTAATAAATAAGAGTTGATTTTAACACGCTTTTTAAATTTGAGTTCATCTATTCTTTCCAATTTTAACCCGAACTTTGATATAAAGTAATAAAGAATAGATGCAATACTACAATCTATAGGTATTATAATATAATAAGTAGTTAATAGAGATACTATTAATAGAGATACAAAAAAGTCAACTATAAATATCCAGAGAGTAAAATAGCATAATTTCAAGAAGTATTCTAAGGAAAACACATGTAAGCTATAATTTATGTAAAGAAAAAATATGAAAAAAATGGGAAATAAAATAGCCGTTATTAATATTCCTTGTAGAAAAGGAAATATTTCGAATAAGAAATAGTTTCTAAATAAAACAAGCGTAAAAATAAATAATTCGACTAAAAAGCTATTTATCAAAACTATGATTCTAAATAGTTTCGGGGATTTACCGTAAAAATATCTTACTCCTAAAACATATTGGGAAATTAAAAAAATTATTGAAATAATTAACGAGTGTAAGAGAACATTTGAAATGAGAATTAAAAAAGGTTCTGTTGTATAGGTGGTATATTCAACAATAATTATAGGAAAGAATGTATAAATTAATAAAGTAAAACTAGCAACAGCAAGTAAATTTTGAAACACGAGAACATTTTCTTTAGTAAAATATTCCAATTTAACAAATACCTGTAAAACAAAGTATAAAGAAATGCAAAACACCATAAAATTTAATAAAACAGTCTCTATTATAGGTGGGATTATTCCAAAAGAGAGATATATCAAAATAGCAATAGAGTTTAATAAAACCACGGATTTATTATACCTTTTTGAACATAGATTATACTTCTGCTCATAATGAAGAAGTACATAAATGAAAGGAAGAATAATTAAGATTAAGAAGGGAATTTGAATCAAAAAAGAGAATAATGTAATTAATAGAATTAATATTACAGATAAATAAGAATTGTACTTTTGATATTTAGAACTTAATAGAGGGGAGAGTTCCTCTGATTCTTCAACTTTTTCAGGCTTATCGTAGAGATCAAGTCTTGAACCATAATAATAATCAATATAGAACTTGGATTTAAAAAAGAACAAGATGAATATTACTGTTAAAAAGGAATTATTTATCAGATCTAAACTCGAATACTGAATTCCTGATAAGCTATATGTAATAATAATACCAAAAGGCATTTGAATTAATAAGACAAAAATTAAGCTAATTATACAAACTACAAAACGTCGTTTAAAAGATGTTAATTCTTTTAAAATTGGACTTTTTTTAGCTATTGATTCATTGATTCCTTTAATTTGATTTTTAGTCCTTGTTAATGTGATGATGTAAAAGATTAAGTTGATCGTAAGAGCAAGAAGCCAAGATAGGTTAGTATAAGCAGTAAAAAGTAAAAAGATGATATGGATGATATGATTAATGCCTACAAAGAAATTGTATGGTTGTTTAATTAATAATTTAAAACTGCCTGCATGTTTGAATTCCCCTTCATTTAAGTTATAAAAATCAATTGGTTGGAAATAATAATAATAATAAACAATACTATATAAAGCGGCATAACTAATAACTGGAAGGTGATAAAAGGAATCAAACGGTGAAATAAGTATAAAAATAGGAGTTGAAATGAATGATAGGATTGAAATCAGAAAAAGAATATGAATTCTTGCAGTTAGATTATTCTTTTTATTCTGAAAAAATGGATTGTTTCTATATTTATCAAAAGCTTTATAAAAAAAAAGCAGTGCAAACATAAAACTTACTACTGATAAAGATAATGCAATAAATAAGCCTAACCCAGAAAAATTTAAAATTAAGAAAAAGACAATTCCAACTATTAGGGGAGCAATAACTAAAAAGAATGAAAACCACCAGAATTTCTGAAGTACTTCTGTAGCTTTCCTAATCCGTTCTTGCGAGTTGTTACTATTTTCTACTGTCATCGCCCAACATAATTATAGTTATATCGTGAGTTTAATAAAAATATTAATTTATAAATATAATAGGTTATATTTACTAATGTATTAAGCTCATTTAAAAGGTTTTATCATACGCATTGGTAAGTTTTAAAAAATGGTTGCAGAATTAGTATTTTAGTGGTAAAAATTTATAAATTATATATGAATCTCTTGTTTTAAAAATAATTGGAAAAAAGAAAAAGCTCAAAGCTTTCTAATGATTTAGAAAATTCAATAATAACTTTTAATTTAGTTTAATAGGGAAAAATTCATTGATTATTTGAAGTTCGGTAAAAAGCCTTTTTGTATTTCACTCATCTCATCAAAGATGTTTTCTGCCATTTCAAAACTTCCCACATTCGGATCGATGGCTAAACATGCGATCGCAATATCCTTAGATTTATTAAGAACTGCTTCAATGCACAAATCCTGAATTGTGGCTTCTATACGAAGTATTGCTGCAATATTTCTTGGTAATGATCCTATTTTCACACCATGAACACCATTTTTATTGACTGTAGCTGAACATTCTAAGATTAAATCTTGTGGCAAATTATCAACTAAATTATTGTTAGGAATATTCACAGCAGTTTCATATGAATTTGTATCATTAATTATTGCTTCAATTATTGGCACAGCTCTTTCTCCTGAGGGTGCTGTAGATAACATTCCTTTTTTCGGATATTTACCTCTTTTAAGTCTTTTATGCTTATTCAGATATCTTCTATACCGAAATTGCCCTTCTTTATCTATGAAATTTATCCAATCTATCATATCCTGAGTTTCAGTAAATTCTTCGCCAAACTGGAGGTATTCTCCTAGATGATTATCCCCTACATAAGGAAAATATCCAAATTTCTTAAAAACTTCAAATGTAAGTGTTGAGAACTCAAATCTTTCTTCATTTTCGGTAAAATAGCTCAAGGCATTACCCTTAAAAAAAGGAATTAAATCGTTCCCTGTAGATAAATCCTCTAAACCTAATAAAAATGCAAAATGATTAAGCCCCGCAGCTTTCATTTTTAACTCATTAATGGGCTTATTAAATAATTTAGGTAAATGCCTTATCATAAACCCTATTTGATGGCATAAACCAACGAATTTCATTCTTTTTACACTTCTTTTAATTGCCAAGCAAACACGAGACATTGGATTTGAAAAATTAATCAAAAACGCATTAGGACAAATCTTTTCAGCATCCTTGACTATCTCTACAATTGGGGGAATTATTCTCCATGCATGAAAAGTACCACCCGGTCCCCCACATTCCCCTAAAATCTGTGTTGAACCATGTTTTCTTGGTATCTCATAATCTTGGCGCCATAATTTCATTCGATCTCCAACTTCTATTGAATTGATTATGAAATCAGCACCTTTTAAAGCTTTAGACCGATCAGTTGTCCGTTCAAGACTAAATTTATTATTATGCTTTTCATTTTCAGCTATTAAAAGTTCATAAATAATTTCTAACTTTTCTTTATTAATATCGTTAAGAACAATTGTTGAGCCTTCTAAAACATCACTTAAATAAATATCATTAAACATAGGAGGCCCAAATGAAGTTGAGCCCGCTCCAATTAAAACAATCTTTTTATTCATCTTTCTCAAAAACCATATTGTTAGTAGACAACCTATTATTTTGATTAAACGTATGATCTATTTAATAGATTTTTATAGATTACAATAATCTGATAAATGGGTTTTTTCACAATAATCTAACAAATGGGAATAGAATGGGAAGATTTATAAGGTGATCCTAACTTAATTTAAATAATGAGTTTTTCACAATATACTATGGATTATTGGTATGGGATACATACTATAGTATTTCCTTTAATCCGTAGTATTAAGAGAGAATAAATCAAAACTCTTGACCTTTTTCATATAATTTTTTTTGATTTGTTCTCTTTTAACATTACATCTCATTGAATCTTATTTGAAATAGGTCAATATCAGATTTAACTCTCCCAGTGAAAGATTCAAATAAAAAAGGAGGTGAAAAAACCTGGGAAAAGAATCAGATAAAATGGATCTGATATTAGATTATTATAAAGATTGGGATTCTTATAATGCTCCAGTAATGATGGCCCTAGACGTCCCAAATGAATTTTCAGAAAGTCTTGAGGCTGAAGATGAGAAAAGATTGAAGGCATTGAGAGTAAAAATGAGCAAAAAACTGGGGTAAAAATAACAACAATCTTTACTATATTTATAAATCTTTTTTTTAAATTTTTTAATTTATAATTTTTGTAATTCTTTCTATTGCTTCTAAGATTCGTTCTTTGGATTGAGTTAAAGCAAATCTAACAAATCCTTCTCCATATTGACCAAAACCTATTCCTGGTGTAATTACCACCCCAATATTAATTAATTTTTTTACAAATTCCATACATCCGATATCTCTATACTTTTCAGGAACTTGCGTCCAGACATAAAATGTTGCCTGGGGTTTGTTTGTTTTCCAGCCAATATCATTCAATCCTTTAATAAGGAGATCTCTGCGTTTTTCATATATTTCAACTGTATTTTGTACAATGTCTGGTTTTTTATTTGAATGATATTCATCTAATCCTTTACATACCGCTCTCTGTATAAACTTTGGGCAACCAGAATCAATTTGAGATTTAACATTTCTTAATCCTTTAATAATATCTCTATTACCAGCAACCCAACCACATCTGAATCCTGTCATATTAAACATTTTAGATGCACTATTAATCTCAACATGATTCTGATCTATTTGTAATACCGATGGAGCAATGTAATCCCCAAAAGTAAACTCTGAATAAGGATTATCATAAACAATAAAAAAATTATAATCTTCTGCGTAATCTACTGCTTTTTTTAAGAATTCCTTCGGAGCAATTGCACCAGTAGGGTTATTTGGGTAATTTAAATACATCAATTTAGCTTTTTTAAGAATTTTTTTATCAATTGCATCTAAATCTGGCAAAAACTGATTCTCTCTTAACAAAGGCATTGAAAATGGTTCTGCATCACACAATTTTGTTGCTCCATTTTCGTAAACTGGATATCCCGGATTTGGACAAAGAACAATATCTCCCGGATTTATAAATGCCCTTGCAATATTGGCAACGCCTTCTTTTCCTCCAATCACATTAGAAATTTCGTCCTTTGGATCCAAATCCACATTAAACCTAACCTTATACCATCGCGCTACCGCTTCCCTAAAATCTTCTTCGCCCATACTCGCGGGATAATTATGATTCTTAGGGATTTTTACTTGTCTTATTAATTCATTAATGATTATTTCAGGAGTAGATAAATCAGGATCTCCAATACCAAGAGGAATTAAATCTTTACCTTCCTTTCTTTTTTCTGATAATAATTGTTCAATTTCTACAAAAATATATTTTGGGAGTCTTTTTACTCTCTCAGAAAATTCTAATTTAATGTAAAACACCCTACTTTTAAAAATAGATTTAGAATATGTGAAATAAATCATTATAAAATGTTAAAAATTTTTCGAAAAAACTGTATAAAACAATTCAATAAGTAAAAGGAATAAAAAAAAGAAAAAATTAAGAGTCTATTATTTACTTCTTTCAGTATTTATCTCATATTCATTAGGATCCAATGTTTTGAAAGGAATTAAATCTATGTTTATAACAATAGCCATAACCAAGAAAACAATAGCATAAATCCAAAATGCTTGTAACCCTGCTAACACTCCAATTAATATACTCGTTAGTTCCAATCCTATTGTTGACCCTAAATTAACAAATGAATTGCATGTCGCGTAATAAGTACTGTCCATTTCAGGATACAGCTGTGATTCTTGACCTATCACAGCAGAAAAAGCAGAATTTCTCCAACCCGCAGAACTTCCTAGTAGAAACGCAAATATTATTAATACTGGCCAAACAATGGGTATCATAAATAACAAGAAAGATATTGATGTTATAATCAATGAGATGTAAACACTTCGTTTTCTGGATCGTAAATCTGCCATCCTTCCTCCAATAATAGCCCCAGTAATAACCCCTAAACCAATGATGAAAGCAACAAAAGCTTGTGGTGCATATAGCTCTTGTTGAGTAGGATCACCAATAAGATCCATTGAAGCACCAGCAGCACCAACTAATCCCCATTGAATAAGTATAAAAAGAGGGATGAGCACAAATACTACTCCATCACAGAAAGCATTAAATAAAGAGAAGATATATACTTTCCAATTTTTCCGTTTGCCAAAAATTATCTTAAGATTCTCTTTGGCATTGACTTTGATAGTTTCTATTCTTTCTTTAACAATCAATGTTGTAAAGGAAAAACCCATCATTGCAATCCCTAATCCTATGAAGATCATTTCTGTGGTTCCTCCTGTCAGTAATATCAATACTACTAATAATGGTCCACCAGCGATTATTCCTACAGATCTAAATCCCCAACAAATTCCTTGTACCCGTCCAAGTCTTTCTTTAGGATATAAATCTAAGATTAATCCATCAATAGCAGTATCAGCCATCGCGACTCCAATTACAATTACAATCCCTAAAATGGTTACTAAACTCATAGCATTGTTAGGTGTTAATATAAATGGAAATATTATCCAAATTAAACCTGACAAAAATGATGCCCCAATTATCCATGGTTTTCTCCTGCCCAAATTTTTGAATCCTATTTTATCTGACAAGATTCCATAAATAAATTTTACCCCAAAGGGAAGAAGGATGATTGACATCATTGAAGCGATTTGTCCCGCATCTACGGGAGCAGGCGACAATAAGTAAAACAGGTATATTGGAATTATTGTTGTAAACATCGATTGGTTAATTCCTTGTACAAAGTAATTAAGCGAAAAAATTCCTATATATGATCTCTTTAATTCTACATCACGAATTTCCATAAGAATTTCCAATTTTAGTTTTATTTTAATGTTTTTTGAAAGATATTATTATTATTCTTATTTAATCCTTTTAAATATTAATAAAAATAGATAAAGTGAGAAAACAAAATAGTGCTTTAATAGTTTTATCCTATCCTTGTAGTTAGATCTTCTTTAACATATAAAAAGTAGTTTCTTTTTTAGGTAGGATAATCTTTCCTTATCTGGAGTTCCCGTTTATAATGCTTTATTTGGTTTCTTATAAACCTAAGAGGTCTTGGTGGTATGCGGTTACCATATCTATATAAATGATCTTCCAAAAGATTAATTGAGAGCTCCAATCTATTTATTCTTGTTTGGATATCACTCATAATGAAATTTTCACTCAAACCCTATATTAGTTTTATTATCGATTTAAGAAATCCTAATTAAAAAATTATGAGAGTCTTAAAATTTTATGGATTCTTGCTATGAATAGCTATTTATTCAATCATAGTTTCTAAGTTAGACATACTCATAATATAATTAAATAATGAATTTTTTTATCAATTAGGAAATTTATGAGGAATTATTTAAATTAGGTCAAATATAAAATGACAGATAAATTCTGGTATAAAGTAGCAAGGACTGTTATAAAAGCAGGAGTATTTCCCGTACCTATTAGTGACCTGTTGATTGAATTATTACAAACTCTAATAACTGAAGAACACGCAAAATTTATTTTAATATTTAAAAAACCTTCTATGACATTTGACGAAATTAAACAAAAAATCGAAATAGAAGAACAAGAGATCATTAAAATGCTTGATAATTTAATGTATAATGGTGTCATCGTGGGTACGCGAAGTAGAAGTACAGGAGTCATGGTTTATCGTTTAATGGGTTTATATCCCGGCATTTTTGAATATACTTTTCTACGGGGGGGAACTTCAGAAAGAGAAAAAAAATTAGCAGTATTATTCGAAAAACTTTTCGGGGAAATAACTAAAGGAACTCAAAAGAATTATGATAGTATAATAGAGGTGTTCAAAAATTTACCACCAACCGACAGAACACTTCCCGTTGAAAAGGAAGTAGAAGTAGGAACTGAAACAGTAATGCCATTCGAAGAAATTAAAAAATATGTTGAAGAATACGATGATATTGCCTTAGTTCATTGTTATTGTCGCCACGCAAAAGATCTTATTAATGATCCATGCAAATTAGGCGCGTCCAAAAACAATTGTTTCCTTTTTGATAAAAGTGCGATATATGGCATAGAACAAGGATTTGGCAGACCTGTCTCAAATGAAGAAGCTATCAAAATATTAAGAGAAGCAGAGAACGAAGGATTAGTTCATAAAGTATTTCACGTTCATTCAGATACGAATAGAGGAATTGAAGCAATTTGCAATTGTTGCAAGTGTTGCTGTGGGATGATAAGCATGTACTATCGAGGTGCAGCACCAATACATACTATGTCATCTTATTTAGCACATGTTGATGAAGATATTTGCATAGGTTGCGGAACTTGTGTAGAAAAATGTCCCATGGAAACAATTGATTTAGAAGATGGTATCGCCATTGTTGATGAAGATAAATGTATTGGATGCGGAGTATGTGCTCATCATTGTCCTGAGGAAGCTATCCATCTTGAAAGGACTGGTCCTAGACATGTATTTATCCCCCCTAAGAAAGTTGAAATAGAATAAATTATTTTTAAAAATTCAATTCTTTAATAGGAGATTCTATTTATGGTTGTCCGTATATCGTATCATTGTAACACCCAAATTTTAGAATGGGAATGGGCATCTGATAATGAGTTAATGCCTTATCCCTATTTCACTTCTTGTTATTTGATAGATGGCCTCCTTATAGACTCTGGTGCTCCAGGTGGAGAGAATGATCTAAGAGAATTTGTTAAATCTCTTAATCAGGATCAAATGATTGACAAATGCTTTATCACTCACACACATGAGGACCATGCTGGTGGTGCTCATATGTTAAATACAGAATTTGGAATTCCAATATTTACAAGTCAAAAAGCTATAGATCTTTTAAAAAAAGGTAATAAGTATCCTGAATATCGGCAAGCAGCATGGGGACCAGAATTATTACCTATTAATGCTAGAATTATTGATAAACCAATAATTACAAAATCAAAAAACTTTAAATTTGAATTATTTCCTATGACTGGACACGCTCCAGAATTAGTTGCCCTAATTGAAAAAACTAAACAATGGGCTTTTGTAGCTGATGCTGTACAGCCAAAATATAAAATGATATTTGGAAAGAATAGTGATATTCAGGAGGATATCTCATTAATATATCAATCTCTTTCTAAATTATATGATTTTACAGAAGGTATGGATCATTTATTAATCTTCTCTGCTGGGAATGGAGTAATGCAAGGGAGAGAAATTATATTGAAAAAAATGGAAGAGATTGAAGATTTAAATAAAAATGTTCATGATTATTATAATCAATTTCAGGAAAATGGATATTCTGAAAAAAAATTAATAAGAAAAATAATAAAAAAACTCTTAGGAAGGGAAAGTATCATAGGTCAATTAACTCAAGGTGACCTTTCACGAGAAAATCTGATTATTTCCTTGCTTAAATGGAAAAAAAGGTAATTAAATTGAATTTATAAGTGTCTTGGAACAATAATTTCAAGATTAGATATCGGATAAGAATAGCAAGGATGGAAGTATCTAAACTTTTTATCTGCTGCTTTTCTCCAATCACTTACTGGACTTATATATATATCTCCTGAGATAAGAAGTGAACGACAAAACCCACATTCACCAGATCGGCATTTTGATGGTGGTGCAAGATTAGCTCTTTCCATAGCAACAAGAATCGATTCTGTAGCCATTGCGGGGATCTCTTTTGTAATGGAGCCAATATGTACTTTAACTTTGAAACTTTTTTCAGCAACTTCTTTTGGAAATTCTGGATAATTTACAATATCTTTGATTTCACCAAATGCCTCCCTTCGAATTCTTTTTTGAGGTAAATCAAATCTTTTCAATTCATTAGCTACAAACTCGTACATAATTTGAGGTCCACAGATAAAAAAAGTACTATTTTTTACATCGCAATATTTTTCAATAATTTGAGTAGTGATAAAACCAGTCTCACACCCCTTTAAAGAAACTTCTTCACAACTTAATATGTTGACTACTTTTAATTTATCTGGATGTTCTCTCTCAAGGTTTTTAAACTCCTCATAAAAAATAATATCATCTTCCTCGCTGCTTCCATACAATACTATTAGCTTCGCATCCATTTTTCCTTCTATAATTGTTTTGGCTATTGAACGAAAAGGTGTGATTCCAGAACCCCCCGCAATACCTACTATATTCTTCAAATCTCGTAGGGGTTCAAAATAAAAGAATCCTTCAGGACCAGAACTGACAACTTTCGTGCCAACCTTCCAATTATCCCAAATATTATTTGTTAAGAATCCGTATTCTTCTTTTCGGATTGTTAATTCATAAAATCCTTTCAAAGCATCAGAAGGTGAAGAGGCTATAGAATATGGTCTTGTGACCTCTACACCATTTACTTTAACTTTTAAACTTAAATATTGTCCAGCTCTAAAATAAGCTAATTCTTTTGTCCCTAATTCTTGATCAGGTTTTAGCTTAAACGTTTTTGCTGATTTTGATTGATCTATGATTTCACTTATAGTTAAATATTGTCTATCGGGATGTAATTTTCTCGCAAGGTCATTTATGGGATCAGATATTATTGGCTCCTTAGAAGCATTTTCTATTCTTTTCTTTCTATTTGGTACCAATTTGGTAAAGGCAAACAAATCTTTAGTGTTACTTTTAACCGTTATAAGAAATTTTTCCTTATCTTTTTCAGTCATTTTTAACCTCCACCTTTACAGTTAATTCATTTAAAACTAGAAGTGCTGCAAGTTCACCGTCCTTTAGAGCACTACTATATCCATGGCATCGCCTTCCAAATCCTCCTGCAAATTCTAAACCTTTAATATAATTATGATCTCCCATCATCATTAAGCGAGGTACTAAAGAATCCCAAGATTCTGGCTCATAGCCATAAATTATCCCATTATAAGTTCTAGTATATCTTGCGAATGTTTGAGGGGTAGCTATTTCAATTTCTTCAATGTGATCTTTTATAGAAACACCTAAAGCATTTTCAAAATCAGTTATAAGGCCATCAGCAATTCTGTTTTTAACATCTACATAATCTTCAAGTTTCACATCTTTCCATGCTTCGGGTTTATAAAGAGTTGTAATATAAATAATTGAAGTTCCAGGAGGAGAACAATCTGGTATTGCAGCATTTAAACAGACAGTAGCTTGACCTTTTGGTACTCCGAGTTCGTTCCATTGATCATAAAGATTTTCTGTATCCATATCATCCATAATGAAATAACTATACTCATTTATTCCTAATTCTTCCGCAGAAGCATCAAGTCCTAAATAGACCACAAATGCAGAAAGTCCATGAATTCTAGCATTAACTTCCTTAATTGCAATTTCAGGAACTTCAGATTTTGGATAGATTAATTTATTATATACTAATGTTTGAGAGGCATTAGAAATCACGTAGCTTGTTTTGAAAATATCTCCATTTGAAGTTTCAACTCCAACTACTTGACCATTTTCTACTAAAATTTTTTCAACTCGAGTATTATACATGATATCACCCCCCAATTCTCTAATTCTTTTATCGAGGGCTAATGTAAATTCTGTTGAGCGGTATCTAGGGATATAAGCTCCCCTTTTAATATAAGTATTAATCATTGCAGCAAAAAGGGTAAAATTTATCCTGCTAATAGGGAGACCTAAATAGCACCAATATGCATTTAAAATATCCTGCGCTTTTTTTGGCATACCTAAGGCATTCTCTACTTCTTGAGCGGAATATCCAGCAGTCTTAAGGAAATTTGAATGTTCTTTTATTAGTACAGTTTGATCTGGATTACCCTTAGATCTTCCGATATAAACAAAAGCATTGGATATATCTTGAGCTAATTGGAAAAAATTCTTTACTGATTCTCTACTTTCAGGGACTTCTTTTTCCATTGCATTGAGAAAGCTCTCGATTCCAAATGGCATTACTACATCTATATCTTTTGTAATTATTCTGTATGCTTCGGGAATCTCTAAAAATTCAGTATCAACATTTAGAACCCGCTCAAACAATTTTTTAATATCCCCAGGATTAGAATCAGAGCCGTAATCAGCAAGTTCATGTAGAGATGTCTCAAATTCAAATCTGCCTCTTACAAAACTTGAAGCAAACCCTCCAGGCAAGTTGTGTTGTTCGATTAATAATACTTTAACACTAGCTAACGCTAATCGTGCTGCTGCCACGAGTCCACCATTTCCCGCACCTATAATTATTACCTTATAGTCTTCACTATCTTGCTCACTCACTTTTAAAACCAATTTAATTGATAAAAATTACATTAATAAATAATAATTTAAATTGGTTAGAGTTTAAGAAGTTTAATTATTGAGAGATTTTTTTAATTTTAGCTAAATAAACCCATATAATCATAATTTAAATTAAAACAATCAATAAATTCTGACGTCTAGACTAAATTATTTATGATAATTTCAGATATATCTCCAGAATATTCAGCAGTTCTTCTTATACTCTCAATTATATAGCCTATTGCTATGGAAACTTCAGCGCTACTGGTTGTATTAAGACTTATTTTTTCTGTCGCTGCTATTAAATTTTTAATATCCTCTATATTTTCATTCGCTAGGACTAAGCTTTTTTGAAGCCATGCATCAAGACTTTTATTCAATAAATCCAGTGATAATTTACTTACAATTTTAATCTCGTCCTTTAGATTTTTATCTAATACTTGTTGTTTAAGGATCAAAACATTTTTAGCAATTTTACTAGCATGATCTCCAATACGTTCCAGGAAACGACTCATTTGCTGGTAATGACTTGCTTGTTCTAAAGTTATCCCCATTTTCTGGCAAAGAATAATATCCCTCAATGCAATATGAGATTGACGACCAATTAACCAATGCAATCTGTCAACGTCATTGTCTCTTTTAATAACTTCTTCTGCTAATTCCTTATTTCTTGTTTCAAAGGCGTTAATAGCATCTTCATGCATATCTTGTACAAGAATATACATTCTCTTAATCGTTTTTTCAAAAGGCATTTCCTTAGGATTAAGCAAATCTTTAATTACAATGAAATTATTAGATTCTTCAACAATTTCTGGACCTATAGCAATTTGAGTAAAAAGAGTAATTATATCTCTTAACACGGGTTCAAACTTCTTACTAGATTTAAGAATTATCTTTGAAAAACCCATTATATATGCTCCGATTAAAACTCGAAATAAAAAATTTTTATCTCTATATTCATCAACTATTATTTCTTTTGTTTTTATGACATTTTCATTGTCAATCTGTGGTGTTATAAGCAAATTACCATCAGGTTGCGATAAAATTCCCAATGTATCTTTTGATTTAATACCGTGTTTATCAATCCACACTTTAGGAAGAGAAATAATATAACTAGAACCCCCTGTTTTTTGCACTTTTCTCGTTTCTATATGAAATCCCATTATTATCCCTTTACTTATAATATCTATATAGAATTCAAATCTCATTAATGATATTATTACCTTATATAGAGTATATAATCTTTCAGTTATATATTTCAACTATATACTCTATATATATTTAAATTAGAAAGGACATGAGAGATATAAACTCAATATACTTAACCACTTTCAGTATTGGAAAGAGGAGGATCTTAGTAATTGCAATATTCTAGATTCCTTTTTCACTGGTTAATAAAACCATAATGTAATCTGCGACACCCTCAATTGAGTCGGAGATAGCTTCCAAAATATCAAATATATTTCCTGCTGTAAAGATAGTGAAGAAATTAACATCATAATGGGTTTCTTGAAGGCTTTTTCTTAATTGAATATTCATTAGATCAACATCATGTTCATATTCATTTATTTTTCTTGCTATCTCTTTAACATTTTTCCTATCTTCAACAAAATCCATAACAATTTTATCCAATAGCTCACCGCATATGACAGTAGTTTTCATAATCTGGCTAACCAAATTTATGGTTTCCTCACTACTTTGTTCCCAGAACTTAACTGGTATAGTAGCAATTCTACGAGCAACTCCAGTACAACAGTTAGCCACATCATCCATTCTCTTAACTAGATGAGAAAGATTCTGCCTAATACTAGGATCTAATTCTCCTCTAGAAATATCTTGTTGTATTTTTCTTCTTAATTTATCTGCATCTCTTTCTATAACATCAACATTATGAAAAATACTATATGATTTGTCAAGATTTTTTTCTTTTAAAAGCATTTGCAATCCTGTGTCTAACTCTCTTACACATTCTTGTACTTTCCGGGCATGTGTTATTGTCTTTTCTAAAGCATTTAAAGCAGTTTCCCTTTTCAAATATTCAATTAAAGATCCTATTCAAATCACCATTTCTTTTCAATCATTATAACCTTTTTATAATTATATATATATTACATTTATTTTTAATAATTTATCATGATAATCCAAATGAACTTAACCCAACATAGATAAAACCTGCTAAAAGTGCAGCTATTGGAAAGGTCAATACCCAATAGAGTCCCATCTTACCTAATCCTTTATAATCCACCTCTTTTTTTTGGGCAAGACTCATACCAATTATACAGAAGACAATTACATGGCTATGGGAAATTGGGAGGGCAAATAATGTAGCAACCATTAAAATAAGTGCAGAACTCATCTGTATAATAAACCCTTCACTAGGGCGTGTATCTATCATATGAGAAGCAAGATTTTTGATTACATATCGTGCTGCAAAGTAAATACCGAGAAATGCAAATATTCCACAGAAAATTGCAAATATAAGATATTGACTACTGTTAATAGAATTGTTTTCCCTAAGACCTAAAAGGATGCCTAAAGCTTCCCCTGAATTAGCTCCAACCCAAATTTCTGCAAATAAAACAGCAATTAATAAAAGCCATTTAAAAGTTTTTTCAGATTTTTCAATCTGATTTAAGCCCCTTAACCGAGATAAAACAAATTTAGCACTTATTTTAAAGAGAATGTATGTGATTAATAAACCTGATATCGGAGATATAAACCAACTTAAAACAACATCTCTTAACTTTTCATAATTAAACGCAGTATTAAGATCAATTCCTCCTTGAGAGATTGCATAGATTATAACAACACCAACAATGCTCCCAATTAATGAGTGAGTACTGCTTAAAGGAATGCCTGCAAAACTACCTACTACTAGCCATATAATACTACTTATTAGTACTGCTAAAAGCATATAATTAGTATATTTTCCTTCCAAGCCCTCACCTAAAAGGCTTTTACCAACGGTTTCTGGAACAAAACCTCCACTAAAAAGAATCATACCAGAACCTATGGCGATGCCACCTATTATTAACGCTATTTTAAACTTTAACACACCGGCTCCGACTAAAGAAGCAAGAGTTTCATCATTCGCCCCAATGCTAAAAGCTAAACCAACAGCCATCATTACTAGGACTATAACTAGGATTATTGTTAATTCTTCAGCCATAATATTCTTGACTTTTATTTATTAATCAAAGATTAGATATTTTGTTGCTAGAAACTGAATGTATTCTGAAAAATCCTTTATATGATCGGCCAACATCATTATATCTTCAATTAAATTCTTAAGGTACAGAAAAGTTCTGGAAAGATAATCCATATCATAATTATAAAGTCGTTTTATTAATTTCCACTCTTCAATTCTCATTTTTCTTCTTTCTTCTTTTATTTCTTCACATATATCATGAGCTTTACTTAGATCAGTTCCAATCAATTTCACTGCATCTGATACATCATTGGAAATAGTTCTTAATGATTTCAAGATACTTTGAATCTGAAGCTTAAATTCTTCGTCAGGAAAGACCACTTTATATAAAAGCATCCTATTTGCTAAATATTCCCCAATATTTTTGATATCGTTTATCTTAGTGAATAACTTCAACCTATCTGCTTTGGAGAACATTAATTTTGATTTGAATATTTTAGATTCAAATTTTTTTTTTATTTGGACTTCAGTATTAGTGTCGATAACGTAATTCAGGTTTTCTTTGAATTTATTAAAATCCTCTTTAACAAGAAATTCAATCCCTTTTATCAACTTTAGGTTCTGTTCATTTATATTATCCATAAATAATTGCGTTAATTCATCAATACTAAGTTTATTTAGTTCTTTATCATCAAATTCTTTCATTTTCTTCAAAATTACATTTTGTATTCTATAAAGTCTAATATATTTTCTATTAAATTTCTATATATAGTTAAATTTATTTGTTGATTTATTAATCTCTAAATATAACTCAAAACAATTACACATTTAAATTGCTATTTAAATTTAAAGGAGTTTTTTATGAATTCTTATAATAATTTACCAGAAGCTAAAATTATACCTGTGGGAGAAGTTTCACAAAAGTTTTTAGACCTTGGAATTAAATCATTTAGAGAAGCTTGTGAGTATGTACATGGTATTGAATATGGTTATAACACTGATTACGATGATAGAATGATTCTTTTTAAGGAAAATAAAGGAACTTGTACTACTAAGCATGCTGTAATCGCAGGCCTAGCTGAAGAACTTGAAATACCTATTTATAAACATGTTGGTGTTTATAAATTTACAGAAAAAATCTCAAGTGGAACAAATAAAATTCTTAGAAAATATAAGGTTCCCTATGTCCCAATCGTGCATTGCTTTTTAGTATATAAAGATTTTCGATTTGATCTAACCGAAGGAAATTGTAATGGAAAAAATACCATTATAGAGGAATTTATTCATGAGGAAAAAGTAGATCCTTTTATTAGTAGAAAGAATGAATATTTAATTCTTAAAAAAGTGATAAAAGAATACATCTTACCATCTAAAGAAATGGAAGGGGTTAAAGAGAGATCCCTTTTAAAAGCGAGAGAAGAAGCAATTATTCTTTTAAAAGAAAATGTAAAAAGACAAAAAAATATGAAAAGTCCTCAAAAAAATAATTAATGTTTTTACTTCTATAAAAACATAATAGATAGAATTTTGAAAATTATAATTACATTCGTTTTGCTATTGTCAACATAATTATATAATCCGCAACATCCTCTGCGTTATCGCTAATTGCTTCCATTGTTGATATAAAATTATGAATTACTATTGCGCTAAATGGATTAATATCTGGACTATTTGATACTAAACTTCTACTAATTGCATAGTGTTTTTCATCACATTGATGTTCTAAAATATTAACTTCTTCACCTATCTCTTGGATTTTTGTGTCCTCAGCTTTTAAAAGTCCATTAACCATTTGATTTACTTTTTTAACAGCTTCAACTGAGATTTTTGAGATATCTAAAATATTGCGATGAATGTCCTCCTCTAAATTCATAAAATCTTTATGATTCATGGAGATAAGAATTCTTGAACAAGCATTTGCAGCATTTGCAATATCATCAATTCTTTTAACAAGATGCGTTAAATTTTCTCGAATTTTAGATGGAAGTTTTGCTTGTGAAAGCAAATTTAGGATATTTCTACGAATTCCATCTGCTTGATGTTCTAATTCATCAACTCTGAAAAACACTTTTAATGCGAGATCGATATTTTTTTCTTCAAGGAGGAATGATAATCCTTTATCAAATTCCACAATACATTCAAGTACTTTCTGAGTGTGAACTATAGTTAAATTCATTGCATTCTCTTCATTACGAGATTTAAACCATTCCATTAATGAACTCATTAATTTTCTCTCTTTTTTTATATTTTTTTCTTTTTATCTTTATTATTATAAGTAATTTTATTCTAATTTTAATACTTCCCTTATTAATTCTTCACCTGGATGTTTGAAAATGATCCCTAATTCTTTCGGGAAATATATTGTTACTTCTGAATTCTCTAAAAATGCATCATGAATTTCATAGGTTGCAGGTATAGTGATTATTATTACTTTTTCTTGTCGTTTCATTTTGATAAGAACTTCAAATCGATAAAAAACTCCCATAAATTTACGACGGAGTATTTTTCCTAATATTGCATTTTTCTTTTGATCTACGCGATTACCAAGTCGAATTTTCATATGATTGGCTCGAACAACCAACAGTACTTTATCTCCATGCTTGATTTCATTATTTAATGATTTATTTAAATAACCTGCAAATGTTTCTTTAAAACCAATATTTATGGGTAATGGAACTGAAACTTCTTGAATCTCATTAAAGAATTTATCACCTTGTTGTGATTTGCTAAAAATATCCCATGTAGGTTTTTCATTTTTGGTACAAATTCCTTCAAAATAATTAATTTCACTCATAAAATATGCAACAAACAGATTCTTAGGATGATAGTAAATTTCATGGGGCGTTCCTATTTGAACAATTTTACCTTGATTAATAACTGCTATTCTATCAGCAATCATCATTGCTTCTTGTTCTTCATTTGTAACATGTATTACAGTAAGTTCTAATTCTTTAGATTTTGCCATTAGAAGTAATTCTCTTCTTAAACTCATTCTAAGTCCTGCGTCAAGAGCTTTTAAAGGTTCGTCTAATATTAGCAGCTTAGTCTGCTCCAGATTTAGTAAGGATCGACAAAGTGCAACTCTTTGCTTCATTCCACCACTTAATTCTTCAGGGTATGCACCATTTCTCCCTGTTAGGAGCGTCATCATTAATACTTGATCAACCAAGGTTTGGGTCGTTTTAGGATCTCTTGCGTGGACACGACCACTATATGAAACGTTTTCGACAATATTCATATGAGGAAATAATGCATAATTTTCAAACATAAAACCTATATTTCTCTCCCCAGCAGTTTTATTTGTCACATCTTTCCCGTCAAAAAATACAGTTCCAGAATCAGGTTTAAGTAAACCAGCTATAAGTTTGAGTAAAGTAGTCTTACCTGCTCCAGTTGGACCTAAAATAATAAAATACTCTTTATCTTTAACTTCTAGAGAAATATTATCCAAAGCAGTGAATTTTCTAAATATTTTAGTTATATTTTTCAACTCGATATGAACCATATATTTTTCACCTATGTAAGGGATAATTCCTTTAGAATGTTTTTTGGAGCTTTAAATACATGAATATCATCTTGATGTATACCAATTACTAATTTCTGTCCTGGAGTAAAGTTTTCTTCGAAATTTCCTGGTTTTACTGATAAGAACTTATCACCATTATCCAATTTTAAATAAAATCTTTTAGTTGCTCCGATAAATCTTGATATCTCTAAACTAGCTTTAAATAACTGAATTTTTGACCAATCATACTGACTATTTTCGAAATCATAATCCTCTGGAAATAAATATACATCTTCATAACGAAATGCAATTACAATATTATCATCTAGGCTAAAAATTTTGTCAACATTGTAATAATTTAATTTAGGACCCCCTAAACGAATATTTACTGTCATCTCTTCATTCTCAAGCAACTTAAACACAAAACCCTGAAGAAAATTTGTTTCACCTAAAAAATTAGCAACAAATATACTATTAGGATTTTCATATAATTCAAAGGGAGTTCCCATCTGAAGAAGTTTTCCTGCTCTCATAATTATTATTTTATCCGCTATTGCCATAGCTTCCTGTTGATTATGGGTAACGTGGAGAGCAGTAAGACGTAGATCTTTTATTAAATTTCTTAGCTCATGACGAAAAACTTTTGATACTTTTGGATCCAATGATCCTAAAGGTTCATCCATAATTAGAATTTTTGCTCCTGTTGCTATAGCTCTTGCTATTCCTAATTTTTGTAGACCAGGATTTCCAAATATTGAGGGATAATCATCAGCGTATTGTAATAAATCAACTGTTTTGAGGGCTTTTTCAGCTTTTTCGATTATATAATCATCATCATACCCCCGTATTTCTAATCCAAAAGTTATGTTTTCCCAAACTGTAAGATGGTCAAATATTTCAAAATGCTGAAAAATAAAACCCATATCTCTATCTTCCGGAGGAATTCCCTCAACATCTTTTCTATCAATTAATATTTCCCCCTTGGTAGGTTTTTCTAAACCTGCAATCATTCGTAGAGTTGTTGTTTTCCCACACCCGGTTGGACCGATAAGAAATACATAGTCACCATCTTCAATTTTCACAGATATATTGTCTACAGCAAGAACTCTTCCATCATCGAATGTTTTAGAGACATTAATTAATTCAATAGTTGGAATTTTTATATCACTCCTCTTTTTCTGACAATTCTTAAAGCAAATATTAGGAACGAGCTAAAAATTATAATAATAACACTTGCAAAAATTGCACTTGCATAAGCATTTGCTTCAACCCAATCAACAATCAGCACAGGAATGGTTCTAATATTTCCCATTACTACAATTGTGGCACCTGTTTCACCCAAAGATCGCGTAAATACCATGATACACCCTGCAATAATTCCCTGTTTTATATTAGGAAGAGTTATTTTTCTAAACACTGTAAGATTTGAAGCTCCTAAAGTACGGGCTGCTTCTTCAACTCCTTTATTTGAGCGTTCAAGAACTCCAATAATTGGACGAACCATATAAGGAAATGTAAATGCAATATGGACAAATAAAATCATAAAAAACCCTGATTGGAATAACCCTAACCCTGCAGGACCCCAAAAAAGGAATGTTGCAAATCCCAAAGCAGCTGAAGGAATTGCAATTGGAATATCTAAAATTGTATCTAATAATGTAATAACTTTGCCCCATTTTCTTTTTGTTATTATAAAAGCAAATGGAATCCCAAAAATAAGATTTATAACAACAGCTAAAGCACCAATAGTAATTGAATATATTAAACTAACATATAAATATACCCATTTGTAATCTTGACCTAAGAACATTTCCTCTATTAAATTTTCGCCAAATATTTCAATTATTATATAGAAAGCAGGGATAAGTATAACGCTTAAGAGAATTGTTAGAGCTAAAATATCCCTTAAATATCTTATATACTTATGACTAAGAAATCGTTCTATTCTTGGCCAAACAGATTTTATAGGGAATCCTGTTTTTCGTGTTAAAAATTTTATTGAAAAAAGAAGTAAAAGGGAAATTGCAATTAATATACCTGCTAATAAAGAAGCAGATGGTAATTCTAATTGTCTTCTAAACCCTACAATCAAAATTGGTGCGGTTTCTACTAAGCCTGAAAGAATAATTGTAGCACCGGTTTCACCAAGACTTCTTGTAAAAGCAAGAACAGCACCAGCTATCAACCCTTCTTTCATCAATGGAAGGGTGATAGTTCTAAAGACTGTAAAACCTGAGGCTCCTAGAGTTTGAGCTGCTTCTTCATATAAAGTAGAAGTTTTTTCTAACACTATTTTCAAATTACGTACAATGTAAGGAAAGGTAAATACTATATGACCTAATAGTATTAGTGTAAATCCGGGTTCAATTTTAAATATTCCCCAAAATAACAAAACAGAAAAACCTAACGCACTTGTAGGAACAGCCATTGGCAGATCTACTAATGCATCTAGAATTTTTTTTCCTCTAAAATTATAGCGAGTTAATATAATTGAGATAGGAAAAGCAATTATGATATCAATTCCAACAGCAATCGCTGCAATTGTAAATGAATACCCCAGTGAGCTCAATATATTAAGCCATTGCAGATTTCCCAATAATTCATCATTAAATACATCTCGATTTATTGTTGGGATATTTAGAAATATCGTGGAAAAAATGTTAATTATTGGACCAATGATCACTAAACCAAAAAATAATATTACAATTGTATCTAAACTTTTTCGATATACTGGTTTAGAAAAAAATCTATCTATCCTTAAGCCAATAGGAAGTTGTAATTCTTCCTCAACTGCTTTTTCTTCTGAATATTGGATATTTTTATTGCGACGTTTAAGATTTTTAATAATTAATCCTCTCAAGCTGTTGCTTTACAAAGTAACCATAAATCTGGGATTTTTAATAATACATCTCCGTCCAAAGGGGTTCTCATTTCAGATATATTCAACTCAAAGGCAATCCCATTAGTTTCATAATTAAAAACTGCAGGATCTAATGGAATAGACAGATCAATAGGTCTAAAACCGTATTGTATAGCAGACTCAATAGTCTCATTTCTATTAAGAAAATCTAAAAAAGCTTCTGCTACAGTTCTTTGTTTAGGAGTTATCCAATCAGCATTTAATATGCAAAATGGATGATCACTATATAGAGTACCTTCTTCTGGATAGATCGCTATTATTTTTCCTCCTGTAGCAGTGCTAGAAATATCTCGTATCAAATTTTCATATAAGAAGGCTATATTTAAAGCACTTGGTCCTTGGCTTTTCATATATCGTGCTAAAAAACCTGTTGATTTTCCATATAACACAGCTCTAGATTCAAATTCTCTTAGCCATTGTTGATTGGCAGGATTAAGAAGATCTGTCATTGAAAGATTTTCTGAAGCAGTTCCTGAAACCGCGGATAATGCCATTATCACACTCATGAAACCAGAATTTGATAAACGTGGGTCAGTATGAGCCATTCTAACATTTACATTTGGATTGATACTTAGATCATGGACATCTGCAAAACTTTTAATATTGTACGTATGATTAAACGCTTCCCAAGTAGCAATTACTATAGGGGAATATATTATCTTTACAGCATCACTAAGATTTAATATAGGATCTATGCTTTTAGTTAAATCTGCCCATTTTTTATTTAATATAGACATCCAAATTGAACTAGCAGGGCTCCAAATCGTTGGAAATATCTCATTATTTAATATAGAAATTATTGAATCTGAAGAACCATACGGATGCATATCGATACTAATTGGGTTACCTGGATGTAAATTCTGCCACTCATTCATAAAATCTGAATAAGCAACAGTCATCCAACTTGCTTTTTCAGAACTATAAATTATTGTTATGTGGGTTTTCTGTCCTGCATCCCCAAGTATAAGATTGGCAGAGAAGTTTCCAATAAGGAACCCTAATATAAAAAAAAACACCACTTTAATCTTAATCTGCTTTTTAATTTTGCGTGGTTGATTCATAATCTTCTAAGGGTCATTAAACTTTAGTTTAAATAAATGATCTAATAAAATTATCTAAATAAGTGAACAAGATTCCACATATTATCCCTAACATTAATATAATCAGAAACAAGGTTCGTCTTTTCATAAGACTTGCTTATTAAAACACTATATATATTTTTTTCTGTTTAAATTCAAACTTATATTTGAAATTAATTTGTTGTGAGTTATTTGAATAGTTTTACTATATATCATATATATCCTATATAGAGATATATAATTTGGACTTATTAATTATAATAAACTTTTTCCGACAACACTCTTGTGTGGTGTTTTTCCTAAAATATTCAGTAATGTAGGGACAATATCTGTAATTTTACAATGAGAAATTTCTTTATGAGGAATTTCTAAGGAACCTCCTACTATTAAAGGAACATTCATGCATTTTCTTAGACCTAAATCATGATTTGAAATATTCTTACCCATCTGTTTTCCATGATGAATGTTGTACACTATACTTCCATCATTGCTAAGAATGATGTCTGCACTTCGGGGATTTTTAAAATGGCGTGGTATTAAGTCTGGCAGCATAGGATAATCAAGATGATAAGTTGCCATTAACCATTCTTGAGTTGTATGGAATTTATTATCTAAGAGTTGACAGGCTGTTGTATCATTAAAGTAATTAAACACATCATTTTCTTCATCATTTGGTATATATCTTGTTTTATAATCAAGGCCAGTTCCTTGATATTCAATGATAGATGTTAATATTTGGTTATTATCTTTACATCTTTTCTTTAAATATATAATTCCTTTTTGAGAGGTATTATTATCACCTCGATAAAACATCAATTGACTAGCTTCAATCTTGAATAATTGATTTATTAAATTTATTTTATTTGGACCATATGATTCAAGATCCATCAGAGTGGGGTGCGACCATTGATATTTCTTATCTGAATTATTTGTTCCTTTAAAATAAAAGAACCCTACACCATCATATTTAGCTAGATCAAAATTCCCTCTTTTTTTTTTTCGAGGATGGTATTGTATTAATTTATTTCGATTAAGAAATGACTGCAAATTTCCTAACCTATCCGCTTTATAGTTTCCATGATCTGAAGTAATTGCAATTACGGTATCGTTTAAATAACCCAATTTATCTAATTCGTTAATTAGAAACCCTAATACTTTATCTATATGTAACAAATTTAATTTATATATTCGTGAATTAGATCCAAATAAATGTAATAATATATCAGAAGACGCAAACCAGAGTAAAGATGCTATTGGTGGTTCTTTATTATTAAAAAATTTCTTTGGATTCTTAAAATTCTCTAATAATTTTTGAACTACTAATGAATTTGCTCTAATCATTGTTTTTTTTGTATTCTGGGAGTAATATAAAAGAAGATAAAATAAAGCAAGTTTAGTTCTTCTTTCAGGGTAGAAATATTTTGTACCTCTGTTAATAAACTGGGTAATACTTGTAGTATTTCCTTCTCCTACCATCTCGAGGATAGTTCTGCAATTATTTCCTAGATCTTCGTTTATCTTATAAATTTGCATATCTTTGGCAGCATAATTCCTTAGACTTGGAGGAGTTTTATCACGATCCAGCCAATCCATTAAAGGAACTCCATGGCAAAATTCTTTTCTAAAATCACCAGTATAGGTTCCAGTAATCATCGATACTTGAGTTGGATAGGTCAC
>JAHQWL010000028.1 GCA_029856155.1 Promethearchaeia archaeon
TCCTTAGACTTGGAGGAGTTTTATCACGATCCAGCCAATCCATTAAAGGAACTCCATGGCAAAATTCTTTTCTAAAATCACCAGTATAGGTTCCAGTAATCATCGATACTTGAGTTGGATAGGTCACTGCTGGAAAATCTGTAATACAATTTTTGGAAAAAATACCATTATTCATTAATTTTTCAATATTAGGGAGTAAGCCTTTACCTATAAAATCAAAAAAATGGTCGGATCTTAGATTGTCTATTATACAGAGAATAGCTCTGTTGACCTTATTAATTAAGCTTCACCAATCATGATACTATTTATATCTACATATTCTTCGAAATTAATAAATGATATTATAAAATACCAATTTTATTGATTCACATCTTACCTATTTAGATATTATGCATCTTATATATTTTGACTTTTTTCACAAAAAAAATTAATATTGAGAAATTTATCAGTATTGTATATATGGTACTTAAAGCCAACAATAAAGACTTTAAGTATTTATTTGGAGATATTATCTGTAAAAATGTTGCTCATGTTCTCAAGGAAGCCGAAGATATCATCAAGTCAATTAATTTAAGAATTATTAAAAAATTACTTCTATAATTATTTTTTCTGATTTTATCTTTAGTGATTTTTTCTTTATAAAGAAATAATTATGACTACATTTGTATGGATAAAAGTTTATCTCTATATAGAGACTATATGGTGTTTTCCATATTACAGAATTTTTTCATATCTAATCTTAATGTAAAGAATTAAAAAAATAGGATTTAGATTCGAAATTTTATTTCCTCCTTTTCTTAATCTTTAGGACGATGGTAACGCCTAAAGTGCCAACAATCAACATTAAATTATAACCTGGAATTTCTCCCTCTGATGCTGCAGGTCCCCCATCTGTAATAGTCCAACCGAAGTTAGTAATGATAGCTTGTCGAGCATCCGCAGCGGCACTGCTGTATTTGGAATTACCTGCGTGAAAGGATACATCATATTGCAAGGTTAATTCGGACCAGCCTAATAATAAATTATTATAATTAGGCGTTGATAGTGTAACCCCATAAAACATATTATCCATAAGTATAACGGCCGATACATTCCAGTTGCCGAGGGGCTGATCGAATGAAGAAGTGTTATAGAACATGTAAGACGTGTCTGTTACACTCGAGACGTTCCAGTCACCAATGGGCTGGTTGAAGGAAGAAACCTCGTAGAACATATAACTCATGTCTGTTACACTCGAGACGTTCCAGTCACCAATGGGCTGGTTGAAGGAAGAAACCTCGTAGAACATATAACTCATGTCTTCCACACTGGAGACATCCCAATCATCAATGGGCTGGTTGAACTTAGAAGTCCCTGCGAACATAGCACCCATGTATGTCACACTCGAGACGTTCCAGTTACCGATGGACTGGTTGAACGAAGACGCTCCACTGAACATAACACCCATGGTTATCACACTCGAGACATCCCAGTTACCAATGGGCTGGTTGAACTTAGAAGCCTCTGCGAACATCCCATACATAGATGTCACAATCGATACGTCCCAATTACCAATGGGCTGGTTGAACGCTATGCCCACTCCGAACATACCACCCATGTCTTCCACACTGGAGACATCCCAGTCACCAATGGGCTGATTGAACGAAGAAGCCCCATTAAACATGCTAGATATGTCCGTTACGCTCGATACGTTCCAGTTACCGATGGACTGGTTAAACGAAGAAGCCCCAATAAACATGGCAGACATATCTGTTACACTCGAGACGTCCCAATCACCAATGGGCTGGTTGAACTTAGAAGCCCCTCCGAACATCCAATTCATATCTGTCACGCTCGATACGTTCCAGTTACCGATGGACTGGTTGAATGAAGAAGCATAATAGAACATGTTAGACATGTCTGTTATATTCGAGACGTTCCAGTTTCCAATAGGCTGGTTGAACGAAGACCATCCTCCGAACATCCAACTCATATCTGTCACGCTCGATACATTCCAGCCGTTCATGTTACCGCTACTACCAAGATTTGTGCAGTATGCAAAAGCACGATATAAACTAGTAGTTCCCGTTAAATTCAAACTATCATTAGCCGTGAGTGCTAAATTGGCGCATCCATAAAAATAACTCCCTAAATTTCCTAATTGCAAGCACCCCCATTGTTGGATTTCAATTATCTTCAATCGATCTCCGCCATAATTAAACCGCCATCCAATAATCGTTCCTGTGATCCTAATGGTGTAAATTCCTTCGGAACTATAGGTGTGTGTAACGGCACTTTGATTCCAGATCGTGATCGTGTTATTAGTCTGATCGCCCCAATCCACTATGAAATTATATATTCCGATCGATTCCAGTGGTAAACACACTTGATTACTACCACTTGAACCCGGGTTTATCTTAGTCGTGTCCCAGACTGAGATAAATTCGTTCAGACCTGATATGGTAGGTACTAGAAATTTTACACTGGTAGGTGTTTGCTTTTGCCCATGAAGTGGAGGTCCAAAGACTGAAATGTTTAACAATACCAAAGATAATAGTGCAGATGCTACAATTAATTTTCCTATTTTATTTTTTATCAATTCAATCACATTAAAATTTTAATTTTTTAACAAAGAAGTATTAAAACAAATAATGTTATAACAATTTAAAGAATTAAATATTTCGTAAGTTGCGAGTTCTCTAATGACTATTTATATCTATATATTCTTCGAAATTAATAAATGATAATATAAAATGGCAATTTTATTGAAATATAAATCTTAATACTATTTAGGTTTAAAATAAAAATATTGAAGTAAATAAAGTGAAAAATTTTGGATAAAAAGGAGATTTTTAGGATAATTAAGACGTTTTCATCCGCAAGGGCACCCAGTGGGTTAGAGAAAGCACGTGGTGAACTGTTTAAATCGGAATTAGAGAAGATAATGACTGGTAAGAATGCTAAAGTTAACGCTGATTCACTGAATAACTATTTTGTTAAATTTACTGGAAATTCTAGCAAAAAAACTATTGCCATTTTAGCTCACATGGATGAAATTGGAGGGACTATTAGGAAAATAAAAAAAAATGGTAGTTTAGAGTTTTCTAAAAGAGGTGGTTATGAAGGTAGATGGCTTGTTTCAAGAAAAATATCTATTTTAAATAAAGAAGGAAAGTGGATAAATGGTGTTATAGGAGGTAGATCCCCTCACGCGACACCCCCAAAATTAAGAGGAGAAGAAAAAATTGAACCCCTTGAAATGGAGATATTTATTGGAGCTCAAGATAAAGAAGAGGTAATTACCAAATTCAAAATACATGTTGGTGCTCCATTTGTATTTTCTGGAGAATTTGAATTGCTAAATGAAGAATATAATAAAAATATTATTTCTGGGTATTCAATGGATAACTTAGTAGCATTGACAGGATTAATTTTGCTAACAAATAAAATTGTAAATAGTCTTTTAGATGGATCAGGAAATTTAACGAAATCATTTGATTTATACATTGTTGCAACTACAAGAGAGGAAATTGGTACAGAAGGTTCTTTATTCTTTGCCAGAAATAAATCTATAGATGAAATTATAGCATTAGATATAGGATTGGTTGAAAATTTTCCTGGAACGGTAAGTTCAGATATAAAGTTGAATGATGGACCTGTAATTGTATGGCAAGAAGCAAGTGGTTCGGGAGTTTTTGATTATCAATTATGTAAAACCTTAGTTGAGGTAGCTGAGCAAAGTAATATTAAATACCAAGATGGTGTATTGGAATTTTATGGATCTGATGCTGGTAAAGTCCAAAAATGGTTAGGTATCCCATCGGCTTTAGTTGGAATCCCCACCATGTTTGCTCATAATGTTCCTGAAATATGTACTATTAGTGGTATTGAAGATGCAGCGGAACTAATTTATCAATATTTGAAAAATCATAATTAAAAAAACAAGTTTCAATAGCCTCCGGGGGGATTTGAACCCCCGACCTTCCGATTACAAGTCGGATGCTATACCGCTTTGCCAAATAAAGCGCTTATCATTATTTTTAAGCCACGGAGGCGCTTGAGGGCTTTTAAAATTTTCCTATACTTATAAGAAACTACTATAAATTTTTAATTTTGTGGTTTTAAACGCGTTAAGAAATCAACACAAATAATTAAAAGTGTACTTATCTTTTTGTTAATCAATTACCTAATTATCAATAATATAATAAATTAGACTTCTGTTTGTGAAATGTTTTCAAAGGAAGATGTAACCTCTCTGGCATTTAAGATTTACAAGGAAAATCGGAGTTTAAAGGAGTCTATTCAACATTTGGCGACCTTATGTGTGGCAATTAATCAAAATATAAAGAATGGGTATGATATCAAACCATTGGAGACTGATAACTTGGTGCTGCTCATAAGGGAAGATGTAAATGGTCAACTGATAATTCCTTCTGAAAAGGAAATACAAGAGGTATCTATCACAATTTCGAATGAGAGCCCCTCAAAAAGCCAACTGGACTGGTATATTGCGGAGAAGCAACTCCTCTTGGAAGAAATAAAAAAAATAGTTGAAAATAACAGATAATACAAAATTCTTGTAAGTAGGAATTAGGTTAAATTTTCTTTCTACAATATTGCTTGACTTTAGAGTCATAGATAAAATATTAAAGAAGGAATAGAGGGTATTATAATAAATATTATAATAATTATTTATATTAGTCAATAAAATATTATTTTAATTGGTATATATGCCGCCTTCGAAAAAGAAAAAACCAGATGATAAGTCTCAAACTTCACTTTTCACTTTTGTTGAAAAAAAAGAGCAGAAAAAAGAAAAACCACCAGAGAAACCTAAAAAAACACAAGTTGATAAAGCTAAAGAAGAAACACCAAAAGTTAAACCTAAAATTATAAAAGAAGAAAAGATCAAAGAACCAACTCCTCAAGTTGTTAAGGTTTCAAAAGAAATACCTGCAAATTTATTTTTTAAAGGAGATGGAAAATTTTTTGGCTTAAAAGGAGGAAATATCAAACTTCCTAAGTTTTTACGTGAAAATGTATCTTCAACTTACCTTCGATACTTGATTGAGAAAGGAGAAATAGTAGAAGATATGGAACGAGGGTTGTTGCTTGATGTTGATTATGACGGTGGACAAAACAAGGCATATTGTAAATTCTACGATTTAGAAACTGATGATATAAAGATTTGGATTGATACAACCGACCATGAACCTTATTGTTTAAGTAAAGAACCTATTTCAGAATTGGAAAACATAATTGAATTAAAAGATTATGAAGGTTTCACTAGATTTGAAGAAGTAGATAAAATCGATTTGTTAAAGGATAAAAAAATATTAATGACAAAAATTTATGGTAAAACTCCTTCTGATATCGGAGGATCTGGGACTAATATCAGAAATATTTTAAGCAAAAATAATAAAAAAGCTTGGGAAGCAGACATTAGATACCATTTAAACTACATTTTCGATAGACAATTAATTCCAGGTTTAATTTACAGTATTCAAGGCGGGCAAATTAAAAAATTAAGTTTTGAAGAGGATTCAGAAGAATCAAAAACCATGGCAAAAGAATTACGGAATCTATTTAAAGATGAATCTAAAGAAATTCAAGAATTTTCAGAAAAGTTTTTGGATATATTTCTAACTCCAATTCCAGATGTGAAACGGTTAGCTATGGATATTGAAGTAAGTTTAGGATCAGAAGATTTCGTTATTCCAGATCCTCGTCAAGCAAAACAAGCAATTATTAGTATATCTTTTGTGGCTTCAGATGGATTAAAATTAGTATATGTATTAGAAAGAGAAGGATTTGCTTTTCGTGGACTTCATAAAAAATTTCCACCAACAGCTAAAATACTTTTCTTTAAAAGTGAAAAAGAATTATTAACAGAAACTTTTCGTCTTTTATGGGATTATCCTGTCATCATCACTTTCAATGGTGATAACTTTGATTTAAATTATATGTTCCATAGAGCAAATATTTTAAAAATAGATAAAGATTTAAATCCTATCCATATTAAAAGAGGTTTTGGGTTCTTATCAACATCAGATTGCGATCTAAGAAAAGGGATTCATATTGATCTATTTAATTTCTTTTTTAATAGAAGTATTTCAGGATATGCTTTTGGTGGTGCTTATGAAAATAGTTCATTAAATGCGATTAGCGATGCCTTGCTTGGAAGAAAGAAATATGAGCATGAAGAAGAAATACATGAAATGGAATATGATATCCTTACATGGTATAATTTAAAAGATTCAATACTTACGTTAGAGTTAACAAAATTTAATAACTCCTTGGTATGGAATTTAATTCTATTATTATGTCGCATAACTAAGATGCCTATCCATGAAACTGTCAGACGTCAGATTTCAACCTGGATACAGAATATCTTTTATTTTGAACATAGAAGAAATGAGTATCTTATTCCTCGTCGTTCTGAAATAGCTGAATTAAAAGCAGGAGGATATTCTAAAGCGGTTATCGAAGGAAAAACCTTTGCTGGCGCATATGTCGTTCCACCTGTTCCTGGTATTCATTTCAATGTCGTAGTTATGGATTTTTCAAGCCTATATCCATCAATAATCAAAGAATATAATCTTTCATATGAAACCGTCTTATGTCCGCATAAAGAAGACGAAGATAATCTTATAAAGGGAACCCCTTATCATATATGTACTCAAAAAATGGGAATCTTTGCGTATGTTGTAGGGTTTTTCCGAGATATAAGAGTAAAATATTTTAAACCTAAATCAGGTGATAACAATCTAACAGAAAAACAGCGAAGCTATTATCAAACAATTCAGCAAGCACTAAAAGTGTTTTTAAACGCCTCTTATGGCGTTTTTGGGTCCCAGAATTTCCCTTTATTTTGTTTACCCGTAGCAGAAAGTATTACGGGAATAGGGCAATACTCTATTAAACAAACGATTAAAAAAGCTGAAGATATAGGTGTAAAAGTTTTATATGGAGACACAGACTCTGTTTTTCTTTTAAATCCTTTAAAGGACCAAATGAAACAGATATCAGAATGGAGTAAAAAAGAACTCGATCTTGATTTGGAGGAGGAAAAAACATATCAATTCCTAGCCCTCTCTGATAGAAAAAAGAACTATGTCGGTATTTATAAGGATACTAAATTTGCAGATATAAAAGGATTAGTAGCCAAAAAGAGAAACACTCCAGATTTTATCAAAAAGGTTTTTAGTGAAATGATTGAAATCTTGAAAAATATCACAAATAACGATGAATTTTTAAAAGCTAAAGATCAAATTATCGAAATAGTAAGAGATAATCTCAAGAAAATAGGAAAACCAAATACCTTCACCTTAGAAGATTACGCGATAAACATTGGTTTACAAAAGGATCTGAAGAGTTATACAAAAGTTGTTCCCCAACATGTTAGAGCAGCGAAAGAATTAAGGGATATCACGGGAAAGGAATTTCAAAAAGGTGAAACAATACGATTTATCAAAAGTAAGGGGACGACCGGAGCAAAGGCAATTGAACTTGCTAAACTCCAAGATGTTGACACGAAAAAGTATAAGGAGCTTCTTATTTCTGCTTTAGAACAAGTATTAGATGCACTCGGCATTACATATGATGAAATTAAGGGTATTAAAAAGATGGATGCTTTCTTTTAATTTTTAAAGTATCTCATAAAAAACAATATAATAAGCTCATTACTAATGAACAGAATATCGGGTTCAGAATGTTATCATCTACTTTAAAATTTAAGATATCAATAATTAGAAATGTTATTGCCCCCCCAAATCCAATAACAACAACTTCAAAATAAGTAAGGAATTGCTGTTCAAATATCAATAAAACAAGAATGCTAATTCCGAAGGATGCTAAAAATCCAGAAATATAACCAATCAATGTTTTATTTGAAGATTTTGGAATATGAATTCTCCCAAATCTGAGTCCAAATATTGATGCTGCACCATCACCTAAAGTAGCTATTAGTGCTGTAGCAGTAAATATTCCAAAAGGAAAGAACAAGGTAGGCACAAGTGATAAAACTAAGGCTACTGGTCTAGTAAATTCATAGATCTCATTTTTCTTTAAAGTTTTACCTAATGTATTAGAAATACAATGAGGAAGTAAATGATAAATATTACTTTTATTAAAAATATGGGATAGACGAATGTAATCTAAAGCAGCAAATATGATAACTCCTGTATACCCAACCGTCAATATTAAAAATATCCCATATTCTGTCCCTGAGATTCCCCAAAATTGATCAGCATGCCACATTATATCCCAAATATAGACTGCAAAAAGCCATAGAAATATTATTACTACTGCAGGTAATAAATGGAATGCTTTTCTATGAAAATCAGTTCTTAAAGCAATTTTTCTATTATTGAGATTTTTTACATCCATTAAAGTAAAATGATCTACAAACTTTTTTATGGTTCTGTCATCTCTTAGAGTTGGTTTTTTCTTTAATACAAATACATACTGGTAATATAAAATGAAAAAAACTAACAAGGGTGCATATATACATATAATTTGAAGAGCTAAACCTTCAAACCATCTTACTTGACTCGTATCTCTTATAAAAAAGATAGGAAAAGAAACACCAGCTACAATCCATAATAAAAATATTAAAAATGAATTTATAAAATTATGCTCTGGATACTTCTTTTTTAACTTT
>JAHQWL010000027.1 GCA_029856155.1 Promethearchaeia archaeon
TCTTATTTTCTCGAACGCTATCCTGTCAATGATATTTTTTCGAAAGAACCGGAATATTTTAAAAAAACTGAGCCTCGAATTGATGATATTCTGGGAGATTTAAGATTTAAAGTAGAGGACCGTATTAAATCTGTTTTTGGAATTTAGATGCTATCTTATTATAGTGTAAAAAAGGTTTTCCTTTCAATTAAGTAATTCTCAAAAATTAAGAAACAAGTATATTAGTCTATTTAATTAAAAAACCTTTAAATATTGCTATCGTCGCAATATCAATTGCTATTAATGCAAAAATCTCAATTGTAATTGATCTGAGGAATCCTCCCATTAAATTGATGAACATTCCAATAACGGCGAAGATAATTCCTATAAAAAACCATTGAACTCTCTTTTTTGTTTCTTCTCCAATTTTTCTTGTTATCAGAGCATACTTATATACTACATAAATAGACAATGCTGTTCTAACAAGAGTTATGAAAATAAACCATTCAGGTGGGGTATTGGTATCAACAATATCTTGTGCATATCTAACCATATCTAATTCTGGTGTCCAGATAAAATATCCAACACTCATAATGAAGAATAATAACATCATTGATCCAAGGTATTTCAGACTCATTGCAACCTTTTCGTATTTTTCTAATATGAAAACCGTCATCATTAGAGAAATACATATAAAATTGAAAAAAATTTGAGCTGTTATCATCATCGGAATAATAATCTGTGAATTATTTAGTATTAAATGGTAAAATGTATAAGTTAAAAATCCGAGGGAAGAGGAGATAAAGAATAAGGTAAACCATTTATTCAATAAATTGCCCGGATTTAGACGAAACACACGAAATCCTACTGTAAATGAAATTATAACTGTTAGAGCAGCTGTAATTATTTTAATTAAGTTAAAAATATCCATAATATATTATTTTGATATTGGGTTATAAAAAGATTTTTACAGAAGTATTCTAATAAAAAAGTAATTTTAAAGAAATCTATAATTAATCTTCTTTAAAAATTTGTTCAATCTTTTTATCGTTTTCGTCCGCTTTAAAATGTTGGAGTGCTCCCGTCCAATCTTTTAAAATATTTCGATATTTTTCTTCAAACCAAGTAACAAATTCTTTTAAGGGAGCTCTTACTTCAGCAGATTGAGTTCCCTTTATGAAAAGAGCACCAAATATACGATCACCATACTCTAAGAGAATAGTAATATCTCCATGGTCAATTTTTTTCAATGCTTCAGTAGATTTCGTCATTTCTTTAATAAAGGAAGTAATGGCAGAGAACATACCAGAGACGAGTCCTGGATCTTGATCAACATCTTTTTGGAAAGGAAAATTATAGACTCCTCGTCCATCATCATATATAATGTAAAGCCCTTGTTTTTCTACGGGTTCAAAGATATAGCTTAACTCTGGTTTCCATATACTAATTAGATTATTGTTAAAAAGATATCTTAATGTAAAATAAAATCGCTTTTTTTCATTTTCTTCTAAAGGTCTTAATTCCTTCAGAAATATATCTTCTTCTAGCTTATTTAAAATTGATTTTACCTCTTCACGTTCTTTATCTATACTTTCTCTGATAATTTCTTCATTCTTTGTTATTAAGTATTGAATCTTACTTTGATCATAATCATCGTATTTAATGAAATCACCAATAGTACTGAAAATAATTTTTTCTTGATGTTGATCATCTATCGAGATCATTTTACTTTTAAATGATTTTCCTATGTAATAAATTATCAGGCTCCATATAATTACGTTGAATATATATCGAGTATATAAATACGGTATAGCTAATCCATTCAAAATACCTGAAAATGCTGCACTTAAACTAGCGGTTCGAAATGTTAAGAAAAAAGAGCCATTAACCATGAATTTAATTATATCGCCAGTTAACCAGTACTCTTGCGCAGTATAAAGAAAGATCGAAATAATAATAATAATTGGTAGATAAATAATATAACCGATAAACTTACTTTTGGTATATTTAAGGCTTTTAGAGAGGAATAGTCCTACAATTATAACTGGTAAAAGAACTTGTAAAAACCCTAAGGAAATCAGTAATTCAAATTTTAAGGAGTTTATTAGGTTTGGACTAGGCTCTATGAAATTTGCTTGTGTTAATATATCTGGATCATTAAAATATGGAACAAAGATAAAACTGGAGATTGCTAAATATATTACAAAGAAAAATCCAATTGAAATTAAACCATAGAAGATGATGAGCAAAATATTGCCAGAATCAATGTTTTTCATTTTTTCTTTTTTATTTTTCCACCAATCAATTAATTTTACTAAAATAAGAATAGAAATTGGTTCGAAGACCTTGAGGAATAAAACAAAAATTATCGAAGCCATAATAAAATAAGCGAAGAAAAAGATGATTATGAGAATTGAATCAAAATATTGAGCAAGAAACAATAAAATTGATAAAATTGATATAGGAGCTCCAACTGTGTATAGACTTTTAAAAGTTTGCCTCCTTATCTCTTCTCCAATATATTTACCTTTTAATGCAATTTTAGAGCTAAAAACTAATTCAATACTAAATATAAAAGTAGCAAGATAAACAAATAAGATCTCGAGAAACCATCCCAATGCAGTATTTCCGGATGTGAGAGATTCATGTTCTAACCCAGAAACAGATAATATTACTTGCAGTATGTAGAGAGAAATAGGTAATAGTACGACCATTAATTTAAGAATTTCCTTTTCCCTTGTAAAATCATTTTTAAAAATTTCGTCTCGTATCATTTTAAATGGACTCCTATCTAAATGATAAGTTATTTGTTTCAAATTCTCTTTTATAGAACCTTCTTCTTTTCTCAACCGATTCCATACAATTATTAAAGAAATAAAGGGAGCTACAAAAAAAATAAACGGTAAAGTAACCAGTGGATATGTCGCAAACAAGGTTAGTAATGTTCCAATACGTGCACCAATAAACTGAATTGTTAAAGCTATATTTCCTCCAGTTAATTCTTTAGGTTCAGCATTAATTTGAAAAATAATTGGTAAGATCCAATAAATCAAATAGAATACTACAATTCCTAAAAAAATTCTAAAATATAATTTACCTACAATTTTTTTCCAAATGAAAAATAAAGGTATAATCAAAATAAGTATTGGTAGCGCGTTTAATAATATTGTGAGAAAAATTACCATTACGTCCATAATAACCACTTTATTTTAGTGATAAAAGTAGAATTTATTTAAAATAAATGTATGTAATTGTTATTATAATAATTTAGGTATTTTTGACTAGTTTTACTTGTGCAATGACAGGAAAAAATAAAATTGGAATTATTGTTGATGAGGATTTTGCGACAAAAAACGTACCCCCTTATCCATATCCTACATTTCTTTCGTATGAAACACCCTTAAGAATTAAATCAATCTTAAGTTATTTAGAAAAGAATGAGATTTTTAAAAATGAGAGGATTGTTAAGTTAAAACCAAGCACAGTAGAAGAAGACATTATTCATTTAGCACATACAAAATATCATATTAATTCAATTAAAGCTCTTTCAAGTAGGGGAAATGGATTATTAGGTGAGGAAGTGTATGTCACTGAAGATACATTTGAATTAGCTAAAAAAGCTATAGGAGGTGCTATAAATGCAATTACTAGTGTAATAAATCATGAAGTTAATCAATCAATTGCACTTATAAGACCCCCAGGACATCATGCCTTGCGAGAAACTGCTTCTGGGCTTTGTATCTTTAATAATATAGCAAATTCTATAATCTTTTTACGAGAAAAGCTTCAGTATACTAAAAGAATAGCAATAATCGATATAGATGCTCATTTTGGGGATGGTCTTGTCCAATATTTCTACGATGATCCAAGTGTATTATATTTCTCCATTCATGAGTATGATTTTGTGGAAGGTGAAATAGGATTTATTGATGAATTAGGTACGGGAGAGGGGCTTGGGAAAAGTATCAACTTTCCAATACCTTTAAATTCTAATGATAATGATTTTTTGGAATCTTTAGAATTACTTGAGCTTATTTTAACAGAATATAAACCAGATCTCATTTTAATCGCCGCGGGTTTTGATATGTATTTTGCTGATCCAATAGGAAACTGTCTATTAACAACGATATCATATTATAAATTTACTGAGAAATTATTGAAAATTGCTGAGGATATTTGTGAAGGCAAATTAGCTTTTATACTGGAAGGGGGTTATAGTTTAATAGGATTACCTGTTTGCGTACATTCTGTGATTAAAGCTTTGTTAAAAGAGAAGTATGAACCTCCTCCTTTTGAATATTTAGATTTTTCAAGTAATTCCAAAAAAAGTGAAATAAGTAAGATTAAATCTAGCTTAAAAAAACTCTTAGCTACTTATTGGAGTTCTATAGTTTAAAAAAGATAAAAAAAATTAAATAAGACTGCTGAGTTTTAAAGCATAATCTTGAGCTGCAAAGAGCGCATCTCTAGGACCTGCTTGAGGATTTATATAACAAACTAATGCCCCAGTACCTCCTATTGGAACAGGACAAATAATAAGATGCCCTTTACCAGTAATATTTGTCCCAATTTTTCTCTCTTCTGTGTTCTCTACTATCATATACTTAATACCTTGAATTGTAATACTACTTATTCCCTTTTGTCCCAACTGTAGCTTCTGATTAAGTAATTCATTAATTAGATCAAGATCATTAGTTAAATCCCAATTTTCTGTTTGAGTTATTATTCTGCCATCTTTACTAATTATAGCGACACCAAAAATATTAGTTTCTTCGTTTAATAAATCATCAATTATAGCTTCAATTTCGGACATTTCCACCAAATATTTATTATTAAATTGTTATAATAACATAAATAAAATCAATCATAAATTTAAATATAATTTAAAAATAAATTGAAAAAAGCATGGTGAAATTAATTGGCTTTTAGAATGTGGAGAAAGGCTATTCTTTTATCATTACGAGAAAAGAAAGTTTTTATAATATTTACACTTATATATACAATACTAATATTTTTAACGAGCCTCTTCTGGGAATTAGCAGTTAGTGGAGATCTAGTTGGAGCAGGATATCTCCTAGCTATTTTTTTTGGTACTTCTTTAATTCTTTCATTACTTTATGCATGGATTTTAGTTTCAAGAAAGAGGCGTGTTTGGGCAACCTTCAAATGTATTGGATATACAAATAAAAATATATTATCTTTGGTTTCAGGAATGATTCTGTTTACTACTATAGTCGGATTTTTAATTGTTATTGAAGTGTTATTTCATTATACTGCTGCTTTGGCTTATTTACACTCAGAAGGATTTCTAACAAGTATTAACGAAATCCTAGTCGGACTACTTCCAGTGATAATTACAAGCGCATTATTTATTATTGTTCAATTAATTGCTTTTATTTTAGTATATAGAAAGGTTCTTAAAGTGCGCCCAATAATAGCACTAAAAAAAGTAGGTGAGTAAGGAGGTTAGAGAAAAATGTCATCTGATAAAAATATTATGATTGAAGCTGTAGATATTAATAAAGAATACAGAAGAGCTGGTGCGATTATTAGAGCGTTAGCAGATGTGAATTTAAAAATCAAATCCGGAGAATTTGTTATGATTCAAGGTCCAACTGGTTGTGGAAAATCAACACTTCTCAACGTTCTATCGGGACTAGATTTACCAGATTCTGGTAGAATCATTTTTGATGGAGAAAATATTGCTAGGGCAACTGAGGATAGATTAAGCAAACTCAGAAGACAGAAAATTGGGTTCGTATTTCAAGATTTTAATCTTGTTAATACGTTGACAGCGATTGAAAATGTAGAATCAGTTTTATGGCCAACAGTATTACGTCAAAAAGAGATTGAAAATAGAGCAATTACAGCCTTAAGAGATGTTGATTTACTCGATCGTAAGGATCACTATCCTGTTCAAATGTCTGGTGGCGAAAAGCAGAGATGTGGTATCGCTCGTGCAATCATTCATAGACCAAGAGTTATTTTGGCTGATGAACCTACTGGAAACCTTGATCCGGAATCAGAAAAGCAAGTCATGGATTTACTTAAAAAAATAAATAAAGAAATGGAAACCACAATCTTAGTAGTGACTCATAGAGATTTATCTAAATATGGAGATAAAACAATACGTATGGATTCTGGTCGAATAACTAAAATTCAATAAATTTATTCTTCATTTTTTAACTTTAATTTTAAATCTTTTTTTAAAATGTTAATTAATCCTTAAATAATATTGGTATTTTATACTCTTGAGGTTTTATTATAATAATATCAGCTAAATTTTAGATTGATTTTTATGCCAAAAATATAAATATGCCTTGTATTTTTGATTAGTAATAAGGAAATTAAAATCATTCAATCACTTATGGAAAGGGGATAAAAATGGGATGGGGGCGTGTAATAAAATCAGGTTGTGCAGGGATGTGTTGTCTTATTCCTATGGCATACATTTCATTTCGGTTTCTCAATCTCACAGAGGGCGTAACAGGTGGATTAATTGCGAATATAGATGATGCAATTGCTAATTTAATGAGCGCTCTTGGTCTTGGTGGATTAGGAATTTTTATACAATTTCTGGCCGGAATGTTAATTGGTATTGTACTTATATTTTTATTTCCTATACACTGGTGTCTTTTTTATCGTCCTGATGATGTGATGTTACTCATCGCAATAACAATTCCTTGGATTTTATGTTGTGCCATAACAAGTGGGCTTTTTGCTCACTCTCCACGTGGAGGTTTACATACTAGTCTAGCAATAGGAATAGGTTATGCGATTATTTTTACTGTGCCCTACATTATATTAGCTATAGCATTTCCATTAGGAGCAGTAATATTAGATGGACTACTATGGGGATTATCAAGTTTACCGTATCTTGTTGCTGTTCTTACTGCAATTTTTGAAGGTTGTTTAGTTGGAGCTGTGTTTGGAGCATTTATAGGAAGTTTAAGATATAAAGGTAAGGAAGGGGAACAAAAACAAAAGAAAAAGAAAGTGAAAGTCAAAAAAGAGGTTACCAAAACTTCTGAAATGTTCCTACCAGAAATTGTTGAAGAAAAAACTATAAACCTAACTTCAATGGATACTTGTAGCAATTGTGGAGCTAAATTTACTACAGATGATTTATTTTGCACTAATTGTGGAGCTAAAAAATAGAAATATATTATTTTTCAAGTTATTGAAATATAAATCCCTGAATTGTTTTTTTTTTAAAACTCCTAAATAATTCGATATAAAATATATTAATTATTAAATTATAGTATTTTATATTAATATTAAAAATTCAATGTATTAATACAGATTATGTCAAGAGAAATAAAAGGAATTTTACTCAGTCGCTTAATCGTTTTGGTTTCAATTTTTTTAGTTCCTATCATAATTTTTTTAATATATAACTTAGTTAATTTCAATTTATGGTTTTCAAATGATCCAACACTCAAAACAGTATTAATAAAAGTACTATGCCCAACTGTATTTAGTATTTCATGGTTGTTCTTTTTGATTCTATTCGTGAATCGCTTTGCTTCCACTCTCGATGATTTTGATACAACTATTAGTGTTGTCCCTTCAAGATTAAAGTTCTTTTATGGAATCAATGCAGTATATATTCTTTTTATCTTTATATTTCCCATAATTACCCCGATAATTGCTGTATTAAGTTTTGCATCCTTTGCATGGAGATTGACAACTTTCAGAAAAAAAAGATGGGAAGAAGATACTAAAGTCTCTTTAATAACTTGGATCATGATGGGAATTGCAGCAATTCTTCCTATATTCTGTGGAATAATAGTTCTACCCGAATTTTTTACTTTAGCACTATTCCTATGGAAAGTAATTTGGGTACCCAATCTTGACATACTTTTTACAATTTCTTATTCATTGTTTACCGCATTAGCTATTGGTTCTTTTGTTTTATTATTTTTAAATTCTGGAATAAGTGAATATGAACAACTTTTTGTAGAATCTTCAAAAAGGGAGAGTTTCTGGAACGTCAAAGTTCTTGAAATTGGATTATTTGGGTTTTTTTTGTTTTTAGATTTTGGTGGATATGAAGTAATTGATTTGTTTTATATGGCCGGATTTGTATTTATAATTCTCATCTCAATTATTAACTTTTTTCAAGGAAAGACGAAAATAGTCAGTTTTAAAAGTCACTTATTTGGATATATAATAGCAGCCGTATTTATTGGCTCAAATGTTATTTTCTCAACAACAGAAATATCTGGATTCCTTAGAGTGTGGAGTTTGATTATTTCAGCAGTATTATACATTATTGTGTTTTTTTATACCTTTTTAGTGGCTGAATAAAAATTTAAAATTAAATTTTTTTCTAATCAGAAATAAACCATTTTAAGATAAAGAAATAATTCTTTTTTCTGTATAGAAAATATTTCTCATTTTAAATTGATTAATAATGGTTCTATTTTAAAGTAATTATAATATGTATAAGGAAATAATTATTCAAACGATTTTAACGCTCAATTCTCTAATATATTTTATTGAATGTCCAAATGATTAAAGATTCTACTATATTAGAATAAAAATTATTAAAAACTCAGATTTTGATTATTACCTTAATACAATTCATAATTTAAAATTAATAAGAATATGTGAAAAACATGAAAAATTTAAATACAAAAACGATAATGGTCATTACAATTGTCCTTACTTCAGTTTTCGCAATGCCTATGGTAGCTATGGGACAGGAAAAAGATTATGATGACGCTTTTAATTTCAACCAACTTGATGTAGGTATTTTCCAAGGTTTTTTGGGGGGTTTTGGGGGAATATTTAGCAATAACTTAGGTTATGCAGGGGGTATCCTTGGAACTATTTTTGAAACTTTATTGCAGCAAGGATTAGATCTTGATTCTTATCAGATATTAGATAATGTGTATGTTTTAAATGCAACTACGACTAGCACAATATCAGATGAGAAAACATTTACACCTGAAAATAATAAAGAATATTATCTTCTTCCTAATGAGTATGAAGTTCCAGAAGATCAAGGATTTGCATATTGTGAAATTACGAAATCTGGAAGCTATGTATACGATCTAGAAGTAGGCGCAGCAGTAACCCTTATTATATGGGATAGCGACAAATCTTTTATTAATGCTATAACTAGATTACTCGGTGTTGTCAGAAGGATTATAGGACTACAATCTTTGGGAAGACAAATAACTCTAGATCTTATTCGGGAAGGAATTAGCGCAATTACATGGTTTTTAATTCATATAAATGATATATTCACTGGAGACGAATTATTTGTACTAAATCCTATCACATGGCAGAAATTAAACATCACTCCATTAATTACTTATGATATTGATAAAGATTGGTACTATTCTGGTCCTGATTATAAAATCGGTGGTGAAGATGATTCTCGTGTAAATACCACAGTAAGAGCAGATTGGAACAGTACCGCCCTAACAAGACAAGATAGTTACATGCAATGGTTATTGAGACCAACCGCACCAGGAGACTTAGCCGAAACTATTTGGACTCAATTTTCTTTTGATTTAATCCAGCTATGGATGAAAAATTTCGAACTCCATATTGATGTAGCTGAGATTCTTAATGCTGCAACAGGCGCTTCAGGATCTCCAGAACAAGCAATTGCTAGTGCCTTTGGTGGATGTGATATTGAGTTCTATTTATTTACACATCATCTAGCGGGGGCTTTCTTGTACGATGATGCAAACGCAGATGAGCAAATTTCTGCTAACTATGTAAATGTGACCAATAATCTCGGTGAAACAGTATTGGATGCCGCAGGTGATCCTATCCAAATCCCTGATCATTCTGAACTCACTCATGGAATAATTTTAGGCACTGTTGGGAATTTTGATTTTAATACGCCTAAACCTAATGTAGGAGAAAAAAGCATTTCCTGGGGTATAACATTAAATAATGTTAATGTATCGGCTGTACCCATGTTTGTTGATTTAGACTCATATTTAAAAGCCCCAGAGGAAGAACTTGCTTCTATTTACTTTGGTTTTACCTTTGAACCAACAGTAGATGATGAATTAGGGGTTGCAAAAGGTGTGGTTAAATTAGATCAAGAATTTGCTCCTTGGAACGACGGAAATGGGCCTAACTCTATTATCCTAGGATTAGATTTGGCAATTATTTATGTATCAACTGTGTTGCATTTCCATCTAAATGTGGCTTTGGAAGGAGAACCAGATAAACCAGAAGAGATTTTGGATCCAACCGAAGATTATTATGCAGAAAGTCATGAAGTAAAAGTAGGAAATTATATTGGCCGACACACAAGCCAAAAGTTAGATTTTGTCGATATTGCAGGGCTCTATTATCAACTTGGGACGGATAAATCAACAGCACCTCAATATAATGCAAGTACAAGTATTTTACCGCTTGAGTTATGGAGATGGGAAATGGAGAGACATGACACATTTGAATTAGGAGATGGTACCGAATCACAAACCTTTGCTTCAGATATAAGGATTTCAACAGAATTCAATGTAATGGTATATGCTGTCTGTTATCCTGAATTTAACGGAACTGGTTTAGGTATTTTCCACGATCCTACCTTCTCAGTTTACATGGTGTTCGAAAGTGAAGGATTCTGGGCTTTAATTGTTTTGATTGCTGGAGTTGGATTAGTTGGCGTTGCAACCATATTAATCAAGCGAAGAAAGGATCAAAGATTTTAAAATTATATCATTTTTTCATTTTTTTTTCTTTTTTTAAATTTTCTGGAATTTTGTATAGATTGTGACGAATTTTAAATTGAACTATTATTTTTTCATTCATTTGGATGGTAAAAAGTTTTAAATTTTTACAAATGTAAATGATATAAAGATCAATAATTATTTTAAATTCCGTGAGTAAAAGATGGCATTAAAAATGCAAGAACCCTTTAATGTTAACGAAAATAAACGATGGTTTAAGAGATGGTGGCCAAAAGGCGTTCCATTTAACACAATTTTTGAAGAGAAAACGCTAAATGAGTTATTGGATGAACAAATTGAAAAATATTCAAAAGAAAACTTTATTTGGTTTTTAGATACTTGGATTACCTATAAACAATTTCAAAATTATGTAAAGTCATTTGCTACTGCTTTAGCTAATTTAGGAATTAAAAAGGGTGATGTTATAGCGTTATTTATGCCTAATTGCCCTCAATATATCGTTGCGTATTATGCCATTACTAGAATTGGTGCAATTGCTAGTGGAATTAATCCTACTTATCTACCAATGGAAGTTCTCCATCAATTTGATATAATTAAGCCCAAAATGCTTATTGTTTTAGATGCTTCATATGAATCCTCAATAAAACCAATAATTCAAGATTCAACAATAGAAATTGTTGTGTATACTAATCTTGCAGATTTAACAGAATTTGGAGGTATAAAAAAAGCTATAGGTAAATTTGTAAAAAAAATTCCTACTGGTAAAGTAGATTTCTTAGGTGCACTTAAATATAATGAACTCATAAAAACGAAACCAAGCGTTTCAAAAGTTAATATTGATGTAAAAGAACATCCTGCAACATATATTATGACTGGGGGAACAACAGGTTTACCAAAAGCAGCAGTATTAACTCATTTTAATGTCGTCTCAAACACTAAGCAATGTAAATTATGGTTAGGAGGAGAAAGACCAGGAATTGGGAATATCGGTACGCTTCCATTATTCCATAGTTTTGCCCATACTATAGTTATGAATACAACTTTAGCGATAGGAGGTTGGATAATGCTTTTTCCAACACCTCCTTCTCAAGCTGTACTATGTGAACAAATCGAGAAATTGCCTTGTAAAGAAGGATTAATCTATGCGGGTACTGAAATATTATTTAAAAAACTCGCAGAACTTAAAAATCTTAAAAGAAGATTTCCTAGAGTACTGGGAAAGTTGATCTTATGTATTTCAAGCGCGGGTCCATTGCACGAACCAGTTCGAGATGCTTTTGTTGAAAATACAGGAGGGCGAATTGTAGAAGGATATGGTCTATCAGAAGCGAGTCCTGCTGTAAGTGCAGGAAATTTGTTTGGAGAAAGCCCTATTGGAAGTATAGGAATGCCATTTACGGGAACAGAATGGGGGATTTGGGATATTAATAATTTTAAAAAGGATCCAATATGCACAGGAAATCCTGAAGACACAAATTTTGGTATTGAACATTCCGGTGAAATTTGTATATCTGGACCTCAAGTAATGTCAAAATACCTTGATAAACCTGAAGAAACAAGTGAAACAATATTTGAATATAAGGGAAAATTATGGCTTTTAACTGGAGATATAGGGTTTATGAATGAAGATGGAACAATAGAAATTAGAGATAGAAAAAAACTACTTATTAAATATAAAGGATATTCCGTTTTCCCTAAAGAGGTTGAAGAGTTATTGATGAAACACCCAGATATTATAGAAGTAGCTGTTGCTGGTCTTCCTGATGAGGAGTATGGAGAAATAATAAAAGCGTGGGTTGCAATCAAAGAGGATTGTAATTGTTCACCTCAGAAAATAAAGGAATGGGCGAAAAAAAACATGGCACATTATAAAGTACCACACAAAGTAGCAATTATTGGTGAACTACCGAAAAATTTAATTGGAAAAGTCCAAAGAAGAACATTACAAGAAGCTGATCCTATATGGAAAGAGAAATATGGAAACGCTTAATATTTTTTATAGATAATTGTTAAAAGAATTATCCAATTCTATATTTTATTATTCTCTATTTTTAAATACATAAACTTAACTAATTAATTTAAAAAGAATTATATTAAAAAGTAAAAAATATAATGTTTCAATATATTTCAAAATATTACAGTAATTGATAGAAAGATAAATAAAGCTAAATATTCTAGGATAGTAGAATACAAATTTTTATTAAGACATTAAGGATTTTTTAATAATAATACTAGATAATAATTAATACAATTCAAAGAGTATTTCAATATTGTCTGAAAAAGCAGAAATAGAAAAGTTATTAATAGAAAGCGCGAAATTAGAAGCAACGCAAATTACGGATTCTAAACTTAAGCGTTTAGATAAGGTTATTCAAGATTTCGCACCAGAAATAGCTTTTTTATATCAAATAAGAGAAGATGAATCAGAAGAACAACAGATAAAGACTGGACGCCTTCATGAAAATCGGATCTTAGGGATTCTATTAAAATTTTATTTGGTAGGAAAGAAAAAAATTACAACTGGCGAAGTCGAGGAAGAATATAAACGTTATTTTAAAGATATTGCTCGTTCTACAATCTCTACTTATTTAAATATGCTAAAAAAGGAGTCTACTTTATATAAAAAACGAGATGGGAGAATTGTATATTATATTTTCTATGAAGATCCACCAGTAGGAATCAAACCGTTTTGGTTTACTCGAATCTTTTGTATAGTTCCAGCTTATTTTGATAGAGCGATAAACTTTTCTAAGTTATATATTAATGCTGAAAAGTATGTACACCAATACATAAGCGATTATGGCAGTGGAGATAAAGAGATTTTAATTCGAAATTCTAAATTCCTTATAGGGTTAATTATAATAAAAATATTTCAATATCGAAGCTCAAAATGCGTACTTTGTCAATTTAGTAAGAGAGAAATTTATAGTAAATTAGAAGAAATAATTGGTGTAGCAGTTAAAGACAGATCAGACGTATTACCAGAAGAGTTAGTTGAAAATTTGATTGAAAATTTCGCAGAAATACCAATGTTTAACGGGATCAATATTAAAAATGATGATTTTGAGAAGAATATCGCTAAGGAAATAGTAAAGTGCGCTGATGTTTACAAAAAAGACCTTGACTTTCAAATTATGGTATCACTTAGAAGAAAGGATTTAAGATTAAAGCAGAAATTGACATTAGAAGAACAAAGCAAAGAATGAAAAAAGGAAATTAGGTTTTGAAATACTCTAATTTTATTTAAGAATAAGTATAAAATTTTAAATTTAAGGAAATGTCTCACATTTTCTTCTAAACCAAATTAGAGTTTTGCATCATTAATCGAGATAGAGCCTCAAATGTTTCTTCTACATTCTCGCCCGTCTTCGCACTACATTCTATAAACCCATCTACGCTCCTAGATCTAGCAATATTAATGCCCTCATCTCCAGAAACCTCGCGATCATCAATCAGATCTGCTTTTCCACCTACTGCTATTATAGGAAATTGTTCTTCAACCCTAAGTTCTCTTCTTATTACCATTAACCAATCATCTATATGTGCCAATGAACTATAATTCGTAACATCATACATAAATAGGGCTCCATTAGCTCCTCTTACATAGGTAGGTAATAAAAATCGAAATCGTTCTTCGCCGCCAAAATCCCAAATTTGGAGTTTAATCTTTTTTCCATTGATTTCTAGGCTTTTAACTTCAAAATCTACTCCTATAGTCATCTTTGAATCGGATTTAAACAAATTGGTTAAAAATCTTTGAGTTAAAGTAGTTTTACCACAACCGGCATCTCCAAAAATTACGATTTTATATGTTGCATCATACATTAGCTAAAATACCTCAATTTACTGAAATGTTTTATAATTGGATATGCCTTTTTGTAATTTTGTTATATTAAAACTGATTCCTTGTTTTTTTGATTTAATCACTATTAAGATTTCTATATTAAATATCTTTTTTTTATTATTTAAAATAATTTGAAGTGATATATTAAAAAGATTATAATATTAGTTTAAAATTTTATGTCATTATAATTTATAGATTTGTCATTTAAAATAATGTATTTATCCATGATTAATATCTTTATTCTTATTTGATTAATTTACATCTATCATGGTAAGAAAACTAGAATGGTCAAAATATTTTAAAATTGAATCGCATAAGATTGATGCTTTTATTAACCATTTTGGAGCAAAAAAAACTTATGCAATGGGATTAATGCCTATAAGAGGACCAAAAGGTTTTAGAAAGTTAGACTATGAATTCGTAGAAAAGGATTTAAATGTCGCTGAAATCATGAATAAACTTGAAAGGGCACATTTTAATACTCTTGGAATTGTAATTAAAGATACAGATGGAGCTTGTACTTGGGATACAAATGTGGGCTGGAACCCAACAGATCGAGACATCTTGGGAGAATTTTGTGATGCTGGAAAGGAAAGTGACATTAAAATAAATGTGTCATTCACAAGTATGAATGATGCCTACCAAGGGTATTTACACCCAGAAAGAGTAAGTGTTCATGGAAAAAGTGGAGAAAAGCATGGGATTAAATACAAAGAGGGGGAAATTTCGACACATATTGAAGGTGAAATGAGAATTGATTTACCTGAAGGGATTTCTTTTAAGGATTATCAGAAAAAAATACCTTTTTTAACCGAACAAATTGATGAAAAAGCTGGTAAATCTCGAGATACACGAAGTAAAGGATATATTCCTTTAACAAGCTTTATGTGTCCTAATAGTGAGCATCAAAACTACTTATTAGCCCTTGCTGAAGAAGTTGTAAAAGATTATTCCATTAAGGGTTTCTTTGCTGATTATATTAGATATGACGGAGCATTTACAGATTTGTGCACTTGTCACCGTTGTATACAAAAATTCAGAGATAAATATGGAAATAAACCAAAATTGTTAAAGAGTAATGATTGGTATGATTTTAAGGCTGATACTATAGCACATTACGCTCAAAAGCTCCATAATACTATAAAATCGATAAATAAAAATTGTGTTTCTGGCTGGTTCTGTCTTCCAGGACCTAAAAAACTATTCTCAAGAAAAAGATTGGGACAAGATTGGACTAAATTATCTTCAATTCTGGATATTGTTTCACCTATGGAATATCCTTATTTGATGGGCACAAGAGATGATGGGTGGTATTGGGGTAAGGTTGCTGATTTATTCTATTGGTATTTTATTAGAAACATGAAAAAAAGAGCTAAGGAGTTCAAAGCTCCAGTTCTGTCTGTCACAAATTCGGTAGAGTGTAATGTTAAAGAAATGCTAAAACAAATGAGAGGTTTTGATTTTGGGTTAGGAATTGCGGTATTTAAATACTACGGGACTTCAGACCAACAATGGGAAGCTTTAAGGAAATATGCTGAAGAAGAGATTGGATTAGAAAATTTGAAGTTTTGACAATGGTATTGATTATTTATCCTTGATTGAGACATTTACAGCCGCATTACATACAATAATCTTATCTGAAGTATCTCCTAATTCTTTAATCATAATTCCTTGTGCTATTAATCCTCCTTTTACAACTTCTAAAGTTTTTTCGCCGAAAGGTATTGCTTTTAAAATTTTGTTCTCAGTAATATTTTCTGGGTATGGTGCTCCAATTTTTACATGAACCTTCATTCTTGATAAATCATTTGGTTTTTTTAGGCCACATATCTCACTTAAACCAATTAAACAATTATTAGAAATTGCGTTTTTAATTGCTTTTATAGAAGCATTGGTGCAATCATTATTATGCCCATGCTGGTCAATTCCCATGCCTATTTGATTTATAAAACTCTTTTCTTTATTCATTCTTGCATCAATTCTAAGAGATAATTAAAAATTAAACTATTATAAAGTATTAAAGATCAAATATTATTAATAAAAATACAATGAAAAATTAAAAGAAATTGGTTAAGATTATGAATCTAAAATTACCAAATAAGAGGGTGTATCTTCTCGCCTTTTCAGGGATTATTTTTTACATTGTACTTATTGCTATAGCCATGTTTACTTATCCTGGTGGTATAAGGGATAACACATCAATCGTTGGATATTCATTTTGGGGGAATACTTTCAGTGATTTAGGAAGGGTAACAGCTTGGAATGGTGAACCTAATCCAATCTCCATGATATTCTTTTCATTCGCTTATGGTATACATGCCATTACCATGATTTTATTTTATCTGGTGATTATGGATATATTTAAAGGATCAAAATTAGAAAGTAAAACTAGCAAAATCGGCTCTTATTTTGGGGTGTTATCTTCAATAGCTATAATTGGAATTATATTTACGCCTGCTGATATTTTTTATGTACATCATTGGATCTTTGTTTATATTGGATATCCATCTCTCTTTCTAATGGGAATTTCATATTCGATAACATTATTCTTAAGTGACAAATTTTCTAAGAATTTAGGATGTATTTTTACTATGTTTTTTTTTATATTCTTTGTAACTCTATTAGTAGGGTTAATCGGAGTATCTGCTAGTCGTAGTATAATGGTAATAGGACAAAAAATTATGAGGATTGCTTTGCTAATCGATTTAAGCATTTTAATCTATGGAGTCTGGAAATTAGAAGAAAAATAATAAAGAATCTTAAAAATTAAATTATTTTACTTATTTTTTACTTTAGTTTACATTAATTATACACATCAATTAATAGTATAAAGGTGCAATAAGAAAATGATCAAAGAAAAAGAGAATCCTTATAAAATAGATAATACGCTTTACAAGCGTTTTAAGGAGAAAAATAATATGTTATTTAGAAGCCTATGGGACAATACTTTACCAACTTATCAAAAAATGATCGATACAAATATTGAGAAACATATTAATTCAAAGAAAGATGGTTATTCAAGATTAGATTTCGCTCTAGTAGCGGCGGGTTGGACTGTGTATGAAAGATTTCCTTATGCTTTCGCATGGGAAAGAAAAGATTTAAAGGATATTGGTTACGGTGTAAATTGGATGAAACTTAAATATAAGATTGAAAATCCAGAAAGCTTCACGAAAACTATAAAAAAAGCAGCAAAATTCTATGGAGCATCTTTAGTGGGTATTGCAGACGTTAATGAAAAATGGATTTACAAGACAGGATTTGTAAGACCTGAACATACTAGTGAGGCTGAAGCAAAAAAAGAGGTTCGTGAAGGAAAAGCTACAGATTCGATATACAATAACCCTATAGAATTACCAGAGGGAATAAATAAAGTGATAGTAATGGGGGTTGAAATGAATGAAGATGCAATCTCAACAGCCCCAACTCAACCAGCAGCTGCAGCTTCTGCAATTGCATATTCAAAAATGGCATTTATTATCTCATGTTTAGGTGAATTTATTAGAAATTTAGGGTATAGAGCTATTCAATGTGGTAATGATACTGCCCTTAGTATACCATTAGCTATTGATGCTGGACTTGGCGCTTTAGGTAGAAATGGGTTACTACTTACTCCTGAATTTGGTCCAAGAGTGCGTATATGTAAGGTCTTTACAGATTTACCATTAATTTCGGATATGCCAAACCACGGATTTATTGAAAAAATTAAAAATTACTGTAAGAACTGTTTTAAATGTGCTGAAGCCTGTGAAACTAATGCGATTACAAAAGATAAGAATCCTACGTTTATTGCACCAACAATATCTAATAATCGTGGAGTTAAAAAATATTATGTTGATGTAGAAAAATGTTTTGAATTTTGGGTTGAAAATTCTAGTGATTGTGGAAATTGTATTATGGTATGTCCTTTTTCTAAAATTAAAGAATTTCTATCCCCCTTAGAATTTTGGAACAAAACTTAAACATCACATTAAATTATTAGAAATTCAAGTGTAGTTCATATAATTTAAAAAGATGTTTAAGATGGAGAAAATTAGAGTAGGCATAATTGGTTCTGGTTTTAGTGCAAAAGATCATTTCTATGCGTATAATTTAGTACCAAATGTGGAGATTGTGGGAATCGCAGCGTCCTCTATAGAAAAAGCAAAAGACTTTATGAAGAAGTTGAAAATTGCAGGTAAACCATTTGGTGACTATAAAGATTTATTAAAGTTGGAATGTGACGCAATTTCTGTGTGTCTCCCTAATTATTTGCATAAAGATGTCACTTTAGATATCTTAAATTCCGGGACACACGCCCTTGTTGAAAAACCATTAGCGAGAAATATAAAAGAGGGAGAAGAGATGTTAGATGCAGAAAAATCATCTAACCGAAAGATATTTTATTGCGAGAATATTATGTATGCTCCCTCATATAGTAAAGTAAAAGAAATTATTGATGAGGGCACCCTTGGAACAATTTATATGGGGAGAGGAAAAGAACAACATTCGGGACCTCATTCTGAGTGGTTTTATAAAAAAGCTAAAGCGGGTGGCGGTGCATTAATAGATTTAGGCATTCATGATATAGCTTGTCTAGTCTGGTACTTAGATTGTGATGTTTCAGAAGTTTTTTGTCAAACAAAAACAACTATTCCTGTGAGAGAAAAGTTTGGTGCGTGTGAAGTTGAGGATAATGCAGTGGGAATACTATATTTTGAAAATGATGCTCACGTTGTTATAGAGGAATCATGGACTGCCCCGGGGGGTCATGACATGAGATTTGAATTATTTGGAACTGAAGGTCAAATTAAAGCCGCACCAACTTTTAGTAATTTAATTAATGTATATAGTGAAAAAGGCTATGGATATGCTGTCGAAAAAGCCTCAACAACTAAAGGGTGGACATTTCCAGTTCCGGAAGAATCTTGGTCTTTTGGTTATCAGCAAGAAATCAGTCACTTTATTGATTGTATAATTCAAAATAAAAAGCCTTTGACAGATAGTAAGTATGCTCAAAAGATACTTCAAATTGTAGATTCAATGTATAAAAGCGCTGAGACTAAAAAAGTCGAAGAAGTGACTCAATAATTAATTTTTACAAGTTATTTATTTTAAAAGAAGAAAGGAAAAGAAAACAAAATTTTTTTATTTAGTATTGTTTATACTCGCCTTTATACCAAGAACGTTGAGATTTTCTAAGAGTATCAGGCATATCTTCATATGGTGATATTTCTTCTAATAGTTCGCATTCAACACCATATCGCATATTTGTTTTAGGGTGAACATACCCAGTTTTTGATATTCCATTAGCAGCTCTTAACGCGGTACGACGAGCTATTAATGATGCGCCTTTTATATAAAAATATCTCCATTTGGTTTCGTCAGCCAGTTCTATAAAAATTCCTTCGTTCATGTCGGCGTCAGATTCGATCGGTACAAATTGACCCTTGTCATCATTCCATTTCAACATAAAATGGTCTTTTTTTTCTGTCATAGTTTTCCCAAGATCCAAATTTTAAGCTATTAGAAATTAATTTGAATTCTTTCTTAAAAAATTTTAACTTTTTTTTAAAAATATTATAAAAGTAATATTATTTAATCTTATTTTAACGATTTAATATATTCTACTATCGAATCTAGTTTAATTTTTGATGCTAGAAGAGTTTCATGAGGAAATTCTATACTTCTTGAATAGATATCAGAAACTACTGGAAAGTTATTGTTAATACTTTTCTCTAAACCCCAATTTGCTTTACTATAATCAATTCCTTTCTTTAATTTTATATTTTTAAAACAATCCAATTTATGGAGAGGTGGGTAATTATCAACAGTTGGAATTCCATTTTTATTTAACTTTTTTTTAAACGCTGTTTTAGTTATCTCTCCGAATTGTGAAGGATCAAACACAATTGGATATATATAATAACCGCATTCTTCAGTTCCACGTGTCAATTTCATTACTTGAATACCATCAATTTCATTTAATTTTTTCCCTAAATATTGAGCATGTTCATTTCTAATTTTATGTTGTTCTGGAAACTTTTCTAACTGTTTTCGGAGTAAAGCCGCATTAAACTCACCTAATCTGTAATTAGTTCCGTATGAATAATGAGCATAAGAAGAACCATTCTTTCTTCTCCCACAATCGATATAAGAATAAATTTTATCAGCTAAATCTTCAGAATTACAAATAATCGCGCCACCTTCTCCACTAGTTATGATTTTCGAGGCTTGAAAGCTGAAAGTTCCTGCGATACCCCAATTACCCATTCTTTTACCCTTATAACGAGAACCGTGAGCATGAGAGCAATCTTCTATGATATAAAGATCATTTTTATTAGCGATCTCTAATAATCTATCTAATTCAACTGGATTTCCACCCAGATGCACAGGGATAATTGCCTTAGTTCTTTCTGTAATTAATGATTCGATTTTATTGATATCCATCACGAGAGTATCGGGATCAATATCACAAAAGATGGGTACCGCATTCGTTGCTATTACTGCTGATGCTGAAGCTACAAAAGTATAATCTGAGACAATTACTTCATCTCCCATACCAACATTTAAAGCCATTAATACCGATTCAATGGCAACAGTCCCATTACACACTGCTATAGAATGTTTAGCTTCTTGAAATCTTGCAAATTCTTCTTGGAATCTCCAGACATTTTCACCTTTTTGATCTCCAGGGAACCCTCCCCACCAATTGCGTGATTTTATTACACCTGATAAAGCATTTATTTCATTGTGATCATATATAGGCCACTCTGGAAAATTATTTTTCCTATCTTGTTTATATGACATAATTCAATAATACCCTAATTCTTATACATAAATTTTATGAGCTATTTTAGATATATTTATCAAAACAGATAAAAGTTACATTCAACTTAGAACTTAATGTATTAGAATTTTTTACGATTTTGAAAATGAAAATTATTGATAAAAGATCATTAGCTAATATTCTGAAGGAATATATTTCAGATCTTGACTTAGAAGAAATAGAAGCTTTAATAGAAATACCTCCTCCAGAATTTGACTATACCTATGCGTTTCCTTGTTTTAGACTTTCAAAATTTCAAAAAAAGGAACCAAATGTAATAGCTCAGGCTTTAAGAGATAAAATTAAACTCCCAGAGTTTATAAAAAGTATCATTGCAGAAGGACCTTACTTAAATTTTATAATTAATCCAAAATTTATTCTTGAAACTATCTATGAATCCAAAAGCGAATATGGAAGGATAAGAGACATCTTAGAAAAGCCTAAAAAGTTAAGAATAGTAGTTGAATATCCTTCTCCTAATACTAATAAGCCTCTCCACTTTGGGCATGTAAGAAATATGTTATTAGGCAAATCTCTCTCTAATTTATTAGATTATAAAAAACATCATGTTTTTCAAGTTAACTTAAACAATAATCGTGGGATTCACATTTGTAAGAGTATGCTTGCATATAAGAAATGGGGAAATAATAAAAAGCCGGATAAGAAAAGCGATCATTTTGTTGGTGATTATTATGTTCTTTATAGTGAGAAATCCAAGAACAACGACAATTTAGATCAAGAAGCTCAAGAATTGTTAAGATCTTGGGAAGCAGGAGATCAAGAGATAGTTGATTTATGGAAAAAAATGAATAAATGGGCTATAGAAGGATTTAGATTAACTTATGATAAGTTTGGAATTAAATTTGATAAAGAATATTTTGAATCTGATTTATATTTAGAAGGGAAAAAGAAAATTTTAGAAGGCTTAGAAAAAGGACTATTCGAAAGAACTAAAGATGGCGCTGTTATTGCAAGGTTAAAAGAGAAATATAATCTAGAAGATAAAATCTTGATTAGGAGCGATGGGACTTCAATCTACATAACTCAAGATATTTATTTAGCTTATAAGAAGAAAGAAGATTTTAACTATGATAGATCTATTTATATTGTAGCTGATGAGCAGATTCAACATTTTAGATGGCTTTTTGCAATATTAGATATGTTGGGTTTTAAAGAAGATAATTATCACCTCTCCTATGGAATGATTGATTTACCCAGTGGTAAAATGAAAAGTAGAGAGGGAACTGTTGTTGATGCTGATGATGTTATTGAAGAGGTTGAAAAACTAGCATATAGTGAGGTAAACAAAAGGTACCCAGATTTGACTGATGATGAGAAGAAGATAAGAGCTGAAAAAATAGGATTAGCAGCCGTAATATTTTATATTTTGAAGTACAATCCTGTAAAAGGGTTTATTTTTAGACCAGATGAAAGTATTTCTTTTGAAGGGGAAACAGGTCCTTATATTCAATATTGTTACGCCAGGATTGCGTCAATTATTTCAAAATCAGATAGAGAAATTAGTATAACCATTAATTGGGATTTATTAACTCATGAAAAAGAGAGATTTTTAATAAAGCAATTAGTCTATTTTCCTGAAATTATTGATTCATCTGAAAAAACATATAATATTCATTTAATTCCACAATATCTTCTTAGTTTATGTCAAGCATTCAATTCATTTTATACATCTTGTCAAGTAATTTCTGAGAATAAAGAATTAGAAAGAGCAAGATTATTATTAATTTCCTGTGTTCAAATTGTCATTAAAACAGGATTAGATATCTTGGGAATTGAGACATTAGAGAAAATGTAAGGTAAATAATTTAAAAAGAGAGAACATAAGATGAAATTTTTCGATTTTGGTAATAATATCAAAGAAAATACTCAATTTGTAATTTTTGGTATACCTTGGGATTATTTTACTTCAATTGATTTACCTAATTCATCAATCGCTCCAGAAAGAATTAGAAATGTGACAAATGATATTGGTTGGACAACAGAATTAGGAGATCATATTACTAAATTAAAAGTTGTTGATGTAGGCGATATAGGCATTGAGAGAGTTAATGTAGATAAAAATCTCAAGGAAATCAATAATTTTATTAAGGATTTATATACGAAGAATGAAAATGTCATTCCTATTATGATAGGAGGAGACCATTTTTGTTCTTTCCCTGTAATAAAGTCTGTAGGGGATCATTTTAACAAGAAAGAAGAATTTGGAGTACTTATCTTTGATGCACACTTAGATTTTTACCAAGAATGGGACAAAGGTGTGTATTCACATGCAACTTTAACTCACAGGATATTTGATTTAGATTATATTAATAATAAGAACCTATTAATAGTTGGGGTTAGAGATATTGATATTCCGGAGTTAGAAATAGTAAGACAAGAAGAAATTGAATATCTTAGTGCTTACCAGTTGTCTGAAGGTCTTAAAAATTATATAGAAAAAATAATAAACTTTTTCAAAAAATCGGGTATTAAAAATTTATATATTTCTATAGATATTGATGCTTTAGATCCTTCTGTTGCTCCGGGTACTGGCTTTGCTATGCCTGGTGGATTTTCTTATCGTGAGTTATGGAAAATATTGAAGATTATAACTGAAAATTTTAAAATAATTGGATTTGATCTTGTTGAGGTCGCTCCAAATTTAGATTTGGAAAATAAAATGACATGTAATTTAGCTGCGAAATTGATTATAGAACTTATTTCTTTTATTGCAAATGTAGATTAAATAATGATTTAAATGCCAGATAAAGATTTTAGAGAAATTTTAAAAAAAGTAAATCAATTTGAAATAAAACAAGATACAGATATTGTTGAATTGATAAATTCCTTAAAAGATACGGGATTTAATGCAAAAAAGTTAGCTTTAGCTTGTGAAATCTACTATGAAATGATAAAAGATTCTGATTGTGTTAAATTCTTTGGACTAGCTGGTGCACTCGTTCCTGTTGGAATGCAAAAAGTAATTTATGATTTTATAAAAGAAGGTTATATTGATATATTAGTATCTACGGGTGCTAATTTAACTCATGATCTCGCAGAAGCTTTGGGATATCATCATTTACAAGGAAATTTTGAATCGAAAGAAATTGATGATAAAGATTTACATAGAGAAGAGATCAACAGAATTTATGATGTTTATATGCCAAATAAAGTATATCAAGGCATTGAAGATTTTGTATCAGAATTAGAAATACCAGATAATCAGATGTCTGTAAGTTCTTTTTTAAGATTCCTCGGAAATCAATTGCCTAAGGATTCTTGTTCAATTCTGAGAATATGTTCTGAGATGCAAATACCAATTTTTTGTCCTGCTTTTACAGATTCAGGTTTAGCATTACAATTAGGATTTCATCACCAAAAACTGAATTTAAATCATTTTACAGATATGCTAGAAATGGTAAATTTAGCATGGGATGCAAAGATTGCTGGTGTATGTATTGTTGGAGGAGGGGTTCCAAAGAATTTTATTTTGCAATCATTACAATTCAGTCCGAATTCTGCTAAATACGCTATTCAAATTACAATGGATCGCCCTGAGCCTGGAGGATTGAGTGGTGCTACTTTAAGAGAAGCTATTTCATGGGGGAAAATAAATGAAACCGCTAGATATTCAACACTTATTTCTGATGCTACAATTGCTTTACCTATTATACTATGGTTTTTAAAAAATAAGAATAAAATTAAAAATTAGAATACTCCTTTTAGTTTTTGATCAATGGTCTGTGTATCGGTTCCAAAAATCCTATCAAGATTTTGTTTAAAATTCTTAAATTGAGATACTTCAGATAAATTTTTTCCTGTATTCAATGTCTTAAATTCTTTGGATACTTGTTTCAATAATGGATGAATAATTTTGCGTATGTATTTTTCAATTTTTTTGTCTTTATCTAAAATAGCATAGGATATTATAAGTTCTGGTTCAAAGCCATCTTCAGCATTAATTTGATCCTCTGTAAATGCAATGAGGTATTTTTTTCCTTCAAAATATTCCACTATATCTTTAGAAAAAGTTGATTGCGCAAAATTTAAAATCGCAGTGAGCAAACCACTTCTCAAATCAGTATCAATTTTTCCTTTTGAAGTTTTATGATAACTCTTTTTTACTAAAGTAAAGCCTCTGAATAACAAGCCTGCTTCTCGAACAACCATTTTTAAGAATTTTAAATTAAATAATTTTGTTCTTAAGTATTATCTACTATATTTTTTATCAATTCACTATTTTAATTATAATAGTTTTTAATAATAAATCCTTTGATTATCTTACTAATTGATTTAACTTTTAATATTTAATAAAAAATATTATTTATCTAAGATTTCTTTCAGATATGATTACTAAGGAAAAAATTAAGTTATGCGCTGAAAATATTACTAAAAGTGTAAACATAAAAAAAGAAGGCGAATTCATTCTTATAAAAGGTGCTCTTTACAGTCAGGAGCTCCTAGAAGAAATAGGATTAAGTGTTCTTAGAAAAGGAGGAATCCCACATATTACCTCTGTAAGTGATTATTTTGAGGAATCAATATGGCAAGATGATCAAATTAAAGTGAAAACCTTACAAAAACCACCACTACATTATCTTGAGATGATTAAAAATATCGATGCTTACATAGTAATTGAGTACCCCGAAGATCCCTTGATTCGCAATAATGCGCCAGAAGAAAAACTTAAAGCTTATCAGAAATCAATTGCTCCATTACGAGAAATATTATATGGGTTCAGGGAAGAATATGCACCAGGAAAAAAATGGTGTTACGCTGCTTGGCCTTCAAAGAAAGCCGCAGATTTCTATAATATTAGCTATGATTTATTTGAAAAATTTATTGTTGATGGGATGAGCATTCCATCAGAAGAATTAACTAATATTACTAAGAATTTAGGTAAGTATTTTGACGATGCTAAAAAAGTATATGTGAAAGATGATTTCGGCACAGACTTTTGGGTTTCAATAGAAAATCGAGGTAAAAATCTTGATGATGGAATACTTTCTGAAGAACAAATTGCGTTAGGAGACTTAGGAGGCAATTTACCTGCAGGTGAGGTATTTATTCCTCCAAATGAAAAGCAGGGAGAAGGCAAGATTTTTTGTCCATTAACAATTGAGAGATATTCTAACAAAATTTTGAAAAATGTAGAACTTAACTTTAAGGATGGTAAATTATTGATGAATAAAGTGTCTGCGGATAATGGCTTAGATATCTTAATTAAGGCTTTTAAACAAAGTGAAAAAATAGATAGGAAAAATAATGTACCAGAATTAAGGACTTATAACGTTGGTGAACTAGGTATTGGATGTAATCCCGTAATAACGAAAGCAATTGGCTATATTCTTACAGATGAAAAAATTAATGGAAGTGTTCATGTTGCTTTTGGATTTAATACGTCATTTGGAGGAACATCAGCATCTCAAATGCATTGGGATTTTGTTACTGAACCAAAGGCTAACATAACCGTCGAATATATGGATGGTTCTAAAAAAGAGATAATGGAGAATGGAAAATTGATTGATGAATAACTATTATTAATTTATTACATAATGAATTCTGGCTGAAAAAATTCTTCTAAAAATTTTATAATTTTATCTAAAACTTTTTTTTTGAATGTAATACGATCTGTTTTGAAATTATATTCCAGAACAGATGTTTCTTTTTCAGTTGAAATGCCTATAAATACAAGTCCTACTGGTTTTTCTGGTGTCCCTCCAGTTGGACCGGCAATACCACTAATTCCAATTCCAATTTCAACATTAGAGAGAATTCTTATATTGTTAGCTAGTGCTTTTACAACATTTTCTGATACTGCCCCAAATTTCTCAATGTTATTCGGATCTACATTGAGTAGATCTATTTTTGCTTGATTGCTATAACATACAATTCCTCTTTCGAAGACTTTTGATGCTCCAGAAATATTAGTAAACATATGTGATACAAAACCACCCGTACAGCTTTCAGCAATAGAAATCTTTAAATTTTGCTCTGAAAAATTACTAATGAGTTTTTCTATTCTTTTTAAGATATCCATGATTTCAATTACCTTTGAATCTCAAACTTTTTCCCGCATGACCCACAAAATACGGCCTCTTTATTTAGAGGGTTACCGCAATGGGGACAATGCCATTTTATTGTGGATTTTAGAGAAGGAGCTAAAACTTTATAAATTTCTGGTTGTTTTTCTCCAAATGGTTTATATTCTAGGTTTTTTTCAGAAGCTTTATCAAAACATTTTGGGCAATAAATCTTCTTCTGTAATCCATAATATATAAGATAGGGATTGATTATCAAAAAACCCCACATGAAAAAGATAAAAAGAAAAATCTCTGATAAAATTGAAAGAGATACAATAGTAATTGTGGTAAATATAATCAACATTAATACTGCAAAAATTCCAAATATTTTAATATTAAATCTCGGTCGAGTAGGAAACACATTCATGCAACAGCTCTGGCAAAAAACCATATTGTTTATATCTTGAACCATAAATCTCAATGTAAAGATTTAAAATGAGTTGTTATTATTTATATAAATTAATAACAAATAAAATTAAATAAAAAAATATTATTGTATACTTTTGATAAATATTGCATTAAAAACAGAATTAAACAAAATTTATTTAAACGAGTGATTTAAATGGGAAAAAATGATGGTGCTAAAGGATTTGTATTCAAAATAACTGTAATTGGTAATGGAGCGGTTGGAAAGACTTCCTTAATTAAGAAATATACGCAGGGTAGCTTTCAAAAAGATTATATTAAAACATTAGGTGCCCAATTTTCGAAATATGATGAAGAAATAGACGGGGATAATTGTAAATTGTTTTTTTGGGATATTGCAGGGCAAGATGAGTTTAACTTTATGCGTCCTACATTTTATAAGGGAAGTAAGGCTGCAATTATAGTATTCTCTCATACTGATGAAGATAGTTATAATAATATAGTGGAATGGCATGAGGATATTAAAAAGTACACCGGAGACCTCCCTATTGTCTTGTTTGGTAATAAAACTGATTTAGTTGATGAAAAAAATATAAAGGATGAAAAAGTAAAGGAAATAGTAGATGAAAGAAACTTTCTTGGCTATTATAAAACATCTGCAAAGACCGGACAAGGGGTTTTCGAAGCATTTCAGGCAATAATAAAAGAGTTATACAACAAATATAAAGAAGAATAGAAAATGTTTGATGATATCAATCAAGGATATCCAAAAATTTTATTTTTCTCGTCAAATCATTGTGCTCCTTGCAGACCAGTCGAAGAAATGTTAAAGAAAATAAATATTTCGCTTTTCGGTAAAAAACTACGAATAGAAAAAATATCAATTGATCTTGAAGAGAATCGTCAATTTACACAAGAATATCGTATTACTTCCGTACCCACATTAATCATAGCAGATAAAAGAATATCCGTAAATATTCAAGAAGAAGAAATCATAGATGCGATACTTTATGCGTTTATATCTTCGGTTAAATTATAATTATAAAACAAAAATAAAAAATAAAATAAAATATAAATTAAAATAAAGTGAACGTTAATGGATAGGCAATTACTCTCTAAAATACTAGCCCAAATGAGAAAAAATTTAAAAGAGGGCAAATCAATTGGAGATATGAAAGTTGGTGCACTATTAGCATTAGGTCACCAACTAGAGGCAATTTTTTACTATTTAGGACATGAATTAGGAAGTACCTTAAAGGTTAAGACCGTAAAGGATATATATCAAATTCCGGAGGAATTAAAGCGAATTATTAACGAATTTAATCTTGGATCAGTTGAAATAACTGAAAGTACGGATGAAATTATACAATTAAAACTAAAAGATCATTCATCTATAAAAGATTTAATTAAAAAAGGAATTAAAACTACAGGAAGCTTCTGTTCATTTGAAGCGGGATTATTAGCAGGTATTGTAGAAAAACTAAGTGATCGTCATTGTTTTGCTCAAGAACTCGGATGTAGTTTACAAACTGGTGAGAATTTCTGTACTTTTATGCTCGTTTTCCAGAAGGATTAATTTTATAACTTATTTTTTTGCTACTATTTTTTCAGGAAAAGTTTTTGACTCTAATAAAAGTGTACTAATTAATTTTAAAAGGTTATTAGAAAATTATTAATAATTATAAACTATATTTTGAATATAAATGAAAATTGTAATTTTATTATTTTAGTGATATAAAACCAAAAAATTGAAATTAATGTCTATTTAGTTGATTAATTAAACCAAATTAATAAAAAGGGTTCATAGGATGTCATATATTATAAAATTGGTGCTTCTTGGAGAAGCAAATGTAGGAAAAACGTCATTAGTTTATAGATTTATCGAAAATAAGTTCAGAGAAAATTATAAAAGTACCCTAGGAGTGAATCTTTTAAAAAAGGATATGGAAATTGACAAATATGGCAGTGTATCTGCTCAAATCTGGGATCTTGGTGGACAAGAATCTTTTAAATCTCTTAGAAAGCTCTATTTGGAAGGTGCAAATGGTGCGCTTCTAGTCTATGATATGACTAATAAAAAATCTTATGAAAAACTTGATGAATGGGTTCAAAGTTTTAGAGAAGCTAGAGATGATGCACCTATAATATTAATAGGAAACAAATCTGATTTGAAAAATCAAATTAAAATAACTGAAAGTGAATCAAAAGAATATGCTACAGTTAATAATTTAGGAATCATTATTACTTCTGCGAAAACTGGTCAAAATGTCGAAGAAGCATTCATTGAGCTGTCAAGTAAAATTATAGATAAGATTTCAAACGTTTAAAATTCGTTAAAAAGATTTTAGATAGTTTCTTTTTCTTTATTAATTTTTTAAAAAGAAATCTTTGTGAGTGAACTATCAACTATTAAAATTTTGTGCGTTTAACAGTAATCTTTTTTAAATCTACCACCTTTATAAAGGAAGATTTATTTAAATAAAATTAACAAGGAAACCTTGTAATAAAGAATATTTTAATTTTACAATTTCCAAATCATAATTATCACTTAATATTATCATGTCAGATGAAGAATTTGATGACGAATTTGAAAATGAATTTGATGAAGAAGGGGAAGAAGAGGAAAAAGGCGAATATGATTATGAAACTGATTTAGATTATAAAATAGAGAATGTCGTCGCAACAGTAGTAGTAGAGATTACAGAAAAAATTGATCTTAATCAAATAGCAAGAAGGCACGCTGAGGTTGAATATAATCCTGAACGTTTTCCCGGTTTAGTAATGAGAATTGAAAAACCTCGTGCTACGATATTGATATTTTCTACGGGGAAAATGGTAGTTACGGGTCTTAGACAAGCAGCAGAAGCAGAAAAAGTTGTTGATAAAGTAGTAAAGAACATTAGAAAAGCAGGTATAAAATTATCTAATCCCGAAATCACCATTCAAAATATAGTAGCTTCTGGTGATCTTCATACAAATATTGATCTTAATATGGCGGCAATTGTAATGGAATATGCTATGTATGAACCAGAAGTCTTTCCTGGCTTAATTTACCGTATGCAAGATCCTAAAACAGTATTTCTAATTTTTTCAACTGGAAGGATTGTGTGTACGGGTGCAAAAAAAAAAGAAATTGTAAGAGATGCAGTATTAAAACTAAATCAACAAGTTAGAGAATTAGGAGTAGCAAGAAAAGATATTGGAGACTCAGAATATCAAGATATCACTTTTATCTAAAAAATTTTTATTATTATTAAAAATTCAATTTTTTTTTTTGTTTCGCTAATCCTGTCTAAATAGATATTAAAAAAAGATTTTCAAATAGATTTCTTTGCGTTTATAGCATTTATAGAATTAATATATTCATTATAGAATACCTTAACCAAATTATACTCTTTAGCTTTATTAAGTGCTAATAGAAGTAGTTGATTAAGAGATTTGCTATTATTAATCTCGTATATATCAGTACTGAGTCCTATTTTATCACTATATTGGTCAAGGAAATTACATATTATGTACCTATTTTCATTTCTCATGTTAATTTTATTCAGAGCACCAAACATTCGTAGAATTAAAGGTGTCTGAAATCTAATTTTATTATGGTTTAATGTTTGGAACATCTTTAAATATTTATTTCGTTTTAAGGAAACCGACATAAATAAAGAATTTAAACAATCCTTTTTAAAAGAAAGTATTACTAAGATATTATCTTCAACTTTTTTAGAAAACTTTTTTAGTAAAATTAGGATTCGATTATATAATCAAAATCTTTAAATTCATTTGTTGGCAATGAATATTCATATTCAACTTTTTCTACTTGAGCATGCTTAGGACCACCTTTTGAAAATTCTAAAAGTTCATTTAATTTATCTTTAGAGCCTTCTGCTTCGATATAGACGGTTCCATTCGGCAAATTTTTAACATATCCCGTTAAACCTAAATTCCGAGCAAACTTTCGAGTAGTATAACGAAAAAAAACGCCTTGGACATATCCAAATACTTTAATTTTTATCTTAGATTCATTCATATCTTTAAAAAATAAAAATCTTTCTCAGAGTTATATCCTATAACTTCACTTTTTACAAGTGTTTCAAGAACATTAAATAACCATTTCTTGCTTGTGTTTATCACTCTTTTAAAATCTTCAACACTTGCAGAATCTTTTATTGCTAATAAAAATAGTATTTTACTTTTCACTGATAGATGATCTGATTTTGTGATATAATTAAATTTTACTTCATAGTCATATTCTCGGGTTTTTAAAAACGCTACTTCATTGCTTAATTTGGAGATAACCTCATCAGTGGTTCGGAACGCATCTAAACTGATAAGAAACATACTTTCTAAATGTTCTTTTAGCTTTTCTTCTTGTGTTTCTTTTTCTATTTCTTGATTAAATTTTTCCAGAATTTCTAAATAATCATTACCATCATCGTATTTACTTAATACTAAAACAAGTATCATTTCCTTATTTTCGTTATAATAAGATACTGAGTTCCAATTTTTCTCTTCTGTAATAATGTAGGATTCAGTAAAGTTATGCGATATTGTTATTTGTTGAACCACGGGATCTGGGATTTCTAGATCTTCTGGGTATTTCAAATAAATCATTCCTCCCTCAACTACATCCCATCTAATTAAAAAAATCCCGTTCGGCATACCAACATCCAGTTTAAATTCTAATAATTAAATAATCGTTTATTATTAAAAATTTAATTCTTAATTACTTAATTAATCAATTATGATATCATGATATATATGATATATATTTGAAGGCAAGTTAGTAAAATTAAACTAAATGTATTGAAATTCCCTAAAAAAATAAATAATACAATGTTGATTTATTACATAGAGGATTTTTTATGGATGTATACTATGTATATATTTTAGAAGTTCTGGCTAAGACGGGAAAAAAAAGTTTTTACACGGGATACACTAATAATCTTTATAGAAGATGGCATGAACATCGAAATGGTATAGGGGCTAAATTTTGTCGTGGGAAAAAAAATATTGAGTTAAAATATTTTGAAACGTATCAGAGTAGAAAAGAAGCAATGAGAAGAGAATTGCAAATAAAAGGTTTTTCAAGAAAACAAAAACGAGAATTAATAAAGAGTTTAAATGATAAAATAAAGTAGTTGATTTAGTTAATTGGTTAAAAAAAAATTTTTAATCTGTTTAGTAGGATTACCCGCATCTGGTAAATCTACCTTTGCTAAAATATTAAAAGCTGTAATTGAAAAAAAATATAATAACCTGGATGTAAAGATCATTGATCCTGATATAATTAGATTAAATTTGACTTCAACTAAATTTGATTACGAAAAAGAACATATTATTAGAAAAGAGAACCTTAAGAAAATTAAAAACGAATTAGAAAAAGGGCATATAGTTATTAGTGATGATTTGAACTATTACTCCAGTATGAGACATGATTTAAGAGATATTGCCGATAACCTCAATGTTGATTTTTATTCTATTCATATAGCTACTCCCATTGAAATTTGTTTGAAGTGGAATGAAAACAGAGGTGAACCTATTCCAAATATGGTTATTCAAAGAATCCATGAAAAGTTTGATACTTTTAATAGATATAGTTGGGATGTTGCAGATGCAGTATATGATCTTTCACAAATAGTAGATCTAAACGCTTTAATTGATGATTTTATAGAGACTGTCATTGTAAAAGGGTTTAATAGAAATTTTAAACATAAATCCTTGGAAATAAAGAGAGATTTTTCAAATTTGGATAATGAAAATCTTGATAGAATAACAAGAATTTACGTAGGAAAACTTTTACATCATTCAAGGTATTTACCATTAAAGAAGAGAATTATTAAATTAAGAAAAAATTATCTGAAACAAAATAAAAATAGAACTCTTAACGAGCCTGAGATATCAAAATCATTTAAATTTTATTTAGAAAATAATTTAAACATCCAAATTAATGAAGATCTCTGATAATTACTTTATTATAAAAATTAAAGAAAAAGAAAATAAACCATCAATTACTTTTCTTTTACAAAGTCAAATTAGATTTTTTAAAAAATTAGATTTTTATTTATGAATTTAAAATGTCGCAAAAAAACAATATGAAAAAAACAGCGAAACTTAGAATTGAGCGGTTGGAAAAGAGTCGAAGTGGCCGTTCTCTATGTTACATAGATCAAGATATAATGCTTGATTTAGGATTAAACCCTGGAGACATTATCGAGATTAGAGGAAAAAAAAAAACTACTGGTATTGCCGTGTCGTCTGTTCAAGATAGAGGAAAAGATATTATTAGACTTGATGGACTTCAAAGACTTAACGCGGGAGCGACAATAGGAGAATATATTACAGTTGAACTTGCTGAAGTATATCCCGCAATTGAGATTGAATTAACTCCTACACGCCCTAATATTGATTTAAAAAGACAAGCAGAAGCAATTAAGGGTAAATTAATAGATAAACCCGTAGTTATTGGAGATATTGTAGATATTTTAGGAACTTTTGTTCAAAAAGATGATAGTGAAAACCCAATGTCTGATATAATGAAAATGTTTCAGTTCGGAGGGAAAAAAAGACCAACATTGGGAACACTCAGATTAATCGTTGAAAATTTGAAGCCTTCAGATAAGGTTGTTAAAATTACTAGAGATACTATGATAAGAGTTAATAAGAGAGTTGCTGTCTTAAATGTTTCTGGTGGAGTCGTTACTTACGATGACGTTGGAGGTTTAACTGATGAGATTCAAAGAATTAGAGAAATGGTGGAATTACCGATAAAACACCCCGAATTATTTCATCGATTAAACATTGATCCACCAAAAGGAGTATTGTTCTATGGCCCTTCTGGTACCGGTAAAACCCTAATGGCAAAGGCAGTATCTCAAGAGTCAAATGCAAACTTTATAACTATTAATGGTCCTGAAATAATGAGTAAATTTTATGGAGCAAGTGAGGGCAGGCTTCGTGACATTTTTAGAGAGGCTGAAGAAAATGCTCCATCTATAATATTTATTGATGAAATTGACTCAATTGCTCCTAAAAGAGTTGATACTTCAGGAGAGGTTGAAAGACGTGTAGTTTCTCAATTATTATCTTTAATGGATGGTTTACGCGGAAGGGGAGAGATAATTTGTGTAGGTGCTACTAATAGAATTAATGCAATTGATGAAGCATTACGAAGACCAGGACGTTTTGATAGAGAGATTGAATTTGGTGTTCCTAACGTTAAAGGAAGAAAAGAAATCTTCCAAATACATACAAGAGGTATGCCTATGGAAGAAGATGTTAATTTAGATAATTATGCTGAAATAACACATGGTTTTGTAGGCGCGGATATCATGGCAATCAGTAGAGAAGCTGCGATGTTCTCACTAAGAAGAGTCTTACCGAAAATCAATTTAGATGAGCCAATCCCAAGCGAGGTTATTCAAGAATTAAAGATTAAAGATGAGGATTTTATGAAAGCTACCAATCTTATCGAACCTTCTGCTATGCGAGAAGTAATGGTTGAAATTCCCGATATTGGATGGGATGATGTAGGGGGTTTAGAAGATCTTAAGCAAGAATTGAGAGAAGCCGTAGAATGGCCATTAAAATATCCAAAATTATTCGAGAAGGCAGGTATACGCCCCTTAAATGGAATTCTTCTTTTTGGACCTCCGGGGTGTGGAAAAACTCTTTTAGCAAAAGCAATTGCAAATGAAAGTCAATCAAATTTCATAGCCATAAAAGGTCCAGAAATCTATTCCAAATGGGTAGGAGAAAGTGAGAGAGCTATTAGAGAAATATTTCGTAAAGCTCGACAAGCCGCTCCTTCAATAATTTATTTTGATGAGATTGACGCAATTTCTTCAGGAAGAGGTGATTATGAAGGAACACACACCTTTGCTTCAATTGTAAATCAAATATTAGTTGAAATGGACGGAATTGAAAATCGAAAAGGTATAGTTATAATTGCTAGCACTAACCGACCAGATATTGTTGATCCTGCTTTTCTTAGGCCAGGAAGATTTGATCGTTTGATTTTTGTAGAAGCACCTGATCTTGATTCTCGATTAAGTATTTTAAATGTTCATACAAAAAACATGCCACTCGGAGAAGACGTATCCTTAAAAAGGATTGCTCAGGTTACAGAGGGGTACAGTGGAGCAGATTTAGAAAATGTTTGCCGTGAAGCTGGAATGCAAGCAATAAGAGAAAAGATGGATAAACTAGAGAAAATCGAAAATAAGCATTTTGAATTTTCTCTGTCAAAAATAAAATCTACCTTACCAAAGAGTATTCTCGAACGATATGAAAACATGGCAAAACAAATAACTGAATCAAGAAACCTTACGGAAACGCAAACTGATTTGTATAGATAAATAACATTTCTCTTATCTATTTTTAATCACATCCATATTTTGCTTATCTAATTCTATATTAATTTTGTAAAATTTTATTAGAGACATTATCTAATTATTATTATTTGAATAATTAAAGAGAGTTTTATCATGAATGATATAAAAGTAGATTGGAAAGGACATGTGGAAAAGTATCAAACGGCGATGGTGGAATTGAATCTTGATTTTTGCATTCTTACTCGTGTTAAATCGATTACGTATTTAGCTGGGTGTTTTGTGCCTTGGAAAAGTTATATATTTCTCCCTAAAGAAGGTGCTGGAGACCCAATATTATATACTGTATTATTAGATACAGAAAGGGTAAAAGCAGAAGGACACTTAGAAGATGTTCAGGGTTGGGGTCCTCTTAAAGGGTTCTTTATTGAGAAAAAGATCCAAAAAGCAGCTAAAAAAACTGGGTTATATACATCAAAAGGTTCTCCACCTAGAATTGGGGTCGAATTAGGGCTCGATATCTGTGTGACTGGTCAAATGTTATCCCACTCGGAAGCTCTATTATTAGAACAAGTGTTTCCTGGGTGTGAATTGGTAGATTTTAATGAAAAAACCGAAAGAATACAATTTATTAAAGAACCAGAAGAAATAGCGTTATTAAGAAAAGCAAGTGAAATCACCGATATAGGACAAGTTACTGTAAAGAAAGAATTAGAAGAACGCCCTTCGGGAAAAATCTTTACTGAAAATGAGATAGCTGGAATTGGAACATTAGCAATGAGAAAAGCTGGGAGTAATTATGAATGGACATTTACTGGAAACCAAGAAATCGGTTCAGGATACCGCGCTAGTTGGACTTTTAATGGCTGTACACCTGCAACAAATAAAAAAGTAAATGAGAGTGAATCCCTATTAGTAGATCTTCATAGTGAGTATGGATGTTATCTTGGAGATTTAAGTCATAATTACATTCTTGGCAAATGTCCTTCAGAATTGAAAGCTTTTAATGATGTGTATGAGCAACTTTGCTATACTCTTATCGATAATATGTATCCTGGAAATTCATTTGAAGAGTGTTATCAAGAAGTAAGAAAGGTCGCCGAAAAAGCAGGATATGAAAATGATTTATTTTTTGGGATAGGTCATGGAATAGGTTGTATTGGGAATGAGTCATGGCCGGTTATAGTTCCTGGAAAAGAATGGGGTCCAATGATATTTGAGGAGAACATGGTTGAAATCGCAGCAATAGTATTTAATCGTCCTGGCCTTGGAGGTCTTCGACTTGAGTCACCTACCCTTGTAACAAGGAAAGGTGCGGAAGTGCTCCCTAAAACGCCATTTGAAGTCGATTATGTATAGATTTGATTAATTTATCTTTAGATTAATCAAATATAATTTATTTTAAAAAAAATATATCTTTTGTTATAGAATATCTAAATCTCAAAAAGAAAACATTTTTTTAATTTAATAACTCTAAAAATCTTTTTAAAATAGCATGATATTCATCTCTTTTGAGTAAAGTGCCCATATGCCCAACATTCTCAAATATGATTTCTTCCACATTGGGATATTGGCTTCTTAATTCCTCATGATAAGGAAATCCATTATCATCATTCGCTGTAAATATTAGAACTTTACCATCCCACCCGTCATAATTTTCTATATTGTATTTTTCACCATTGAATTCACCTGTAAGAATCGATTGGCATAGTATAACACTCTTCTCTACTTTACTAAACCTTTCTTTTACAAATGCTAATGTAAATTTTAACTCCTCCCGAATTTCAGGAGTCATTTCTTTTTCTTCATTTGCTAATTTCAAAAGTTTTTTTGACATCAACTTCTTTAATAGAAAAGCCGGTATAAATTTAAGCAGCTTATTAGTTTTTTTAAAATCGTTTACCCATTCATTTTTTGGAGGATAGCTATTGATAAGAATAAGTGCTTCTATATTTTTATAATTTCTATGGAAATATGGTTGAGCCATAAAACTTCCAAAACTCTGACCTATTAATATATATCTCTTCACATTTTCTTTTTTTAGAATTTCATTTACACCTTCACTAAATTCATCCAAACTTTCAAAATTCGTAATTGATGGGGCGATAACTCTATAATTTTTTTCAAAAAATCGTATCGCTTGAAAATTACCCTCAGCATTTCCAAGTGCTCCATGAAAGGTAAGAACTGTTTTTTTACCAGTTCCACAGCTAATATACTCTATTTCCTTATTTCTGAACATTATCATTTTTGTAGGATGATTTCTTCTATATTCCACAAGGCCTTGATAAAGTTCCGGAGCTATATCCTTATAAAATTTGGAATTACTTTGATTTTTCATCTCTAATAGCCTCAATTTTTACTTTACCTAAAATTTTTTTATCGCTATTTAGGCATAACTAATATTGATATATAAATATTTTTATTCTTTTATGGAATTTGAGTAATCTATTCAAATTTTGATATTAGGTTATGTTTAAAAATATCTAAATTAAATAATTTAAGATTTCTTCAATTAATGTATATATTTTGTATATAAACTTAGTAGGTCTAATATTATAAATTTCAAGTAAATATGCTGAAATATTTCCTAAAACATTATTTGAAGTTGACTATGTCTAGTTTTCATTAAACCGTTTTAAGTTATTCTTTTTAATTAGCCTAATTCTATTTGAATTTGAAGTATTGGAAATGAGATTTAAGATTTTTTAGATTTTTTCATTTTAATTTCTGTTTTTTCAAGGTCAAGTTTGTGTTTGTTTGAGTATATTTTTACTGGTTTAGATTTATCAATTGGTCCATAACATGCCCAACACGCATTTTCCAAAGTAGTTAAAGCTTGAGCACATTTTTGGCAATATAAAGCACCACAAGCTGGACAAATAAAGGTAAATCCTTCTGCTGTACCTTTACATACTAAACAGATCTTTCTTTCCTTATGAAAAACGATGTCTTCTTCGGTTATGTTTTCTGGGCGCATCTCAAAAAGTCTAAATAAATCTCCCTCAATTTTAATTTCTTTTTCTTCAGGTTTTTCTTTTTTAACTTTTATACGTTCTTCTCTTAAGGCAAAATACCACATCCAAGCAGTGATTAAAAATAGAAATCTAAAGAAAAATTTCATTATTACTAATGTAATAATAAATTCTATTATTGCAGAAGTGGTTGCTAGAATTTGACCATAACTTAGTAAGAAATATTTCCTCCTTATGATTCCCTCAGATTGCATTCCTTTATAAAAAGCCCCAAAACCGAGAAAAATAAATTGTTGAAGTATGAAGAATAAGACTATAATAATGAAAACGTTGATATTGGCTGAAAAAATTAAAAATTCTTCCTGGGCAGTAGATAAATTAGAGATATTCCAATATTTTCCAGGATCTTGGATATATATTATTGAGAGTATGATTCCACATAATATATTCACTATTATTATGATCTGCTTTGTTTTTTTAGAAAGCCATAAATCAATCCCAAAATAAATAGTAGTTATATTAATTAAAAATACAGAAAGACCAATTAGAACTAAAGGAATACCATATAAATCTATCATATTTTCTCCTTTTATAAGATAATAGAAGAAATTCACAGTATACCCTAAATACAGGAGTGCTACTGAACATAACATAATACCGGCAATTCCTAATCGTCTAGTATGAGTCTTTTTAGATTTAAATAGGAAAAAAAAACCAAAAATCATCTCGAAGAAAAACACACTGAGAAAAGATATTGCATTCAATAATCCAATAATATTAACCATTTCTTTCACAGATTGTATTTTATTTCCATATTTTTCTACTGGTTTTCAATTAATGCATGAACTTTTCAATTAGATATTATTCAAATTTGTATAGTCAATATATATAATTTACTATAACATTTACCTAAATATCATAGAAACATCTAAGTTCATAAAAGATAAACTAAATTATATTCTAAAGATGTTAGTTCAAATCCCATCAGAAAACTTGAGTCTTCTACCCTTGTTACAAGCAAATGTGCTGAAGTCCTCCCCAAAACTCCGTTCGAAGATGATTATGTCTAGATTTGATTGATATTTCATTAAACTAGTCAAATTTAATTTATTTTAGTACATTTTTTTCTAATATTATGGAAATAACTAATTCGTTAAAAGAAAAATTGCTCTATATTTTGAAGAATTTAATTCAGATTCCTACTGAGAATCCACCTGGAAAAACCGAAGAAGTGGTTAATTTCTTGGTTAAGGAAGTTTTCAAAGAAGAAGAAGGTTTCCGTAATAAAATTATTACTCATATGAAAAACGGTGTTAAACTCCATAATTTAGTATCAAAAATTGGTTCAGGAAAAAAGAAGATATTATTATCCGGACATTTTGATGTGGTACCCGTTGGAGATCAAACCAAATGGTCTTATCCTCCATTTTCTGCTAAAGTTGTGGATAATAGAGTATATGGTCGAGGATCTGCTGACATGAAAGGAGGAATAACGTCAATAATAGGAGTAATGAAGTTATTAGAGTCAAACAGCCATTTTATGGAAAATTATGAGCTTATTTTCCTAGGTTCTGCTGACGAAGAAGCAGGTATGACTGGCTCTGAGTTATTATCGAAGAAAGAATTTATCAATAATGCTGAATTAATAATTATAGCTGAACCTACTAATTTAGACATTGGTGTTGCTGAAAAAGGTGTATTATGGGCGACTATACGGGTTATTGGAAAGTCAGCTCATGGATCTATGCCTCAAGAGGGACATAATGCGATAGAAGGAATCTTTAAAATTATTCCTAAAATAAATAATTGCTTAGAAAATAAATCAAATAAAATTCTTGGAAGATCCACTATAAATATTGGAAAAATTCATGGTGGTACAAAAATTAACATTGTCCCTGATTATACCGAATTAGAAATTGATTTTAGATTAATCCCCGAACAAGAACATGAAAAAGTAATAGATAATTTGAGAGAAATTGAATTAGAGCCTTATTCTATTGATGTTGAAATTACAAACTCATTACACTCTTTATTAACTGACACAAATCATCCATTCGTCCAAAATTTGAAAAATATAACGAATTCAGAATTTATTGGTTTATCTTATGCCACTGATGCTTGTAAATATATAAGTCCTACAAATTTTATTCCCTTTGTTATATTTGGTCCAGGGGATCCAAATAATGTTCATAAGCCAAATGAATGGGTACAATTAGAACAAGTATTCCAAACAACAGAATTATTAACCGAAGCGCTTATAAAAACTTATCTCAAATAGAATTTTTAATCAATAATGAGTATTAATTCAGATTTCAAAAGCGATTCGAGTATCATTCTTTATAAATAATAAAAGATGTTTTTATAATTCTTAAATTAATAAAGAGCTTATATAAAGAAAATTGAAATGAGTGAATTAAATCATGACTAAATTAAATTTTGAAAAAGATGATGTATTAGGTATAATAACTTTTGTGGACAAACCGATGAATTTAATAGATTCGGATTTCATAAAGGAATTAGAAGTAATTTTAGATAAATTAGAGAATGAAGAAATAAGAGCTTTACTCTTTAAGGCAGATGAAAATAATTTTTCAGCTGGAGCAAATGTATCGTTTTTTCAGAACTCAAATGAGGATTCTACAAGAAAAATATTAGAAGTGTTTTTAAGTGCTATAAATCGAATAGAACGATTGCCATATCCAACAATGGCTGCTGTGAAGGGTATGTGTATTGGAGGGGGTTTTGAATTAGCATTAGCTTGTGATTATATTTGGGCAAGTGAAAATGCACAATTTGCGGCAGCTGAAGTATTAATAGGAATTGTACCTTTAGGGGGTGGGGTTCAGAGACTCGCTCAGAGATGCGGTGCTGCAAGAGCTAAAGAGATTACACTAAGCGGTCGTTTTATTAAACCTGAAAAGTTAGAAAGATGGAATGTTATAAATAGAGTTTTACCAGAGCAAGAACTTATTGAAAAAGCTATTAAATTTATGAAAATTCAATCAAACGGTCCAACAATTGCTTTTGATACAATAAAAAGATTACTAAGAGAATATTATGATAAAGGTTTAGAAAAATCAGATAAATTATTAGTAGATGTAGTTCCTAAGCTTTTTGAGACAGAGGATATTAAAATAGGCATTGAATCTTTTAAGAAGAGAGGACCGGGGAAAGCTATATTTAAAGGTAAATAATCTTATTATTATTATCTTTATTAGAATTTGATATATGTAATTCATTTGATTATAAAGTAATAATTTCTATAATTTAAGAACAAATTTCTCAATTCTGTTCATTGCTTCCTTAAGCTTTTCTATTTCAGTAGCGTATGATATTCTTATCATATTATCTGAAAATGACCCAAAAATGTTTCCAGGTACGATGGCTACTGCTTGTTCTTTCATAATTCTCTTTGAAAATTGGGGGCCACTCAACTTGAATTTTTCTGTTGATGGCATCATATAAAATGATCCTTGTGGTTTTACTAAGTCAAATCCAATTTCTTTTAGTCTATGGTAAACTAAATTTCGTCTATCATCAAAACTTTTCAAAATATTCTCGAAAAAACCTGTGCCCATTTTTAATGCTTCAATAAAACCATATTGTGCAGCATGATTAGTTCCTGCAACTGTATATTGATGAAATTTTTCCATCAAATTAATTATTTCTTTTGAAGCGACTACATACCCAATTCTAAATCCTGTTGCAGAATATAATTTTGACATTGCATTCACGGTAACAGTTCTTTCAAACATACCATTTAAAGAAGCTGGACTTACATGTTTAAATCCATCATAAACGTAATTTTCATAGACTTCATCTGTTATTAAATATAGATCATTTTCAATAATAATATCAACAATTTCGTTCAATTCTTTTGGTGTTAGAGCATGACCAGTAGGATTATTGGGAGTATTAATCAACATTGCTTTTGTTTTAGGGTTGATTGCATTTCTTATTCCTTCAATATTAAGACTAAAATCCTTGTTTCGTTCAACTTCTATTACTTTAACACCAAAAAATAACGCGCAATAAAAGTAAGAAACAAAATTCGGTGAAGAAATAATCAATTCATCTCCAGGATTAAAGAGTGAAGCAAATGCTAAAGTAACAGCTTGACTAGCTCCATTTGTAATAATTGCATTTTCTTTCCAATTTGAATCTATCTTATTTTTCCTTCGCACTTTTTCTTCAATCAACTCTAATAATTCCGGAACACCTCTTGTAGGAGCATACATAGTAACTTTTTTTTTTAAGGCGTCAATATTTCCTTGTATTACTGGTTCTGGAGTGGTAAAATCTGGTTGACCAATACCTAAACTAATTACATCTGAACGCTCCGAAGCAAGATCAAATAACTCTCTAATTGCTGATTTTGGAGCTTTAGATACTCTATAGGAAGTGTCTTTCATGATTAATTTTCTTTATAGTGATATATTAAAAAGTCTGCTTGTTAATATGCTGATACAAAAAAGAGTTTTTTGAGGTTATTAAAATTTTTTAAATATTAACCCCATGATCACTTAAAATTTGATGTACTAAGAGAGAAAAAGCTTCTTCAATATTTTCTCCAAGTTTTGCGCTTGTTTCAATAAAATGACTAGCTTTAATTTTTGTCGCTAATTCTTTTCCTCGTTCTGTAGCTATTACTCTCTGATCTTTTAAATCACTTTTATTCCCTATTAAGATGAATGCTCCTTTCTTTTTTACATGTTTTTTAAAGTCTCTTAACCATTTATTACTAATATTATCTAATGTATTATAGCGCGTTACATCATAAACGAGTAGAGCGCCCTGGCACCCTTGGAAATACATACTACGAACAACTTGATATTTTTCTTGACCCGCTAAATCCCACATAATCAATCTAACTCTTGCATTATCAAGATTTACATCTTTTCGTACAATGTTAGCTCCTAATGTAGGTTTATAATCTTCTTGGAATGACTCTTCTACAAATTGGCTAATTAATGAAGTTTTGCCCACTGCTGCATCTCCTAAGATAGTTATTTTAAAAACGAATTCACGTAATTCACTAGTTTCTTCTATTGTCATTATGCAATTTATTATTTTGTTGTAAGTATATTTAATACTTTATTTCAAAAATGATATATGATATTTTTTTATTACAAATATAAGGATTTCTTCTATAAATTATATAATTTTCGTCACAAGATTATTTAATACTTTTCTTAATTTTTAACTTAATAATAAAACTATTGTGGGTTGGATCGTTTACATCTTCTTTTTCACTTTTACAAATAACCATTTGTTCTGAAGGTAAAGATTTCTGTAAAGAATGAACTAAAAACCCTATAAATAAGTCACAAGGAACTCCAATCTCAGAACAGAAGATGCATCTATCAACTTGAACAGTTATTTCATTTTTGCTATTATCCAAAATCTCAACTTTCCAATCTGTAATAATTGAAGAATTCATTTCCTCAACAACTTCTTCGAATTCTTTACCAAAAGGGAACATATAAAATGCCATTTTTTTTCCAATTTCGTAAAGAAGCTTCGAAGAATCATATAATAAACAATTTTGAGCCGAAATGATTTTTTTAAAAGAAAAGTAATCTAATGTGTCGTTAGGATCTTTATCTTTTATATCTATCATTTCTGCTTCTCTTAATATTGATTTCATTCCATCATAATCAAGGATATCATGATACGCTTGGAGAAGCGCTATGACAACTTTATTCTTTACAAATCCTTTATAATCTCCAATCATTTCCATTAAATTTGATAATTTACCTTTTTAATCTATGTTATTATTTAAGTAATCTAATTTGACTTTAGTTCCACTCTTATTTAAGATATGCAAAACTAACTTTTTAAAAGCCATCTCAACATTTTCTCCATATTTAGCACTTGTTTCAACAAAATCAGCTGCATTAATCTTTTGAGATAATAAGTTTCCTTCCTCAGATGATACTTTAATTGAGTCCTTCAAATCTAATTTATTACCAATTAAAATATAGACTCCATTGGGTTTACTAAATTTTATAAAATCCTCAAGCCATTTTGACGTTATATGCTCGTATGTTGAATAACGCGTTTTATCGTAAACAAATAAGGCACCTGAACATCCTTGAAAAAACATCTTACGTGTTAACTCATATTTAGCTTGTCCAGCGATATCCCATAAGAGAAGACGAATATCAGAATTTATCTCTTCAATATATATATCTTTAGTGACAATATTAACCCCAAGTGTTGGTTGGTAATTCTCGTTAAATGAATCAGTGATATATTTATCAATTAAGGAGGTTTTACCTACTGCGGGATCTCCTAATATTGCCAACTTTAATGCCCATTCTCTCTTTTTCTCTTCTCCCATCGATAATCAACCTATTCTCCTATGTTTAAAAGTGATAAATCAAATTGAGGATCATTAGCACGATCTAATTTTTTATCTGTTTCAAATATAGCGACTTCCCCGGTAACAGAAACGATACTTGGTTTACTTAAATGCCCACCTATTACACTATAATCTCTTCTTCCTAAAGATACATGTAAGTGAATAATTGGCTCATCGTCCTTATAAGTTAAATTTCCCATACATGTTATCAATTCAACATTTTCGATATAGGTTTCCATTTTATAGTTTTTAGTATCAATTTCAAAATACCCTAGTGTAAATTTTTTCAATGCTCCAATACAGTTGATGAATCCAGATTTAATATTATGTTTTTTCACCATCTTAATAATAGAATCCATTAAATCCTCATCGGGTTCTACTTTTCCTATAATTATTCGTTCACTTCTAGTTTCAATACTCTTCAATATAACCCCCTTAAATGGTTTAATTATTTAAGTTTCGATCATTAACTTTTCCAAAACCTTATTCACTAATTTCTTGAATGCCTCTTCTACGTTATCTCCGTATTTAGCACTAGTTTCCACAAAATCAGCTGCATTTATTTTTTCCGCAAGCTTTTTTCCCATCTCGGTCGATACCACTCTTGAACTTTCTAAATCGATCTTATTTCCAATCAAAACATATGATAAATCTTGTTCGCCATATTCATTTGCATCTATCAACCATTTTGATACTACATTTCGAAAAGATTCATCCCTAGTCACATCGTAAACAAATAGAGCTCCTACAACTCCTTGAAAAAACATTTTTCGCGAAACAACATATTTTTCTTGACCAGCAATATCCCAAATAACTAACCGGATTTGAGCATCTAATTCATCAATTTCTTTAACAACTATATTTACGCCAAGAGTAGGTTTATAATCTTCTTTAAAACGGTGGTGAGCATACATATCAATCAAGGATGTTTTACCAACCGCAGCATCACCTAATAAAACCACCTTTAAAACGATAATTTTTTCTCCAGACATCCTTACTCGATAAATCCTTTCTAATATGTTATAGTTAAGATAGATTCATTTCTTTTATATTTGAGTTAATGGAGAGATTTTTATGTCTTTGCTACGAATTATAATTTCAACTATAATTCGAAAAATTAATTATAATGAACTATTATAACCATTATTAGTAGAAATAACAAGAAAAATTATGCCAGAAAAAGTCACAATATCGGATATAGAATTGATTTTATCAGAACCCGCTCAAGTTGATATGCAATGGGTTGGTAATGATGATTTAATAAAGCAACTAAAAGCAGCGTGGATGATTGTTGACAAAGAGGATTTACCTCTTAATCCAAGAATACTAGGAAAGCCAGGTGTTGGTAAGACAACACTTGCTTATGCTGCTGGAAGAAGATTAGAAAAAGATGTATATATGTTTCAATGTACAATGGATACGCGCCCTGAAGATTTGCTTATTAGCCCTGTTATTGCTTCAGATACTAAAATAGCCTATGTCGCGAGTTCTTTAGTATCTGCTATGGTAAAAGGAGGAGTATGTTTACTGGATGAGGGAAATAGGATGAGTGAAAAAAGTTGGGCGTCATTAGCACCATTGATGGATAAGAGACGCTATGTTGAGAGTATTATAGCAGGTATAAGGATTTACGCTCATCCAGATTTTCGGTTATGTGTCACTATGAATGCTGATTCTAGCACTTATGAAATTCCAGAATATATTCAATCTCGTTTACAACCTAAAATTTATATAGAATTTCCAAACAAAATTGATGAGTTAAAAATATTAAAGTACAATTTACCATTTGCCTCAGAGGAAATATTAGAATATTGTGTAAATTTCCTTCAAAATGCTCATATACATGACGAACCTTATACTGTGAGAGATGGTATTAATATTTTAAGATATTATATTAAGTCGAGAATGATGAAGAAAGAAAACCAAGATATAATAGAAAAAAGCACATTAGAAAATGCTGTGATTCAAATATTAGAAGAAGCCGCTTTAAAATATTTACCGGGAAATTATGAAGAATTTATGAAAAAGCAGAAAGAATCAATCTCTTTTAGGTTATTGAAAGATATTGAGGAAGTTAATGATTATTATGATAAATTTGTAAAAAAATCTGATAAAGATTCTAATATTTAGAGTTTGTTTTATCATATTTCAAGAAATTAAAAAAGAGTTTGTTATTGAATAAGTTTTTGATTGATTTAGATACTTCTTAATAAATCTCTATCTTCCCTATCGTTTTAAGAGTCGTACAGTAATATCTAACAGCACAAGTATATTTAACACTATCGATACTACACTTGTAATTAAAAATGAACTTGTCTAAATATATTAATTTAGTAAATATTAAATTCATGTAAAATATCAAAACTAACATAAAATCTGGTTTTATTAAAAAAATAGTTTTATGTTTAACTTACTATTTTATTTTTCTTTTTTTTTAGATACTAAAAGTGTATGGAGATGAGGATTAGAACATTATATTTGGAAAAACATTAATTTTAAGACTACGTAAAATCCATAAAAACCTATTAATAGTGCAGCTTCCCACTGTTTAAGCTTTTTTTGAGACCACAAGAAAAAGAATGCAATTGATAGGCCAATAAGAAGCATTGGTATATCGAATAATAATAATATTGGGGTTACGTTAAAATCAATTATTAATACACCTGATCCAGTTGCTAGAAGTATATCGCAGATATTAGAGCCTAAGATATCACCTATAGCAAGTCCACACGATCTCCGTCGTATAGCTGTTAAATCTGCTATAAGTTCGGGTAAACTCGTGCCTACCCCTACAATCAATATTCCAATTACATTTTCTGGAATATATAATTCTTTTGCTAAACTATGTGCTGATAGAAGTGTAATTTCAGCTCCAACTAATAAAATAAAAAGCCCTATTAAAAAAATGCCGATCTCTTTTCGGAGTGATGATGTTTTTAAGGGTGTTTCGATGATTTCAAGATCTTGAGGTTGTAATCTTTCTTTTTCCAAATTTTGGATATCCATTCTTGCTTTTGCTATTTTTTTTTCGCTCCAAATTATTATTAATAAGTATGCTATGTATATTATTATCATCATGATACCCTCTATGCGAGATAAAACACCATCAATGGCAAATATTAAAAATATGAAGACTGAAAAAAACAACATTGGTCCTTCTCGTCTTAACTCCCATTTGCTAACCATAATAGCTTGGCTAACACCCAATATTCCCAAAATAAGAGTAATTTGGGTAAGAAATGATCCAATTTTATTTCCGATTACAATTCCATCTATAGTTGTATCTATTCCTGTTAATTTGTCGATTCCTCCCATGATGCTTACTGAGATTTCAGGTAAACTAGTTCCAATCGCTAAAATAGTGAGCCCCACTAATAAATGACTTATGCCAAAACGGTTAGCTATTCTTTCAAGTCCTATTATAGCAAATTTAGCGCCAAAATATAAGCCGATAAAACCTAATAGAAGAAATCCAATAATTAAAGTTAATGTTAGCAACTTAGCTCCAATTTTTTTTGAAAGACTCCTATAAAGATAAAATTATTAAAGACAACAATTTTAAGAGTAAAATCTATATAAAGTTATCCATTCTTTATCCAGAAGTAATCCATATTATGGACTTAAACTATACATCTCCAATTTTATTCTGGATAAATATTCATTATGTTTTTATAGGTTTAATTCTCTTGAATTGTATATTTGAAATAATGCAAAATATGTAAAAAAATCCGATGTGGATTCATATATTTAGAATTTTATTTATCATATTTCAAGAAATTAAAAAAAAATTTGTTATTAATTTGGTTTTTGATTAATATAGATACTTAATAAATCTACATCTTCTCTATCGTTTTAAGAGTCGTATAATTATACCTAATAATGTAAGTATGCTTAATACTATATATGATACACATGTAATTACAAATGGACCTATCTGTTCTCCTAGAGCTGACACAGCAGCAAATGCTTGTAATACTGTAGGCAACCAAATTGATATAATAATAATATAAATAACCACTAGTCCAATGCCTATTCGATCTATTAATTTATATCGAGGGCTATTGACTTCCATTACTCCTATTAAGGTAAGTGTTTCAGCAAAAAACCAGTTAATAATTGGTATCATTAAAGCTAGAGCAAACGGAATTATATATTCAGTAGTAATATTTGCAAGAAGACTAGGACTCAAACCGATCATAATAACTAACATCATTACTGATAACACTGTTATTAAACCGCTACATACTAAAATCAGAATATTACCTAATGGTGCAAATTTCATTGTTTAACACTTTTTAATTTGGATTTGAAATGTTTAAGTTATTTTTAGAATGATTTAAATCTTTAACATAAAAGTAAGTTTTAATAAAAAATTAATTAGAAACAGATTTTAATATCTAAAATTATTTATTCTAATTCAGAAAACTGAGATTTTTTTCAATTTATTATTATATTTTAAGGAAATATTTACTTAAATTAGAGCCAGATGATAGAACAGCCTTATATTAAATTTAAGAATATTTATGTTATTCCCACTTTTCATTCGCGTATAGAGTTTGCGAAATTGGTTCGAACAGCGTTATTTAAAGTATTTCCTGATGTAATCGCTGTAGAACTTCCAAATAATATGCAAGATGAAGTAATGGAGGCTATTGAAAGATTACCTTTTTTATCTTTAATTGGATATGCTGATACATTAAATCCAAAAAGAATGAATTATATTCCAATAGATCCGGGAGATTCTATAATAGAAAGTATACGAATTGGTCTCGAACATAATATCCCAATCGAATTCATAGATCTCTCAGTCTCGGAGTATTTACCTCCAAGTTTCAGACTTCCGGATGACTATGCGATTAACCAAATTGGTCTTAATAAGTTTTACCTGCAAATATCAGAATATTTTAAAGAAGAGTTTAAGGATAAAAAAGAAATGCTTAAAGACAAGACAAATTTAGAAGATTTCCTTAAAAATCAAGAAAAATTTGATAAAGAATATGATTATACTGAAAAAGATATTCTTAGAGAAAAATATATGGCAGCTCATCTTTTAAAGATGACACCTTTGTATCATAGGATTTTACTCATTATTGGTATGGCTCATTGGGAGAACGTTAAATATTATTTAGAGAACCCAGAAAAAGTTCGAGATGTTGAATTGGATTTAATTCCTCATAAATTTGTAAAAATATACAATATAAGAGCATCTGATGCCAGATTTCTTTTAAAAGAAGTACCTTATCATACATATAAATGGTTAAAATTTAGAAAGAAGTTTTCTAGAGATAAATTAGAAAATATTGAAACTCTCGAGGAAGTTTACAAAGTTCTGAATTCTTTTAATAAGATTGAACATATTAGAAAGATCTTGTTAAAAGCTAAATATGATTATGAAGAGGAATTTAAAGAATTTGTAGATCTTCATAAATTAAAAACTCTTTTTCAATATTCAAGAAACCTCTCTTTATCAGACCGGAGATTATTGCCAAATTTGTATCAACTATTAATAGCCTCAAAAAATATTGTTGATGATGATTATGCTTGGAAAGTTATGGAAAAAGCAACAAAATATCCTTTTAATGATGAAAGTGATAATTATGAAACAATGAAGATGAGTATGGAAGGTGGTTATGATCCAAGTGGTCGGTATATAAAATTACAAAGACATCATCCCTATAGTTATGGAAAAGAAAAAGATTTTCCTTTAAAGAAAAAACCCGAAGAAAAATATCCTGGTGAATGGAGAAATGAATGGGAGGAAGGAAAAGATATGACTGTTTCTTGGCCTCCTGAAGACATTCTAGAGGAAGACTACTTTGCTTTTATAAGAAAAAAAACAATCAAAAATTTAAAAAATCAGAGAATTAAAATAGAAGAATTCAAATCTAGCTTAATGGATGGAATTGCAATTAAGGAAACTATTAGGAATTGGGCTTTTAAAAAGAAAATTTATGTGCAGAATATTCAACAAATTCAAGGTAAAACCGATACAATTGTAGTGATATTTGATAAGGATGATGGAGAAATAGAAAAATATCCGTATAAATTAACTTGGTGGGCAGAACATGATAGGGAGAGTGATATGGCTTTCTATGCAACAAATCCTGGAGATTATGTTATTGGTCCAGGGATTACGCATGTGGAAGTTGGAGGATTATTATCAATCTTTCCAGCATTATTTCTAAGATCAATTTTTGACTCGTATATGGATTATGAGTATAAAGATACTAAGAATAAAGCAGAGCGTTTACTTAAGGCTGCCATTATTTATTCAAAAGAACGTTATGTAGCCTATGTAGCAGCAGAACCACCACGCAAGTATTTCTATTCACTTGCAGGAATCAAAAATCGCGAACTATTATATATTCCAATTGATAATTTTAGTAAAGATTCGCTTAAAACAATTAAACATATTCACATACTTGCGGGAAGGGACAAAAGAAAAATTGCTCATAATTATATTTTTATATAATTATTTTCAGAAAATTTTACCTCTATTGTTAAAATAATAACCAATTAAGTTAAGAACAATACATTTCTTTTCATATTCTTTAAATTC
>JAHQWL010000029.1 GCA_029856155.1 Promethearchaeia archaeon
CCCTCTATCAATTTCAAAAATGGTTTCCCACCAACATTTATCACCAACATCATAAAAATAATTATTATAATCTCCAATCAATAATTGTAAGCAATCAGCTCCATCAGATCCAGAATAAGCATCGTCAAAATAATTACCACTCATGTAATTAGTCTGACCTGTATCCATCGTTTTAAATGTCCAATTGGCAACATAATTACTATCATTATCGTCTCTAGCATCATTATTATCATCCGGACCAGCATGAAATGTTCCATTTATCCAATTTCTTGTATCATATAGATTTGTTATTGTGGAATTTAATTGATATCCATTCCATCCATATAATTCTACTTGAGCATGAGTATCATCATAGGAATTATTATAAAAGCTTACTGCTAAATCAGTTTTTGTTCGATTAGCATAGTGGGTTACGTTCCAAGGAGTGCCAATCCCGGTGAAAGTATTATCAACGGTTAGAGCTTGAGTTTTTAAATTTCTAACTCCTATATCTTCATTAATTGGTTCATTTTGATTAATAATACGATTTATATTAAAATTATTTGAAAAAGTAATAAAGATGAAACTAAAAAATAAGAATGACAATATTAAAACCTTCTTTTTATTAATTCTATTAACCTGTAGATACCTATTCTTTTTTAGGGGCAATCTCACTCACTTCTTAAATTATAATATTATTTAATTCTATAAATCTAATTTAAATTAATATTTAAAAGACTATCAATATATATATTATTAGAATAAAATATAAGATAATAATATCAATATGATATATTAAAATCTTTTTTGCTATTCTATAATTTTCAATATTAGTTATTATTTCATGGTTTAAATATCTAAATTATAACGGGGATATCTCAATAAATTTAGTTTTAAAAAATACTTCTTACAAATCCACCATCTACTTGAATAACTGTTCCAGTAATATAACTAGCTCTTTTAGAGGCTAAAAATACTACTAAATTTGCTAATTCCTCAGGTTTTCCTAATCGTCCTAATGGTATAGGATTTATCCATGTTTTCTCAACTTCATCATAAGATTTTCCTGTATTTTTTACTGTTGTGTTGATTAATTCTTTCATACGATCAGTAAGCGTTGGTCCAGGACATACAACATTTACTAAAATGTTATTTTTTCCATATTCATTGGCTAATGTTTTAGCAAACCCAACGACACCCAATCGAGTAGTATTAGATAACACCAAATTTTCCAATGGTTGTTTAACGGATACAGAGGTTATAGCAATAATTCGTCCATTCTCTTGCTTTTTCATGATAGGAAGAACTAAATCAGTTATCTGAATAAATGAACGTAAATTTAAATCAATTGAATTTGACCAATCTTCTTTCGTAATCTTACTAATAGGTCCTGAAGGGGGTCCACCAGCATTATGAATAAGAATATCTATCCTCCCAAATTCTTTCAAAGTTTGTTCCACAAGACTCTTTATTTGATCTTCATACATTAAATCTGCAACGACTGGAAAAACCCGATTATTTAAATTAACTGATTCTAAAGATTCAATTTGCTCCTTTGCATTATTTAAATTATCTTTAGAACGGCTACAAATTACTACATTAACACCCTCCTCGTAAAGCCCACTAGCACAAGCTAGCCCTAATCCTTTACTAGATGCCAATACTAAAGCAACTTTATTTTCTAACTCTAAATTCATAATCAATAACCTCTATAGTTATTTGGAATCTGAAATGAAATTGGCAAAAATAGCGCATTTATTATAAAATGTGTTACATCTATTACAATTTTCAGCAATTATACAATCCTTTGCGGAAGGACAAGTAATATTTCTTTTATCTAATTTTATCTTTACTCGGTGTAATCTCTTTTCTATTTCATTTTTCATAGGTGAAAACCTTGTTTAAGAGCAGTTCTCTATTCTGATTTTATTTCTGAATATACTTACATTTTAATAATATAAGAAAATAAGCTTCCATTAAAATTATTAGGATCTTAGTATACTAATTAATAGAACTTGCACGTAGAAATTTCAATTTCCTAAATTTCAGATGACAGATTTTAAAAAGATAATTTTATAAATTCAAATAATTATAATAGTTTTAAAGATTGAAGAATATATTATAATCATTATACAAAAAATAAGATAAAAAGGTGTGTAGCGATGAGTATTGACACCAAAAGTTTCGATAACATTCTCAGTAAAATAATTAAAAGCGAGAGTGGTATTAAAAAGGTAATATTGGTTGATAGAACGGGTCTTACTATTGCAAGTGTCTCTAAATTCTCATACTTCCCTGCCGATGTTGATGGGATTGGTGCTATTGCGAGCGCTGTCTTCTGTGCTAGTGAAGAACAAGGTAAGAATCTGGAATTAGGCAATCTTGAAATTGTAACATCAGAATTTGGTGGAGGTAAGATTTTTGCATCAAGTTGTGGCCCTAAGGGAGTACTTACACTTATCTCAGATCCAGACATTAATATTGGTTTGATTCGATTAATTTTAAAGAGATCTGGTGATGAGCTAAAAGATATTTTGGATGAATTTTTATCAGAGACTATGGAAGTTATGGACAGTGGTTTAGATTTATCCGATCTCGACTCACTCACACCTGATTAAGATAAGCAACTTTTTTCGCTAATTCTTTTTATTTAAAGTTGTAAATAGTCTTACAATTAATCTTTATTGAATTAGTTGTATTTTAATGGTATTATTCTAAGTTTTTATATGAATTTACAAAAATAAGAAAAAATATTCACAAAACTTTTTCAAGAGTATATTCCAAAAAAATTTATGACATTTGATTTTGTTAAAAAATTGGATTTTGAGTCGGACTTCTTTGACTTGTATAAACTCTCAGAAAGTGCATATGGAGCTATTGGTAAAGAAAATTCTGGTATGGGAGGGAATGCGGGATTTATTGATATTGGAGATTATTTGATAATGATCGATACTACTGGAGATGTAGATGCTGCTAAAGATTTAAAGAAAGCTGCTACACAATTTACTCAAAAAGAGCCTAATTTTATTGTGATAACTCATTATCACATGGATCATCTTATGGGAACCTCTCTATTTGATATATCAACTCAAATAATGACATCTGATCGAACTTTAAGGAATATTCAAACAGTTGGCAGAAAAAGACTTGAAGAATTTAAGAATATGGATTTAATAGAGATAGAAGAATCTCTTAAAACAGAAAAAGACGAGGAAAAAAGAAAAGATATTGAAAATGATCTTAAATTTTTTAAAACAATCCGTTCAGATAGTTTTTTAATTCGAGAACCCAATCTAACTTTCAAAGAAGGTTGTGTTATCCATGGAGATGAAGCAAGTGTTCACATGCGAGTGTTTAAAAAAGCTCATACAGATGGTGATGTTATTGTGTATATCCCCGAAGAAAAAATACTTTATGCAGGAGATTTATTATTTGCAAAAAGTGATCCTTGGTTAGGTTCTGGCAATCCTGAAGGATGGATCTCTGTAAATGATGAAATACTGAAGCTTGATTTTAAAGTTGCTGTTCCAGGTCACGGAGATTTATCATCAAAAGAATTATTTTCCCTAGAAAATAAATACATAAGGGAAATAATTGATTTAGTAAAAAAACGGATTGATTCAGGAGAAGATCCAACCCAAATAAAAAGAGAGGATTTCTCTGAAGAGATACAATCTTGGAAAAGTCCAGTATTAGAAATGAATCTTAAATTCCTTACTGAAATGTTGAAAAAATCTTAATAAATATTTTGTTTTTATATAAATATTGAGTTCATTTATTATTTTTAACTATTCAGTTTAATTAATCCAATTTGAGTTAATTTTTTTCTAAATGGAAATAATAAGTTCAACTACTAGGAATAGTTCATTTGAAGTTCATGAAATCAATCTATATATAAATTTATTACATTTTATCAATTACTTAACCAATTTTGATAAATTTTGTTGAAAAATGATATGAATTACAAAAGAATAGATTTTGAATCGACTTATTTTGATCTTTTCGAATTATCAGAAGGTGTTTATGCTACAATATCTAAAAAAGATTCTGGAGCCAGCGTAAATGCTGGATTTTTTGATTTAGGAAATTATATAATTGTTTTTGATACTCATATATATCCAGGCGCTGCTCGCGATTTACATAATGCAATAATAGAATTATATGATAAAGATCCATCATTTATTATTAATAGCCACTTTCATATTGATCACATATTAGGTAATTGCCTCTTTCCAGAGAGTATTCCAATTATGAGTACCCAAGTTACATTGGAAAAAATTAAAGAAGTGAGTTTTGATCAACTTAAACGTTATCGGGAAACGGCAGAAGAAGAAATTTTAAAACGTAAGGAAATGTTAAATTCTGAAGATGCTCCTTTTGGCGAGATTGAAATATATAATGATTTAGAATTCTATAAATATGTTACAGATCCAAATTTCAAAATTATATTACCAAATTTCTTGATTAAAGATGAAATTATAATAAATGGAATAAACAAGACTGTTCATCTGATTCCTTGCGGTGTTGGACATACGGAATCTGATATTTTAGCTTATTTTCCGAATGAAAAAATTTGCTTTATGGGAGATTTATTATTTGCAAATTTGGATGATAGCTGGGCACCAAGTGAATCTGGAAGGTTTAATGCTGTTGATCCACCAAAACTATACGAAATTTTAAAGGCTATTATAGAGAAAGATATTAAGATATTTGTGCCCGGACATGGAGAATTATCTACCAAAGATGCAGTTCAGATGAATATGGACTTTATAAAAGAGAACTTTCTTAAAACATAGCCACTCTCTTTGAAAAAAGATTAAAAAGGTTTACTTCCTTTCACAATTTTATAGTACCGATCGCGCTCTTCTCGCACAATTTTAATATCATTTTGCAAATCTGTTAATAATCGTCTCATATTCTCCTTTTCGTTAGTTGCTCCCAATATTTTATCTTTTAATTGGTTGATCTCGAGTTCTAAATTCGGAATCGACTCACTATCCCTCTTTGCTTTTAAGAGCTGAAATTTCAAATTTTTATTTGTTTCGTTTAATTTATTAATTTCTTGATTTAATTTTTCATTATCCTTTTTAATTTTTCTAATTTCTATGAGGATTTTTTCAGCACCTTTTTCAATTTCAACCGTATCTCCTATTTTTGCTTTCAAATTATTGATTCGTTCCTCTTTCTGATCTAATGCTAATTTTTGCACATTTGTTAATCTAGTTAATTCTCTATTTTTTGAAGTTAAGTTTGCATTATATTCATTTAAATCAGCCATTTGACCACTCCAATTTTCTAATTTTGAATATAACTCGGCAACTTCAAGTTTCAGAGCTTCTACGTTTCTAAGATGTTCTGATCTATCGGAAACTAATAAAGAAACTTTTTGAGCTAAATCATCAATTCTTCCCTTTTTCTCTCCTATTTCATGTTCAAATTCCCGTCTTTCCTGCCAATAAGCATCAAGTTCCCCTCTTTCTAGCAATTGATAAGATTTAAAAAACAGGTCTTTGAACTTTTTATCTTTTCTTTTAGGTAATAATTCATAAGCGATTCTTCGTACTTGACCTTCAAAATTTCTTGGAAGGATGTCCTCGTCAGAAAGAAACACTGTAATAACATGATCTCCTTTTCCAATAAAGTGCCTTGAAGAATGACCTGTAAAAAAACTTGCAACACTAAGATCGCGTTTTATTTGCATTTCTAAATAATTAGGGCCTGTCCTTATCCTCTTGTGTTCCTCAAAAACTGTAGTCAACATTGATTCTGTTACTCCTAACTCCTCACATACATTTTGTGGATATTCAATATCTTTAGATAATTCTGATTTTTTACCAAGATTTAGAATCACAATTCCTTTCAAGATATAATCTCTAATAATTACTCAATTATTTAATTCCTAATATGCAAATATAATGTTTATTTCAATATTAATTAAGAATATCAAATTTTTTAAAATTGTTATAAATTATTAATGCATTTCAAAAAAATTGATCAAATAATCTGCATAAAAGCTTAACTTTAAAATGATAAAGTCTATAAATTTTTTGCGAATATGAATATTGACGAAGTATGTAGAGAATATTACTGTAGAGTTTGTAATGATATGCATAAAATTAAATTACGTAAGAATCTGATTAAAACACATACTAAATTTCCTTTTCCACACATCTTTCTTCATGGAAAATTAAAAAATCTTATAACAACTCTTTATATAGATAAAGTCTCTCAAATTTCTTCATTTTTTCTTATAGGGAGTAAAAGAAAGAAAATACTTCCTTTATTTTGTCCCTCAGATTTAACCCAGATTTTACCTCCATGTAAATCTATTATTTCTTTTGAAAGATGCAAACCTAATCCAATACCCTCAGAGATAATATCCCACCCTTTTCCATATCTCTCAATTTTACCAAAGGGTTGAAAGATTTGACTTATTTCTTCTTTTTGTAATCCTATTCCATTATCTTTAATTGAAATTAATATTGACTGTCTCTTAATCTTGGATTGGATAGTAATATTTCCTCCTCTAGGAGTATATTTTATAGCATTTATTAATAAATTAGCTATTACAGTATGAATTTTTTCTTTATCAATATAATTCAATAATTCATTATGAATTAGTAGATTAACCTCGTGATTTCTTAATTTAATTAGACCTTCCATTTCTAAGATACAATCTCTTATTATATTTGATATATTTTCATGAGTTAAATTTAGTTTTACTAAGAATTTATCTAATTCTGAGCTTTCAATAAATTGATTTATAAGCAAATTCAATTTATCTGCTCCTTCTTTAACTTTTTCCAGAAAAGTTACCGCTTTTTCATCTAGTTTATCCCTATTTTCTGCTAATAAAAGGTCAGAAAATCCCTTAATAGATATAAGAGGAGTTTTGAATTCATGTGAGGTTCTCGTTAATAAATTTGATTTTATTTCTTCTAATTCTTTCCTTTCCGTAATATCTTGTAACCATAATCTTAAATGTGTTAATTCGCCTTTAGTATTATAGTGATGAAGTGTTCTTCCCGATAACCAAATTATTTTCCCTTCCTTGTTAATAATTCTAAACTCTATATTTTTATCTTCAGGTGATTTTCTAATATCATCAATTTTTATTGGATATATCACATTATACACTAAATTTTCATCTCGCATCTCCTCAAGTGTATATCCAATAAGGCCTAATAATCTAGGATTTATATATACAATCCCCCCTTTTTTTATGTCGATCTCCAATAAACCCATTGATGATGTCTCTATTAAATTACGGTATTTCTCTTCCGATTCTTTTAATTTTTCTTCAATTATTTTACGATTAGTAATATCTCTAATAAACAATACTGCTTGATCAGCTGTAAAGTAAAATATTCTAGCTTCAAAGTAAATTTTTTTGCCTTTAATTGACAAGGAATATTCTAATATTCTTGGATTTTTACTTTCTAAGGTTTCTTGAATTGCATCTAAAAACAAATTTGCTTCTTTTTTTGGTAAAATATTAAGAAGATTTTTTCCTAAAAATACTTCTGGTGTGGTATACAAAAAGTTGGGATTTCCTTTATATTCCAGATAGCTGCCATCCTTTCCTATAAGGAAAAATAAATCAGGGACAGCTTCAATTATTCCACGATATTTTTCTTCAGAATCTATTAATTTTTGCTCCGTTAATTTACGTTCAGTTATGTCTTGTATTATTAATTGTATGAATGTTTTGCTTTTAATCTCTATTAAGAAAGCTTGAATATGTGCCCATTTTAAACAATTCTTCTTATCATAAAACTGAAGTTCAAAGTTTTTTAAAGTTCCTTTTAATAAGAGTTCTTTAAATTTTTCTATAACTAAAGGAAAATTTCCTGCATAATTTTTATCAAAATTTTTAAAGTTTTTTCCTATTATGTTCGATTTCTTCTCTCCAGTAAATTTTAATAAAGCTTTATTAACCTCGATAATATTACCACTTAAATTCATTAGTACTATCATATTCAGGGAATTATTGAATAAATACTTATATCCTTCTTTAGATTGCTTTATTTTTTCCTCAATGTCTTTGAATCTTCTTATACTTTTTAAACTGAAAATTATTCTTATTTGGGCATTTTTCTCTTCAAACCTTTTGATTTTAAGTTCAAAACAGGAAAAATCATTGTTTTTACTTTTTATTCTTATTTCTGGTATAATAGCATTGGGTTTAGCCCATTTATTTAAAACCTTAATAACCATTTTAGCATCATCAGGATGAGTCAGATCAATAAAGTTTGTTCCTATAATTTCTACAGGATTATATCCTAATTCATTATTAATATAAGGATTAACATATAGGATAGTCCCATTTACATTTAATTCTCCTAAAATATCCATACAGTTGTTTATAAGAAAATGATATCGATCTTCATTAGAATCTGATGATATCTCACCATTTAACAAGTTTTCTTCTCCTATTTTTTTTTTTACTCATAAAATATTTCTATCCTTTTAATATTAATAGTTCAAATATAAAAAACTAAATTTTTACTTTGAGTCGATTGGTGATAATATATAAAGTAAATTTGATATTTAAATTGACATGTGATATAAGAATCTTAATTGTCAATAAGGCTTAATGATTACACCAGAACAATCATAAAAGTTAAATCTGTGAATCTTCTCTAATTTATTAAGCTTTAACAATAAGTTTTACAAAAAGTTAGAATTCTTTACTACTAAATTTTAATATGTAAAATCTTATTCAAAAATCTTGTAATAGATTTTATACAAATTAGATCTTCACTAAAATGTCTAAATTAATATTTGTTTCATGCATAAATATGTGTAAATGTGTCTAATGTTTTTGCCATATCTGTAGCTAAATAATTTTGCTTAAATACTGACGCAAAGAAAGCACGATCATCTGGATTGAAATATTTATATCCAAATTTTTTCCATTCAATATTCGCATTCAATGGTGCAAAAAGAGAAATCCGATCTTTCACTATATTCATCAATAGTAATTTTCTTTCTTGTTTAGTATTATTAGATATGATATTTAATAAAATATCTTCGCTAAAAAAATCCCAAGAATCTTTAAATTGAATACAGAATTTTTTAATGTCTAATTTATTATCTACTATTAATTTTGCTAAAACCACTAATGACATATCATAAGTACTCATCTTGTTTTCATCAAATAATGGGTTAGAAAGGATTAAGCTAGGGGTGACTTTTTGTTCTTTCTGAATTTGAGGAAGATTATACTCTGGTAAAAGCCTTAATTGATTTAACCCGAGGATATTTCTAATATCTGCAACAGTTCCCCCAGTATCAAAGAATTGTTTATTAATAATATATTTTATCAATTTTTGAGCATGAGCATCTCCAAAATATGGATAATCTGAAGCAAAGAGGATATATTCAGACCAATCTCGATTATCCACACTTTTTTTGTTATTAGATTGAAACCATTTTCTAAAGCTTTCAAAGAAATTTCCTGCACCTTCTCCATGCAACATTGAAAGATCTCCATATATATTTGGTTGAACAATAGTATTATACACTTCATAATCATCAATATTTCCTTGGGCAAAATGAGCAATTATAACTTTAAAATGAGGCAATAAATCGGGATATTTGGACTGAATTACATTTCTAGCAGATCTTACTAATTTACCAATTTCTAAGATAGATCCTCTACCTCTTGTATCAAAAATTACTGGCAGAGAATAGCTTGCCGCTTCTACAAGAACGTTAATTACTTTTTCAGAAGTTATTTTATCTATATATCCTTCTGATCGAGGATGCAATTTTAACCCGCGAAGTCCTAATGTTTCTCTTATATACTTCACTTCATTTACAGCTTTTTGCCCCTCCATTGGATCACAGCGACCATATCCAATTAATTTCATAGAAAAAGGGAATCTTGTAGTAAAACGTGAGACGTTAATATTACTTGCTCTATATAGCGCTTCGGGATGTTTATCTCTAAACACATCTTGAAACGGAAAGCATACCCCTTGATCTATGAACGAATAAAACTTAGATTTTGCTTTTAAATCAGAATGACTCTTTCCGAGTTTTTCAAGTTCAGAGTAAAGTCTGTCAGTAAAAGGAAAAGGAGTGAACGACCATGAGATTTTTGTAAATTTCCCCTCCATTGTAGTTGTAAAAGATTGTTCCCCTGTCTTCTCCCAATCTGCTTTTATTCTACCTTGCACATTACCCCAAAAATCAAAAGTTCCCGCTCCTGGAGCTAAAGGATTCATCATTGTAGCACCATCAACATCCTGACCTAAATGGGAGTGAGCATCAACGACAAGTAAATGTTCTACTTGTTTTTTTCCGTCTTGTTCTATTGTACACGTTAGCATAAAAAAACCAATAATTGTTATTGTTTAGAAATTAGTAATAATTCCCTAATTAAAACTTACTTATTAATGCATTTTCGTGCAAATTAATTCAAAATTAAATAAATTAATGAAGAAAAAAACAATTTTTTATTTTACTTTTACTATTCTAACGAGATTAATCGTAATCATTATAGTTTTATAGCTTAAATAAGACTTTTCTATTCTTGTGAATTTATGTTTTATATTTAGTAAATCTTTAAAATAAAGACCTTTTCATTTATAGAATGAACGTTCCTGTAATAGTATTAATCTTGGTTTTATTTGCTATTTTGATGGCATTTTTTTCTCAAGATAAAATTGATTACTTCCCTTTTGCATTAATTATAGGCGTTATTGCAGTATTTTTAATGGTTATTTTTGGTAATGTTGATGAGGTAGATATACTTGGATTTATCAATTTTAACACGTTAATCTTCATATTTGGTATGCAGATACTTATCTACTTTGCAGTTAATGACCAAGTGTTAGAATATACCGCGATAAAATTGATCCATATAACGAAAGGGAATAACCGTCTATTCTTTTATATGATTTGCCTTTTTACAGGTATAATAGTAGCCTTTATCGAGGATTTAACCCTTTCTTTGATATTGATCCCATTGATCTACAGGACATGCCGAGTATTAGAGATACCTGCGGGAACTTATATGATGGGAATGACTATTACGATAAATATTGGTGCTATACTAACTCCTGTGTCTAGCTTGAAAAACTTAATTATAGGTCAGGAATTTGGGTGGGGTTTTGGTGAGTATTTTGCCAATATGGGCATTTTGTTTTTAATCACATTAATATCCACTATTTTTTTGTTGGATTGGTTTATTTTAAAAAAAGAAGAAAAACCAACTGAACGAAATAAGAAGATATTACTGGAAATACTTGACCCAAAAATTGTGATCCAAAATAAAAAGTACTTTTTCATGACAGTTATTATTGTTTTAACTACTTTTATATTCATGATCTTAGGATTCGGCCCTGCGCTTGTCGTGATCATATCTGCAGCTGTTCTACTTCTTATTCACTCTAAGGAAACGAATTTCTCGGATCTTAAGGATGATATTTCGTGGAGAATCATCATTTTATTTGCGATCTTATTCATTCTTTCGAATTCTTTGTCATATTTCGGTTTCTCAGAATTAATCTCCACAGGATTAGTAAACCTTCTAAATAATAACATTTATCTCGCAGTATTGATGACATTAAGCATCTCTTCCCTCTTATCTGCATTTCTTGCGGGTACACCCGTTACCATCATCCTTCTCCCAATCTTTTCGGCGGTCATAGGAGAAGGTTTTTTTCCTAACCCGATCATAATTGCGTTCATAAGTGGTGTTAATATGGCCGGTAATTTTTTACCACAAGGTTCTGCCTGTGATCTTCTCACTCTTTCATTGGCAAAAAAATATAAGGTAGCGAATTTGGATTATAGGCGCTTACTAAAATATGGTGCACTTTTCGCAACATTTCATTTCTTAATCATACTGGGATATACAATGCTTTACACTATATTTTTGAGTTAAGAGATTGAAAACTAAAAAGTAAATATTCTAATCTCTCATTTCTTTTGGAAGTGTTAGAACACCAGTAAGGGGATTATTTAGAGGATCTTGGCAATATAATATCGTAAAATAAATTAAATCATATAATATACTTGGATCCTCTCCATTTTGTAATTTAAAGTCATAAAGGGAAAGTTGATACTCCGCTTCCGTTATCGGGGGCTCAGCATAAGAAACATTACCAAAAACTGATTGTAATAGAGGTTTCATGAAAGGGGAATACAAGAATCCTAACTCTTTTAATACATCTTTTAGATAGAAAAACATTCGCTGAACTGCTTGCATCATATATCTTATAGGTTGATTTTCTGGTCCAAGATATTGTTCTGCAAATTCAGGGTCGTATTGAGCAAGTTTTTCCCGTGTAATATTTATAGGTCGGAATAAAGAAATCAACCCCCTCTCTATAGCTCCTTCACGATTTGTAGCAATTGTCTCACTACCCGCATCAGGCACCCAAATTCCCTTTTCTAGCAGTTTTCTTGCTTTATAACACATAGCTTGAATCAACATTCCAACTCCTATACGACGACAAATAGAAATTTGTGCATCGCTAATTCGGACTTCTATTGTTCCCCAATCCGTCACAGGAAATACATCTTGAAACCGTCCGTCCTCCAAGCTTGCCTTCTGAACAGTTTGAAGGAAGAAATTAACAGAATTCTCACTTAGATCAGTTAAATAAGGGATATAATATTTAGGGTCATTCCCACTTAACATAGTAGTGTTATACTTTAAACGTAAAGATCTAGTGCAGTTTGGTGCAGTAATTCTCCTATTAATAATCTTAACTACATCTGTTGGTTTATTATTTAAAATTGGTGAATTACATGTAAGGGCAATAAGATGTGGGATAAAATTTCGAATCATACAATAAGCTTGAATTTTTTCTAATTCTGAATTAAAAGAACCTAAGTGTGAATGATCAGCTTGGGAGACTCCACGCATGTATTCTTTCGTTGCGGGATTAATAGCGGAAGCGATAATATGCAAATCCTTTGGTAGGGTAGCTTTAGCTAATAAAAATAAAGTGCTCGCCCAATATGCTAATTCTTCAATATAAACACATGGTGGTGTGACTAATTCTAGTATATAGGTAATTGCAGTAACGTTTCCATCTCTTGCGAACGTATCTATATCAACAGAACTATCTCCTAAAGCATAACGAATATCCATTGCATACCCTTTTTCAAGATCATCTCGTCCCCAAGGTCTAGCTAAAACTTTTTGTCTAATATAATCTGGAACTGGTAGAAAATCCTCTCTTCCCTCGTAGAGCATTTCATCCATAATTTTAATAGCATCCTTCACAATTTCTTTCATTCGGTAAACCATTTCTTCTCCGGGAGGATATTCACCACTATCATCAGCAATAATTAGTTCCATTTCAATACCATGGGTGAATGGTAAAGGAGTCCAATGTTCAACATCAGCTAACATATCAGCCCATGGTCTTTCAGGGATGTTTACTTCCACATAATCTGTTCCTAAAAATAATTTATCACCTGATCTGTCAATACTTTGTCCCAATGAAATACCTACAGGTGCTTTTTCTTTTCCTTTTGTCGTATATAACTGAGAAAAAGTATCAACTGACTGATTGTTTTTTTTTTTCTTCTTTTTCTCCTTCTTTTTTTTGTCTTTTGCCATAGATATTATCTCATTTTTATAGCTTACAATATATATAACAAATCCTAATTTTAAATTTTAGTTAGTTTATTTCTTTTTAGAGTAGAGATTGTATTAAAGTCTTAAAAATGTCATAATCGTTAATGAATTCGTAAGATAAAACTAAATTAATAATATTACATTTGTTAGAGGGTAAAATTTGCTTAAGATCATCAGAAATTTTACCTCCATCGAATAACGAATCATCAACAATCACATTAATAGTTTCTCCTATTCTTTTAATTTTAGAGTAAACATTTTTATCTAAATCAGAGTCTTGCGATATAATCACAGTTGGTTTTCCTAAATAGGGGATGAAATCTAAATTAAAAATTGATACTTGACCACGGACATTTTCAAAATTTCTAAAAAATTGTTTTAATGAACTAGTTAATATCCTAAACTCATCCTGACTATAGTTACTTTTTGATGGAAAAGTGTAATATGCGATTGATTTGTTTTGAGCATATTTTAAATCGTTATATACACGATCTAGTATTGGAAAAATGCTGAAATCAAAAGCAAATAAGGACAAAAACACGTTACTAAAATTAAAATCATTTACAAGGACATTATTACTAATATTTCCCCCCGTTAGACTAAAATTTTTAATATCATTCGTAATGGTGGAAACATAAGTATTTAATAGGAAGTATTGAGAAAAGGCTAATTCCGATTCAAATTTTGTTTTAATTTCATCAACCATTATATAAATATCATTAAATAAATCTTTCGCTATTTTCTCTTTAACTTCTTGAATAGGTATATGTTCAATAATAGTGCTTGCTGAAGTGGGGCTATCAATCTCAGCTAGAGCATATAGTGCATTTTTAAACATTTTATAAATTGACTTATCTAAACCTGCTACAAGAATTTTAAGAAGTGTCTTAATTATTAAGTTAATTACATTAATTAATTCTGTTTTTGCATCTTGTTCTTTTAATTTTTTGGCAATATTAAACAGAATCTTAATTCTTAGAATATTATTACCAATTAGTTCTCTTAATTTCAAAGCTAATAAAGGATCTGAGTTGATAATTTGACTATAAATATTAATTAGAAGATTATCTTTGATAGATGGATTCTGAATTAGATTTCCAATTTTAATTGCTTGTTCGGGATTATTTAATACTTGATCTAATGCTAAAAATTTGAAGACATTTTGTCGTTTTTCTAAATCTGGTAAATTTGAAACTATTTGAATCATTGCATCGAGATTTTTAAAAGCGTAAGCACGAATTAGATTAAGATAAAAATTGCTCTGTTCCTTCTTATCTGAAAGCATTAAAGCTAATTTTAATGCCCTTTGAGGATTATCGATTGAAAGATATCCTTTAGCAATTTGTTTTATATAAGCTTCCATTTTTTCAAGTAATTCAGAGCTAGATATGTCTGACGATTGTGATGATTTATATTGTTCTGTTAATGAACCTAATTGTTGTTCCGCCTGTTTTAATACTTTTTCCTTCATATCGATAATATAATCTTCTGGATTAAATTTTTCAACTGCTTCTGCAACTTTAAATGCTTGCTTATCTAAAATTTTCTTAATTTTACTTGTTTGGATAGCCTCTCTCACTTTCTGTACTTTCACGGTATATTCAATAATCTTAAGCCAGTGGACATTAATTGTTAATTTGCCAAAACCATCGACAGTAGGATCTAATTTCAAATCGATACTCTTTGTTTCCCCTGGACCAAATTCAATATTACTCTTAAAATTATCGGGTTTTACACTAATATTTAAATTTTCTCCCTCAAAATCAAATTTGAAGTCCTCTTTTTTGCTCGAATAATTTATTGCCTGGATGATAATTTCATTATTGATTCCAGGTATTAATAAATTTTGCGGGAATTTTGTGATCTTCAAGGAAATAATTTTGTCTACATTTGCCATAATTCAAATGATGTATTTATTCTTGTTAAAAATAGTAATTCTAAATCTCTCATTAATTTTTGGGTTTAACAATTATTAATGATTTATTTATTTTTGAGTTATGAAATAAAATAGAAACAAGAATTATTGTCCCATTCGTCGATTTCTTCTTATATAATCTTTTAAATCCTCGATAACCATTTCTTTATTATAATCGGGCCAGAAATCATTTCTAAATTTAAATTCAGCATAAGAAGAATCCCATAGCAAGAATCCAGAAATTCTTGCCCCATCACTCATTCCCGTTCTAATTACATAATCTAATGGAGGAAAATTTTTTGTATAAAGATGTGCTTTAATTAAATCTGTACTAACTTGTTCTGGCTTTATTCCATTACTAACTATTTGCTTAACTGCGTCCACAATTTCTTCATGACCATCATACATAATACAAAGATTAATGAAATTTTGACTGTGATCCCTAGTAAATTCAATTAATTCTTCAATTTTTCTTCTTACTTTATCTGGTAGCATTGAAATTCGACCAATAACAGTGAACTTAACCTTTTCCTCTTTTACAATTGATTCATTTATAATTGTATCGACAGCTTTAACCATAATCTTATAAATATACTTAAGTTCTTCATTATTACGCTTCCTCACATTTTCAAGCGATAAAATATATAGACTTAAGTAGTGGATCCCCGCATCAAAAAAGTCAAATAACCTCTTTTTAAGGTTTTCATATCCAATTAGATGACCAAAATTAATATCTAAGTTTCTTTTTTTCGCCCATCGACGATTACCATCTATGATCAGGCCAATATGCTTAGGTAGCTTATCCTGTGCTGTTTCCTTTAATTCTTCTAAAGTAGTGACCATCTAACCCATTTTAACATTATATTCTTTTCAATATTAATATGAATATTAAAAATATTAAATCTTCCTTATAATTTAAAGGAATTATAAATTATTGAGAGAATTTTTACGAGCAATAATAAGTAGATTATTATTAATTCTCTTAAAATTTGTCTTGTTTTAAGGTTTAAAGTTACATTTTTTAAATTTTAAGTGTTTGTAAAAGAGTAATAATAATATTAATAATATTTACCACTTATAAGAATTTGAACTATTGAGAATATTAGTCCACTGAGAATTTTTAAATAAGCAATTCTTTTAATAAAACTAATTTTATATAGATAAGTTTTTGAACAAATAAACATTACATATAGAAAATATTTTAAAAAGAAGTATCATCAACTCGAGAGATATCATTAATGCTTTCTAACGATTATTTATTTTCGAATATTGGAATTGATTCAATTGGCTTTCATGCTCCAAGACATTATGTTAACTTAAAAGAACTTGCCTTAGAGAGAAACGTAGATCCAGAAAAATATGAAAAGGGTTTATTGTCTAAAGAAATGCGTTTAGCTGAAATCGATGAAGACATTATTTCTCTTGGATTAAAAGCAGGCTATAATGCCTTACAAAGGGGAGGTATACATCCCAAGAGTATAGACGCTTTATTTGTAGGCACTGAGACTGAGGTCTACGCCGCTAAGAGCATCTCGAATATATTCGCCGAAATGTTAGAGATTTCTTCCAATTCATTGACTCAGGATATCTACAACGCCTGTGCTGGTGGTACATTAGCAATTCTTAATGCTATCGCCTTAGTTGAAAAGGAAATAATAAATAACGCTCTCGTCATAAGTACAGATATTTCTTCATATCATCTTGGTTCTCCAGGTGAACCAACACAAGGATCAGGTGCTATTGCACTAGTAATTTCGAAAAATCCTCGAATAGCTAAATTTAGTAAGAACTTTGGAAAGGTTTCAGGAAATGTAAATGACTTTTTTAGATCTCATAATGATAAAAATGCTAGAGCATTTGGAAGTTATTCTCAAGATGCATATATTAAATTCCAACTTGCTGCTTATGATGATTTAATTAGAAGTATAGGGGATTTTCATGCAGATTTTTACACATTTCATGCTCCTTACTCCAAGCTTCCCCTTAAGATAATGCAGCAAATAATATTAAAGCGTTGGATTAAACATATAAATGAATTACCTAAATTCGATAAGAAAAAGGTTCGTACTTCTATAATCAAGAAGCTTGATCATTTTTTACATGATGTTACCGTTTTACCAGAATATCTATATTTAAAACTAAAAGAAAGGGGATTTTCATCCACAACTTTAGAGAGATTTTCATATTGGGTGAATACAAATGTAAAAGAGAGATTACTTCCTCAATTAAACGTTCCAATGCACTTTGGAAATATGTATAACGCTTCAATTTGGGCTCAGATTATATATCTTCTTGAAAATCAAGCTCGCGTTTATGATACAATCTATTTTGGCTCTTATGGTTCAGGAGCTACCTGTATTTCAGGTCTTTTAAAAGTTCAAGAGAGTTTTAATGAAATTATTCAAAAAGGACCTCATATAAATGATTTTATAAAATTAAAAGAAAAGAAAAGTGTTCAAGAATATGAATTAATTAAGAATGGTACTACTAAACCAGTTATATTATTGGGTCATATTGTTGAACATGAATATAATAATAAAAGAGGATTTACACTTCATTTTTGCGATGAGGGATGCCTTATCCCCAATATAAAAGGATTAGACCACTGTCCTAAAGGGCATTCAGGACTTCATAAAAGATTTTTCCCTCTCTTTGCAAAGTTAGATAGTGACCCAATTGCTCAATTAGACTTTAAGGACCTAAAATATTTGAAAGAAGGATTAGTAAGAGTAGCGAGTAACGTAAAAAAAGGCAGTACTTTAGAGTATGAAATAAGGAGAGTTGATAATGAATATGAGGAAAATAATAACGCAAAGGGATTGTTAAATTGGAGTCCAATATATCTTCCAATACCTGAAAAATATTTGATGAATAGAGATTATCAAATCGAAGATCTTCCCATTCCTCTTGAATGATAATGAACACTTCACTTTCAAAAGATCTTATTACAAAATTAGAAAAGGATCATCTCGAAATTTTAGACTTTTTAAAACGAAACGATTATCAAATTCAAGATCTTCCTCCTAAAGACATTACTGCACAGAGCGAGGGGGAAGCTTATACTATAGCATATCCTATTCAAGGTATCCTAAAATATCACGGAATTGTTAACATTAAACATCGAATCCCCTATTTTCCAAGTATCTCTTTAAATAATGATTGCGGATTTACAATTTCTTATTTAAAATTTGATAAAAATTTGAAGGAAGATCGTGCTTTTCTCAATGGTAAACCTGCTTTTAATGATGAATTAGAAAGAGTTAAATTTACTTTAGACTTTATTCGAAGTTATTCTAAAATACACACAAAAGCTATGCTGATTTCTCGAAATTTTTTAAAAACAGAGAGAGAAGAACAAATAGGTAAGGGCTTAGGGACTTCAGCTTCGGGTTCTTCTGCCCTTTCTTTAGCAGCTGCAGCCATTATTTATAATAATCATGAAAATTATATGCATAACAAAAGATTATTGAGTATATTTTCAAGATATCTTGCGAGTTCTGGCTCTCGAAGCTCTACTGGAGGATTTTCTCTTTTACTCAGTCATCCAAATATTGATCCTTTTAACTGTTTTTCAATTCGATTGGATCGTAAAGAACATCAATCTTTTGTAGAACAGATTGCACTTTTGACAATTCCAATGAAATCTGATTTAAAAACGCATCAAGCACATGAAATTGTTCCTCATTCACTTTTTTTCTCTGCTTGGTTAGAACAGCGAAAACAGCTTATTTTCGAATTTTTTGAAGCATTAGAAAATTCTAACTTAAATAAAATCGGTGAATTAGCAGAATATGATACATTCTGTCTACATTCTGTAGCAATGTCAGTAAAAAATAATAACATTATCGCTTGGGAACCCGACACGCTAAAAATTATGCTTAAGATTCGTGAACTTAGAAAAAAAATTGGGTATAATGTTTATTTTTCCATTGATACTGGACCATCACTAGTCTTATTGACTTATGAAAATGAGAAACGCAAGATAATTGATGAATTAAAACCCTTTATACCTAATTATGAAATAATTGAGGGAAAAATAGGTGGTCCATCAAAAATAATTACTCCCACATCTCCAGAAGCTAAGAAAATAAAAGTTGATATAGAAAACTTTATTAATTTTTAGAATAGAGATTTTAATTATGAAAGAATTCCATTCTGATATCTCCGGATTTTATAAATTATCATTAGAGGAACGTCAAAGAAAAATTTCTGAGATAGCTAACCTTAATAAAGAAGAAATCAAGATTTTGCAAAATCTAGGATATTTTGAGCCTAAACAAATTGATACTTTAGTAGAAAACGTTATTGGGAGTTATCAATTGCCATTTGGTTTAGCTTTCAATTTTAAAATCAATAATAAGGATTATATTATACCCATGGTCACTGAAGAACCATCAGTCATAGCCGCAGCTTCAAATGCAGCTAAATTTGCGAGAAAACATGGTGGGTTTCATTCAGAAGAAGTAAAATCAGTAATGATTTCACAGATACAGATAATTAATTTACCTGATATTAAAATTGCAAAAGAAAAAATATTAGATAATAAAAGTGAACTTTTAAAAATTGCCAATGAACAAGATCCTTTATTGAGTGAATTAGGTGGCGGCGCTTTTGAATTTGAAATTCGAGAGTTAACTACAAGAAAAGGAGAAATGTTGATTCTTCATATATTAGTTGATGTTTTAGATGCAATGGGTGCGAATGTGGTAAATACTATGGCTGAAACTATCAGTCCATATATAGAAGAAATATGCGGTGGTAAAGTTTATCTTAGAATTGTATCCAATTTGGCAACTCATCGAATAGCAAAAAGTAAGGCGACTTTTGATAAGGAGTTATTAGGTGGAGTAGAAGTTGTAGAAGGAATCTTAAATGCTTATGAGTTTGCGCTTGCAGATCCGTATAGAGCTACTACTCATAATAAAGGTATAATGAACGGAATTGTAGCTTTAACATTAGCTACAGGAAATGATACACGCGCTATTGAATCTGGCGCTCACGCCTATGCTGCATTGAAGGGACAATATTCACCATTGACAAAATTTCAAGTTGATTCAGATGGAAATCTAGTAGGAGAAATAGAATTACCTCTTGCTCTTGGTATTATTGGAGGTATGACTAAGATACATCCGATGGCTAGATTAGCTTTAAAAATCTTGAATATTAAAAATGCCAGTGAACTTTCTCAGATAGCAGCTGCTCTCGGTTTAGCCCAAAATGTAGCTGCTCTAAGAGCTTTAGCTTCAGAAGGAATTCAAAAAGGTCATATGACGCTACATTCAAGAAATATTGCAAAACTAGCTGGAGTACCCGAACAATTGATAGAAAAGGTAGCGAATAAATTGGTTAAGGATAAGAAAATTAGAGTTGATTATGCGAAAGAAATTTTAAAAAGAATTGATAATAATGAAAACCTTTAGTTTTATAAAATGTGTTTCTGTAACTCAAAATATTAGTAAGGTAGATTATTCCAAGAAAGTTATTGAGATGAATGAAATTTATGGGATTTAGAGAATATATAAATCAAATTGATGAGAAAGCACTTCTTCGAAATGTCAACATTGAGGTGTCGAAGAAATTAGAGATCTCTGGAATTTTAAAAGCGATTGAACCCACTCCTGTTATGTTTAATAACATAAAAGAATCAAAATTTCGTGTAATTGGTAATTTATTCTGTACAAAGAATGTAATTGCTTCATATTTCGGGGTAACTCCCGCAGATCTCATACCAATGCTCTCAAAGGCAATATCTAATCGTACAAAACCAGAAATTGTTACGAATGCTCCTTGTCAAGAAATTGTGGAAGCAAACGTCGAATTAAATAAAATTCCAATTTTGTTCCACTGTGAAAAAGATGGTGGAAATTATATCAGTTCTGCTGTTGTAGTCACCAGAGACCCTGATTACGGCCAAAACTTAGACTTTCATCGAGCAATGCAATTTTCAAATGAAAAATTTGCTACTCGAATAGTTAAAGGACGTCATTTTTCCAAATTTTTAGAAAAGAATGGAGAATTAGAAGTTGCCTTTTGTATAGGAAATACTCCAAACATTCTTATTGCTGGAGCAACTTCTGTAGATATTGGTGTTGATGAATTAGAAATAGCGAACGCTTTAGAACCTATTAAAGTTGTAAAAGCGAATTCTGTTGATCTTTTAGTACCCGCAGAAGCAGAATTTGTCTTGGAAGGTCGCGTTTATTTAGAAGAAAGGCACTCCGAAGGGCCTTTTGTTGATCTAACTGAAACTTATGATATGATTAGAGAAGAACCCGTTTTTGAAGTTAAAAAAATCACTCATAGAAAAGATGCAATTTGGCAAGCTTTATTACCAGGTGCTCTTGAACATAAGATATTGATGGGAATGCCTCGAGAACCTACTATTTTCAATAAAGTAAATGAAATGGGTGTTAAGTGTCTTGATGTTAATATAAATCCCGGTGGATGCTCTTGGTTACACGCAGTTGTTCAGATTGATAAAAAAACTGAGGAGGACGGCAAAGAAGCAATAGAAGGAGCTTTTATAGGGCATACAAGCTGTAAACATGTTTTTATTGTTGATAACGATATCAATATTTATGATCCTTTATCTGTGGAGTGGGCGATGGCGACTCGCTTCCAAGGAGATAGCAGAATGATTATTAAAGATAAAGAACCAGGAAGCAGCTTAGATCCAAGCGCGGAACCAGGTACAAAAATGACAACAAAAATAGGTTTTGATTTGACAAAACCACTAATTGTTAAAGGAAAAAATTTTGATATAGCAGAATTTCCTAAGGTGGACGTTAACAAATATTTATAATATAAGGAGTAAAATAAAATGATATTAACATCAGAAGAACAAGATATGTTGGATGGTAAATACGGTAAAGCTGCCCAAAAATCTATGGAAATTTTAACCACATTGGGCGATATCTTTGAAGCTGAATGTATGGTTAATGTTTATGGTGTTCAAATAGCCGGGGTTTCATATGATAATCTTGGTGAAGCGGGTTTAGAATTCTTAAGTGAAATGGCAGAAGATGGAAAGGTTAGAGTCTTAGCAACTTTAAATCCTGCGGGAATGGATCGTGAAAATTGGCAAACTTTAGGGATTGATGAAGAATTTGCTAAAAATCAGAATCGAGCAATTAATGCGTTCGCTAAGATGGGCATAGTTACAACTTGTTCTTGTACACCATATTTAATTGGTAATACTCCTCATTTTGGTCAACACATTGCTTGGGCTGAAAGTAGTGCGGTTTGTTATGCTAATTCTGTAATTGGTGCTCGAACTAATCGCGAGGGTGGACCAAGTGCTTTAGCATCTGCCATTACAGGGAAAACACCTAAATATGGGTATCATTTGGATGAAAATCGTCATGGGGAAGTTTTGATTAAAGTTGATGTTCCTGTTAAAGGTACAGACGAATTTGGGGTATTAGGTAAAATAATTGGAGATAAATTGGTTGAATTAGGAAAGAAAATTCCATACATAACTGGAATTCCTAACGCAACTGTTGAAGAACTTAAGTCATTTTGTGCTTCTGTTGCGACTTATGGTGGAACTGCGTTATTTCATATGGAGGGAATAACTCCAGAATATAATAAATATCCTAAACCAAATGATATTATTCTTAAAATAGATCAAGATAATCTAGATAAAACGAGAATGGAACTTATTGATGATGATATTAAAATAGATTTTATTAGCATAGGGTGTCCTCATGCTTCAATTCACGAAATCGCAGAAATTGCGAACTTATTGAAGGGAAAAAAAGTAAAGAAAGAATTTTGGATTACAACAGCTCGACCTACAAAAAGAATTTCGGATGAAGCTGGTTATTCTAAAATAATTACGGATGCTGGAGCAAAATTTGCAGCAGATACATGCTGTGTTGTAGCTCCAATTAAAGGACGTTTTAAAGGAATTATGGTAGATTCAGCAAAAGCATGTTATTATGGTCGTGCAAAGAATAAATTTAAAGTAAAGATTGGATCAATTGAAAAATGCATTGAGGAGGCTATAAAATGAAGTTTGAAGGAAGGAAAATTTATAAGGGGATTGGTGAAGGAGAAGCAATTGTAACGAAAGATGCTATTTCATTTTATGGTGGTGTAGATCCCGATACCGGTAAAGTTGTTGAGGTTGGGCACGAGTTAGAAGGTCAATCTCTCCGAGGAAAAGTTCTAGTTTTTCCAACCGGAAAAGGTTCTACAGTTGGATCATATACTATGTATAGAATGAAGAAAAACAATACCGCTCCAGTAGCAATTGTTAATAATCAAATTGATACAATCATAGCGGTTGGGTGTATAATCAGTGAAATTCCATGTGTTGACAAAATAGATATTAATAACATAAAGACTGGACAAAAAGTCATTGTTGATGGTTCAAAAGGCACTGTGGAGGTGAAATAAATGGGAACTGGAAAAGGATATGGAAAGACCATTCTTTTTGGCGAAATTTATATCCCCATTCGGGTGTAGACGCAATCATTTTGTAGTTTATGGTCTTCCAGCAATCGCATCGGCGTTAGGATTTTTTACTACTGCAGATGTTAAAGTTGTGGAAGGACGCGGATGGTCTGTTGACGATCAGAGACCCGCAACACCAGGATACAAAAAAACGAAGTATAATGAGGCAATGCAATCAATTACAAATGTAATTAATCATTTAAAGATAGATATTGATAGTAAAAAGCTTGAAATAACATTTGGTGGTAATTTAATTGCTGCTAGTGGAGTTGGGGCTTCTGCCGCTCAATGCACATCTTTAGCTCGTGCCCTTAATAATAAATTTAATCTTAATCTAGATGATGAAAAGATAAACGAAGCAGCTTATGAAGGAGAAAAGGCTTACCATGGAACTCCTTCGGGCATCGATAATACCGCCTCTACTTATGGTGGTTTGATTTGGTTTGTTAAAAATTTGAGTGGGGGAAAAAATACTATGGACCTTTTAAGAATGCCAAAAAAGATGCCATTAGTTATAGCAAATTCAGGGATTACAGCCTCAACAACAGAAGTAGTTGCTGATGTTCGAAGTTTAAAAGAGGAAAATCCAGAAAAATTTCAAAAAATCTTCAGTAAATATGAAAAATTAGCATATAAGGCAAAAAATGCCTTACTTGAAGGGAATAGTGTCGCAACTGGAGCTTTAATGAATCAAAACCACAAATTACTTCAAGAGATCGCGGTTTCAGGAGAAGTAAACGATAAATTGGTTGATATAGCGTTAAAAAATGGAGCAATAGGGGCTAAAGTAACTGGAACAGGTCGGGGTGGTTTGGTTATTTTTTTAGCTGAAAATGAAGAAATTCAAGAAAGGATTGCGAAAGCTATTGAAAAAGAAGGGTTTGATGCTTGGAGAACAATGATTGGATGAGTGTGAAATAAAATTGAAAAGTAAAAATGAAATTATTCTGTTAAAGTTAGGTGGAAGTTTATTAACTGATAAAAATAAACCTTTTTCTCTTAGGGAAGATATTTTAGAAAGTTGTCTCAATCAGATTATTGAAAGTAAAAAAGCAATCATTTTAATTCATGGAGGTGGATCTTTTGGGCATCCGATTGCTAAAAAATATCAAATTTCTCAAGGATTAAATGACTCCATAAAAGATCAAATTATAGGACTTTCCAAAACTCATAAAGCAATGAATGAATTTAATTCCATTATCATAAATAAAATGCTTGATAATGGTCGTTCAGCAATTTCCGTTCAAGCATCAAGTATTTTTATACAAGATTTTAATGAAATTATTTTTAAATCTATAGATCCTATTGAAAAGATGCTTGATCTCGGAATAATACCAGTCCTATATGGTGATATTCTTCTGAGTTGGGATTCTTCATTTACAATTCTTTCTGGAGATCAAATTATTTTAAAATTATGTGAGAAGATTCAAAAATATAAAATCTCGAAAGTTATATTCGCAATTGAAGAAGATGGCATATATATCAAGGGCAATGGAAACGAAAAGCTGGCATTAAAATTAAGATCTAACGATTTGGTAGATTTAAAATTAGCAGAATTAGATCAAAAAATTGATGTTACTGGAGGTATAAGAGGTAAACTAGAAACTATCAAAGAGATTATAAAACTTGGCATATCTGTTCAAATAATTAATGGAATCAAAAATAAAAATATTCTTAAAGCTTTAAACAATGAATATTTAGAATGTACTAGTATTGAATCAACTTCTGAAAGAAAGATTGGGAACAACATATATAATAGGAAGATAGAACACATAAAAATACCTTTAGTGCATAATGTGCAACATGTAAAGAACTATTTTGATGAGGTTAATCTAATTCATCATCCACTACCAGAATATGAGTTAGAGGAAATTAATCTTTCTGTGGATTTCTTTAAAAAAAAAATATCAGCTCCTATATGTGTTTCAGCAATTACAGGAGGTCATGAAATTTCTAAAGCAATTAATAATATCTTAGCAAACGCTGCAAGTTCAGAAAATATTATTATGAGTGTTGGTAGTCAAAGAATAGGATTAGAGGATCCTTCTACCGTTGATTCATTTAAAATTGTACGTGATATGGCACCTAATATTCCAGTAATAGGAAATTTAGGAATAGGACAGCTATGTGATCTCAATTTTAATATAGATAATTTTAAGAATTGCATTGAGATGATTAATGCGGACGTAATGGCTATACACTTCAATGCTTTACATGAGCTTCTTCAAAGTGAAGGTAATATATCATATAAAAATTTTGAGGAAAAATTTAAAGAAATAAGAAAAAATCTGAAAATTCCTATCATAGCTAAAGAAGTTGGAACAGGTTTTAATACAGATCTAGCTTTAAAGCTTGATTTACTAGGATTTGATGGATTTGATGTTGGAGGTTTAGGTGGCACAAATTTTGCTGCAATAGAGTCAATACGTGATGTAGACAGTTTTGAAGCATATACTCGAAAGATTGCAGACACTTTTTGTGAATGGGGTATTCCAACACCAGTTAGTATAATGAATGTTAGAAAAGTATCTAAAAAACTAATAATAGGGACAGGAGGATTGAGAACAGGTGTGGATATCGCCAAAGCAATTGTTTTAGGTGCTGATATTGGAGGATTTGCATTTAAATTTTTAAAAGCTGCCTGGCTAGATTATAAGAATAATTCTCAGTCGAATACAATCAAAGAAATAAAAACTTTGAAACAAGAATTAAGATCCTCATTATGGTTAATGAATGTTGAAAATATTAATAAACTCAGGAGTAATAACGACAAGAGGGTTTTAGTGGGCGAATTATATCAATGGATAAATCAGTAAGTTTATCATAAGTTCTCATACCTCACATCAAAAATCTTATTAACTAAATGGCATCCTCGATTATTCTCATCGCCAAAGATACATCTTTGGCGAATATCATTCTTTTTTTGTGAATATTTCATACACCCCCAACATTGTCCTTTAGCAAAACTGAACTTTTTTTTCTTATTCTCTTCTCTTATTTCTTCATATATTTCTAATGCAATTTCTTCAGTAATGGGTTTACCTTCTTTCGTAGTATATCACTTTATTTTATTTGGTTGAAAATTTAGTTTCTCAAATTAATTTTGAAGTCTATTTTATTAATATCTTAAGTAGTCTAAATCTTGAGAAGTTTGATAAATATAAGAAATGAGACAAATTGTGTAAATTATTTGGGCTTTTCTTCTATAGTGTCCTTGATTTCATTTTTAAACTCAGAAAAAGCACCTATTTGACCTTTAAAATTTTTTAATTTATCAGAATATAGTTTAAAAAACTTATCTGAGATCTTTTTTAATTCTTTATTTACTTTTTTTTGATTAAATTCTCTTGAAGAGTTCGCTACGAATATTAAACCACTCTGCTTTATAATGGTAAATCTTGTATTCTGTAATTCAAAATTTGACAAGCCTCCTTCAGCTAATTGTTCAGCAAAATGATTTAACGCACTCATCATTGCTCCAAAAAGTTGGGGAGAGACTGCTTTATCGAACTCTCTGTGAAATATTACAATCCCAGATTTATCTAAAATCCAAATATCTTGGAGTACCTTCAATTTTTATCCTCCTTGAATGCCTTCTAATATTTCAGATATCACTTATATTAATTTAGAAATGGAGCTTACTAAATTAGTATTATTTTCAAATATTATAAATTATCATAAAGATTTTAATTTGCTTAATTGGTTGAAAAAATCAAATATTAGGAGTATATGTTCTCATCACTCGTGATCCTCTCCCCATCTTTTTATCTCACTATCAATTCCAACATGGTCTAAGATCCTACCTACTATAAATTCTGTGAGGTCCTCTACACTTTTTGGTTTAATATAATATGATGGGATGGGTGGTAAAATCACAACACCTATTTTTGCTAGTTTAAGCATATTTTCAAGATGTATAGCACTGAAAGGAGTTTCTCTAACGACAAGTATTAATTTTCTCTTTTCCTTTATTATTACATCTGCAGCCCTCGTTATCAAATTATTCGCATATCCATTTGCAATTGCAGAAAGTGATTTCATTGAACAAGGAATTACTATCATATTCTCCTCCTTATGAGAACCACTGGCAGGAGGTGCTAATAAATCATTCGCATCATAATTTTTATTCGCTAATTTTCGAATATCAGAAATATTGTAATCAGTCTCTACAGTTATTACTTTTTCAGCATTTTTTGAAATTATTAATTCTGTTTCAATTTTCTTTTTTCTCAGAGTTTCAAGAAGTTTGATTGCTAAATCAATTCCAGTGGCTCCGGTAATGGCGATTAACATTCAAGCTTTCTCATTTGTGTAATTAAAAAATAAAAAATATTATTGAACTTATTAATTCTTTTATGATTTTTAGTCTTTTCTTATTTTATATTGAACTGAAATTTTCACATTTCAGAATTTTCTCTCAAGTACAAAATTTAATAAATTTTCAAAGAATTCAGCTTCAGGCTGATTGATCTCACTATATAGTCTATCGAGAGATTGTTTAGCTCCATTGAAATATGACATTGCTAAATCTTTACATGAATTAACGACGTCTACTTTAAGAAATAAATCTTTAACTTCCTGAACATCCTCATTTCTTATATATGGATTCTCTATAAGTTCTTCTAATCTAATCTTATCCTTTTGATCTAATTTATTTAATGCTTCAATCAATAAACATGTCTTTTTTCCCTCTAATATATCTGAATCCGTTGGTTTTCCAGTAACTTTTTCATCCCCGAAAGTCCCTAAGATATCATCAATTATCTGGAAAATAATACCAAGATTGGTACCATAAATGGAAAGATCATTCATAAGCTTCTCATCTACTTTAGCATAATTTGCTCCTATTAAAATAGATTTTTCGATTAATGCTCCTGTTTTTAGTGAAATCATCTTAATATAATCTGAAATTGTCAGATTTCTCTGGTTCACCATATCAGTTTCTATTAAAACCCCATTTGCTATTTCTATAAACGCTTGTTCATAGTAATTAATTGCTCGAATATTAAGACTCTCTTCAAATTTGTTAAAAAAATATGCTTCTAATCCTAAAAAAAATGCTGAATCACCACCAATGATCCCTATTGAATTACCAAAATCGATATCAGACATTTTCTTCAAATTGTATTGCTGATGGTAGTTACGAAACCTAAAATGAAAAGCGGGTTTTCCTCTCCTAAAATCATCCTTATCAATAATATCATCATGAATTAAGGAAGCATTATGAAGAAACTCTACTCCAATGCTAGGTAGAACAATTTTATCGTCTGATTTTTCATGGAAAGCATTAAATGTGGCAATACATAATAACGGTCGAATTCTTTTTCCCCCTGACAAGAAGTAGTTTTTTAATTCTGAATAGTAGTCTTTCAAAAAAGGATTTTGTACGCTTTCTAATTTTCGATCATAAACCATTTTAATTGCATTATTTATTTTAGGAATATAATTTTGTGAATATTCCATAAATTTCATTGTAAATCACAACTCTCTACTAATAAATGTATTTTTATAATCTTATACTACATTTAATTTGGTAAAATAAAAGGAATTTCAGATTTTCAATACTCTTAACAATTAGAGAACAAGTAATTGTAGTAAAATAACTAAATTTATTTATTATATTTCAGTTTGATTTTTATAAGTGAAATTATCAGAGAAATTCAGAAAACTGAAATTATGATATGTTAAGGTGGATCTATTAGAGCATGGTAATAAAGATATTGAGATTAGGATGGAGAAAACCCTGTGATTAAATTTAAAGTAATCTTTTCATTATAATTTCAGAACTACGATACTTTTCCCAAAGAGACAGGAATTTTTTTAAATTCTCATCATTTTGGAATATTTGATCGCGAGCTATTCTTTTAGCTTTAAGGACACGGAGAAATTTTTTATCTAAGTTTTTCTCATAATAAATACCAAGTTTATCCAATCTATCTCTTTTCTCGCAAGTCTTAATAGTCTCAATTGCGATTTGCCCACTCATCATTGCATAAGGAATTCCTTTTCCACTTATAGGATCTACGATTCCACCAGCATCACCTACAGCAAACACATTATCCTCGTACAATTTAGGTCGTAGACCTACTGGAATGAGGTGCGATTTAAAAATTTTTAATTCAGTACCTTTTAGTGCGTTTTTAACGAAAGTCAAATTCTCAAATTTTTTAAATTCCTCCCGAGAATTATTAACTAAGTTTATTTGATTACCCCATCCTACGGTAATTGTTTCGGCTTTTGGAAATAACCATGCATAACCAATGGGAATAAGATTTTTTATACCAAAAAATGCATGAACTGTATCACTGCCTAACATTTTACTAATAAATGCTTTAGAAGTTTTCATTTCTTTAGTAATTGTTAAAATTAAATTTTTTTTTTCGAAATATGGCCATCCTAATAATTTCAGAGTTGTAGAGGTGGCTCCATCAGAAGCAATTATGTATTTAACAATATATTTTCCCTTTTTGGTGCTAACCCTATAAAGACTATCTATTTTTTCAATATTAATTAAAGGTTCACTTTCCTTCAGAATTGCACCACTATCCACTGCCATATCACTTAGAAATTTATCAAATGTACTTCGCCATATGGTTGCCCCTTTTCCTTTTTTAGAAAATCTATCCCCATCAACATGATGAAGCTCCAAGGATTCAAACTTACGACTAATTTTTTCCTCAGGATAATCTATCTTTTCTACTAACTCCCAACCTATAGCACCACCACAAGCTTTATATCGCCCTTTATCTCCAATCATATCTTTTTCAATAATGCAGGTCTTATAACCATTTTCAGCAGCTATTTTCCCTGCAATAGAACCACCTGGACCTGCCCCTATGATAAATACATCAAAATCAGTTTTTAAATTTTCCATAATTTAACCTAATTAAATTATTGATAGTAAGAAAGATAGAATATATTACCCTTTTTAAGCAATTTCAAATAAAAACGATTATTAAAGTTTTCACTTCATTAAATTAAATCCAGATTTTGTTTCGTTCCCTTAATTCTAAAGGTTTATTGCCCTACATACCATAAAATCACTCTAATATATCACAATCAATTTTAAATGTAGCAATGACATGTGGTTCTAAAGATACTTCAAGTTTATTCTTGAGATAATTGTCGATTGTAGCTTTAATTTTATTTTTAGGTTTTTCTTCGAGAAAGTTAACAATTTCAACGTTTTTTATTGAAATCTCTTTAAAAAATTCCAACTTTGCTTTTTGTAAGGAAGGTGATATATTATAAACTCGAATAATTAGATAATCTCCCTTTTCTGCTTTTTTCAAAGCACTTAAAATAATATTCTTGTTATCTATGTCTAAAAAGCTTAATTCACTTGGAAGAAAAGTGTTCATGTTCTTCTCTGATAGTTTATTAAATTCTGATAATACACCGTTTCGTGACAAAATTAATAATTCTGAACTTCTAAGAGTTGAGTTTAACATTAGAGGAAATATTGGTTTTAATGGACAATTAAACTCTTTTCCTTTAATATGAATTTCTGAATCCCACCAATTGGATTTAAATTCATCAATTATTAAAGATAACTCAAACTCATGATGTCCAAGACATTGAGCTTCTGGAGTATTAAGACTTGGTCCGGCATCGTTTCTTCTAGAATCTATATTATGTCTTGAAAGCCATTCAATGCAACGAAGAAGTGTAATTGCTATTTTAATTGTCCCATTTTCATCCATAATTGCTTCATATTCAGGTAATCCTCGATTCAAAACTGCAAAGCATTTTGACTTATCATGGGCTAGAATAAAATCCTTTTGATGGTTCGTTTTAGAAGGTTTTTGTGCCCAATGTCTCCCATTAGGCAACAAAATATTTCTAGGAACAACATAAAAATGGCCATCACAGAAAACCCTATCTGTTGTTATTTTGGAAGGAAAAATTACTCTAATTCTATGATCTTTACTATTATTTTCCAAATTTATTTTAAAATCAATACGATTAATACCTTTATACAAAGAGATATAAAGATTAATGATATTGTTTATATTTTTGTCTTCTCTTTGTAAACGATCTAATGTTAAAGACACAGGTAATTTCATTATCATTTTAATTTTTAATGTTTGTTGAGTTGGACCATATAGAAAAATTGAATTTTCTAAAATTTCTGTATCCTTAGTAGTATATTTTTTGTCTATTTGTTTGTGTGTGGGGCCTGAAAAATCATATTCATCTCCCCAATCACCTACATCCTCAAATTGACAAACATTTTCAAACCAAACAGCATTTTTTTTATCATAGACATTGATTTGGCCTTGTTTTTTTACCTCTACCTTATAAAATTCATTTTCAATTTCATTTTCTTCCAAATTAATCTCAAATTTGTCATTTTTATTTCTTTTAGGTTCATCTTTGAGTAAAATGTAATAGACTCTATAACCACATGCTGGAACATCAGCAATAAATGAAAACTGATAATTAATATCATTTTCCGTAGAAAATCTGGGATTTATAGGAGTGGGAACACCTTGATATTCAATTTCCTCATCAAATGAATCAACTATCTTAAAATCTTTGGGAAATCCATTCTGATTTTTTATCATTCTCGAAATGGCATTAAAAATTACAATATCTCTTCGCTTCCAAGGTAATGGATTAAATACGATTAAAGCAATTCTACTCTTCACTTGATTTTTAATTGAAATTAAATCTGAAAGATATTGAAATGAGATATTGAATATTTCATTTCCTATTTGTTCCGCCCAATCAAACCGAGTTGCCATTTCCTTATGAACCTGATCAATACTACAACCACAAATCGAATCATGAGGATGATTTTTAATTAACCACTTTAACCCGCTTCTTATATAAGAATATGGGTAAGAAAACTTCTGGTATTTATCTAAGAGCCATGTAATTGCAGAAATTGGTTCAGTATACTTTTCAAAAATGTATTCTATTTTTGAATTTCTCTGTTTTATCCATATTCTAGCAGAAAATACCCCGGATAAAAGGTTTGAATATTTTGCACCTCTAAGTTCTCCTTGAAAAGATTTCAATTTTGGTTTTATAGTAAGAATTTTATTAATATAGTACTCAAAATCATTCTGTTCTAATAATACATCAGGATAGAGTTGATTCCATTGTTTAACGATATCTGCGATTTTTGGATTTGCCTCATAATGATCTGAGCCATTATTGAGTAATAATAGTGGTGTTGCTGTATATTGTTCTAAATCAGCAATAACCCTCCTGATCTTTTCCAGAGCATTCTTATAGATTCCATCTTCTAAAGATATGTTTAAAAAAGCTAAAGATCCATAACCTCTTATGAGATGAATACCTAAAACTGATGCTGCATTTCCTGGAGAATCCCAAAAAAATTCCATATTTAGTTCATTTTCTATAAATTCATTACCAAAACCTCTTTCAAAGATAATAGATGAATGATCAAATCCATAAGCGATTTGTGGTAATTGAGCTATATGACCGAACGGATCAGGAATATAAAGCGTATTCATTATCCTTCCAAATCCTCTAGCAATCTGATGTCCAATCATAAGATTTCTAATTAGTGATTCACCACTTACTAAAAATTCATCTGGGAGAACGTACATAGGACCAATAGATAGTCTTCCTTGTTTCACATAATCTCTTACTTCCTCTTCTCTTTCAGGTCTTACTTCTAAGTAATCCTCTAGTGGGATTACCTGGCCATCGAGTGTGAAATTTTTATAATCTAGATCAGTTTTTAGAATATTCAATAATTTATCCATCATAATTACAAGTTTAGCACGAAACTCTTGAAAAGAGAGGTACCATTCCCGATCCCAGTGAGTTTCTGGAACGATTATTATATTATTAGCTTTCATCTCAAATAGCCTTTAGTCAAAAATCCTAATTGAGTTTGTTAAAGATTTGTCTAATATAAATTAATTGAATCTTATCAAAAATAAGGAATCTTTAATATTCCACCCAAATAGGTCCAGCATAAGACATTCTTCCATTCTCTCCAACAACACGGATCAAATAAAAATCATAACCATTTGTATTTAAAGTACTAGGATCAATCGGATTATCACTATATTGATTTATATAATAATTATTTCCTCTTTTGATGCAACTATTTTCATACGATATCCCTGTAATAGGTTCCGTGTCAATTATAGTAATATTTACTATTGGTGAAGATATTTGTTCAGTGTGCCATAACTTCCCGTTTTTAATAATTTCAATGGTTGCATTCCAATTTGGAATCCAATTTGGTGTGACTGAAGCAGCTTTAGACTTTTGTGCAATTGGAGCCCCATCTTGAGCCAGAAAGACATTTATTTCTCTATGTCCGGTTGAACTACTTGCTATAAATGTTGAACCATCTCCTACATCGGTTCCATTTATCTGAAATATAAGAATCGGCCGCCCATGGTCTGAATTTGCATAAATTCTTTGGTTTTCTATTCCACTGAAAACTCCTTCTCTTGTAAGATTGCTTACATAAACAGCAGTTAAACCTCCAGGATAAGGATGTTCGTTTCGAGTATGCCATAAACTAAAAGGACGTTGATGTCCAATATATGCTCTTGTATGACTTAAACTATGACCTGGATGACCATCATGCTCATCACTATCAACATACATTGTCATTCTATACCCCATAGTAAATGCATCAACGACTGAAGAACCATTAGTATAGATTGGAGGTGCATCAATAGCACCTACATAATTTAATTCATGGCGCTGTTCAAAGAGAAACTCTCCGTGAACAGAAGATACTTCTGCTATTTTGACATATTTTGGATTATTATATGTCCAATCTTGAATATAAGCCTCTTTGGTGGAATGATGCGGTAGTGCTAATGCCCTTACCCCATGGGTTGATGTGAAATCATCAAGAACATTCCATAACGCTTGAGGAGACTTAACAGTAAAATATGAATCGAGTACGGGAGACTTTAATAATGTATTTCCACTGAAAATACAAACGTAGTGACCTGTTCTGACACATGTCCATTCTATACCATGTAGTGTTACAAAATTATTAGGTTCATACCAATTATTAGTACTGGCTTCAAGATTATTAAGCGACCATGGAGTAAATAGCATAATCTCTGCATGATCTGTTAGAGCATAAAAATCAAGACATGCAATATGTTTTGCATAATAAAATGAATGACCAGGTGTGCCTGTACCATCAGAGAGTTGAGAGTGTGTATGAAGATCTCCCCAAACTATAAATGGATCTGATAAGGAATAATTATTTACTATAATAGGATTGCTATAATATGTATTTTTAGTTACACTATCATTTACTAAAATATAATGGAAGCCCGGAGTAGTAATACTAGCTTGAAATACATGTCTTCCGTTATCCTTACCATCTCTAATTTCATAAGCAATATCAGAACCAAATATTTGACCTGAAAATCTATATGGCTCTGGTAAATTTGCTTCAGCATTTATGATTATATCATAATTAGTGAGATTGTATGATTTTATTGAGAATTCTACTTTTCCCTTATATACGGCACTTAAACGTTCAAAAGGATCCCAAGCTTCAATCGTGATATCAAATGTTTCATTAATTTTAACCATAGTAGGAGCATTTACCCATAAAAGCCTAGGATTATTGTCAAACATTACCCCTAAATCAATACTAACAGAAGTCCATAAAGTAATCGGTATGAATATAATAATTAACTCAATTGCTCTATGTTTTTTCTTTGATAATCTCTCATAACTCTGAGACCACTGAATTATTTTTTTAACAGTTATTTTTTTCCTCTTTAAAATCTCTAAAATAAGTAAAAATACTGAATAGGATATAATGAAAATAACTGAATACCAAATTACGATCTGAAGAGGAGCGATTTCTTTATAGAAATGAACAAAAACCGTAACAATACCAATAGAAATCGCTAATATAATTCCATTTCGTTTCCAAGCGTTATCTTTTAAGAAAATATAATACATAACACCAATAAATAAACCAATCACACACCAAAAATACCAAAAAAGTGTTACAATACCAAATCCGTAAATAATTAATCTAGGCATACGCCTTAAACGAGGCCATTGTCTATTTGATGATAATTCTTTATTATTATTTCGTTTCTTTGTTTTTTTCATAAATCAAAGTTAATTAAAGATGTTAATAAAAATTATTTTTTGAAAAAACTTAGAAATTTTTGTCTAATAATTATTTTATTTATCTAACTATATAAAAAAAAAATTAAAACTCTAGGGATAATTGAAGATAGAATTTCCAATAACACTTGAATGTGGTTTAATTCCTAATAATTCTAATAGAGTAGGAACCATATCTGTTGTTTTACAAAATTTTAATTCTATTTTTGGAATTTCAGACGAACCTCCAATAATGAATGGGACGATCATACACTTTCTAAGTCCAATATCATGAATGTAAGGTGAAGCACTTTGAGTTACTCCATGATCATAATTAAAACCATATTCCTCTAGCGTTGAAATAATAATATCGCATGATCTAGGATTTTTAAAATAGCGTGGAATTTGATCTATAATTATTGGAAAATCAATGTGATTTGTAGCATCTAACCATTCATCTAAAGTATGAAATTTATTATCTAAAATTTTAGCTGATTTCTCATCATCATTATAATGATAAAAATCATTATCTTCAAATGTGTATTTAGTTTGTTGATCTCTCCCAAAACCTCGATATTCAATCATTCCATGTCTTTTTTTTCCAGAACTTTTTTCTAGATATTCAATATGAATGATTCCTTTTTCTGGTTTATTTTTATCATCTCTATAGTACATATATTTAACTCCAGGAATTTTCCACAGAGTATTAAATAGATTAAATTCTTGCTTTCCCTTACCACTAACTTTAAAATCTTGCATCTGTCGAATTGAAGGGTGATGATGCCAAGTATCCCCTGGAAAATTAAAAAACCCCACTGATCCAAAATTACAATCAAAATCTCCAGTTCCTTTTTTGGGATTATATTGTATAAATCCTTTTTGTTGAAAGAATGGTTCAAGGTCATAAACTTTATTAGCTTTAAAATTACCGTGATCAGTAATTAAACCAATTGCAGTAGAATCATAATACCCAGTTTTTTTCAAAGTGTTCATTAAAGATCCGAGATATTTGTCGCATTCAATAATTAGATTGATATAATCAGGATGCTCAAATCCTTTTTCATGCATAATATCATCTGTATGCATAATATAACCTACGCTTATTAATGGAACTTCATTATTAGAGAAATACATACCGGGATTTTCAAAACCATTTGAAATGTTTTTAAATATACCCTCCACATCAGAAACTATTTTAGATACAGTAAAATAAGCTCCACGATATAAGAAACAAAAGGAACTTAACATATTCCCTTCAGGAGCTTGTTCAAATATTGTTTTTACATTTTTTCCAATATCCTTGTTTATTTTTAATACTTGTGATCTATCGCTATAATTACGAATAAAAGGGGGTTTTTTACTCTTTGATGGTGGATCTGTCCTATTTACCCAATGATACATTGGGGTACCATTTCCTTCTTTAGGAAAATATCCTGAATACGAGCCAGTAACTATATTCCCATAACATGGAAAAGTAATAGCGGGATACGAAGTAACACAATTCGAACATTTTATTCCATTCTCTGCAATTTCTGCTATATTTGGAAGCTTACCCTTGTTGATTAAATCAAATAAATGTTCAGCCCGAATATCATCAAGGATAATTAAAATTACTTGGTTGACCTTTGCGTCTCTAACCATGATAATCAACTAATGTTCAATTTAATTTTAAATTTTTTAACAGAATAAATAAAATTTTAAAAATCAGAGTTAAAAATTGAAATTTAAACTTTTCCTTTTTAATCGTAAAATTTTAGTTTCAGTACACATTTTTCAGATTTAATGAATGAATCTGTAGAACATAATTTTATTGTAGGAATTTTTGGAGAAAATTTAGAGCACAATAAACTTATAGGACAAGCATTAGGTGCTCCCGGTACAAAATCAGATATCCAATTTTATAATAGACTTGATGCTGAGCTAAACCAAGTATTTTGTGCCTTAACTCCCTTAGATTATCCTGATAAAATTAAGCCATTTTTACAAACACTGGTTTTAACTAATATTCACCTTTTGGTGTTAGATTTAGATATTGGCTTAAACTCTATTACCGGTGAAATAATAGTTGGCATGGATTTATTTCACCAATTATTTAATACTAAAGCTTTAGTAATTATTTCCGGTATTAACTCAAGTAATGAATGGAAATTATTAGATTTTAAAAATAAGCTTAAGAAAATCCTTGATACAACAAGTTTAAAAGAAGCAAAAATATTCGATTTAAAGATTAAAGAAGACTACATTACATTGAAAAAGAAAATAATTGAAATTCATTTACAGGTTCAAAAATTAAATGTGGAAATTAATGGAATTACCAAAATTTTGATAGATCATGCTTTTCCTGTAAAAGGTATCGGGACAGTTATTTTAGGAATAATCAAGGAAGGAAAAGTAAATACTGGTCAGATGTTGGAATTAACAGGATATAATGGCCCAAGTAAAAAAGTTATTATTCGAAGTATCCAAAAACATGACAGAGATTTTAAAACCGCTATTAAAGGTGATCGGGTCGGTCTTGCTTTAAAAGGTAATATTTCCGCAGATGAGATCAGTAGAGACAATATTTTAATTAATCAAGGATTATACAAATCAGAAAACCAAATTAAAGCAAGGATCTTTATCAATCAATTTTATAAACCAAAAAACAATATCCTTAAGCCAGGAAATGGAATTCAATATAATGCGTTAGTAGATTTAAAATCTACACCATTTAAATTTATCAATGGAGAAGAAATCCTTCCTGGAAGCTCTGGAATAGTTAATATGAAATTTGATAAATTTCTTTATCATAATGGCTCTGGATTAAAAGGAATTATAACAGATTTTAATCGATTTGAAAATAAATTGAGAATCGTAGGGTATTTTGATCAATTATTAAACTAAAAATTTTAAAGTCTTCCAAATACTAAGCCTATTAAATATTCAATAAGAATGTGTCAAGGATTATTAAAATTAGATGAATTATTTCGATGCTCAGACTTATCTTTATCTATTCTTTGATAATAATTTATATAAATTTTAAATGAAATATTGTTGTATAGCATTTGAATTTTTAATCTTTAATCATCGAAAATGGATACTACTCATAAAGTATTTTTCAAAAATTCATCAGATATGAGTGAACTAGAATCTAATTCTGTAGATTTGATGATAACTTCACCACCTTATCCTATGATTGAGATGTGGGATTCTTTATTTTTCACTCTAAATAATAAGATAAAACAAGTAATGGAAGAGGAAGATGGTAAAGAAGCATTTAATTTAATGCATGCAGAGCTAGATAAAGTATGGAATGAAGTAGCAAGAGTTTTAAAATTAGGAGGAATTGCTTGCATAAATATTGGAGACGCTACAAGAAAAATTGGTAAAACCTTCCAGTTATTTCCAAATCATGCTAAAATAATCAATTTTTTCCAAAATCATGATTTTGTTGAACTACCTTGTATCTTATGGAGAAAACCAACTAATAGCCCGAATAAATTCTTAGGTTCTGGAATGTTACCCCCTAATGCCTACGTTACTCTTGAACATGAATATATTTTAATTTTTAGGAAAGGAATTATTAAAAGAGATTTACAACCAAGAGCGGAGAATAGATATCATAGTGCTTTTTTCTGGGAGGAGAGGAATAAGTGGTTTTCAGATATATGGGATGATATAAGAGGAATTTCTCAAAATCTTGACAATTCTAATTTTGCTCAAAATGAATTGAGGGAACGATCAGCCGCTTATCCTTTAGAATTACCATATCGTTTGATCAATATGTTTTCATTATATAAAGATACTATTCTAGATCCATTCTGGGGAACCGGCACAACTTCATTAGCTGCAATGATTTCAGCTCGAAATTCAATTGGGTATGAAATCAACCCGGAGTTTATGCAAATATTTAAAAAAAATATAAAAGAACTAAAACAAATGAATATTAATATCAATGAAAATAGATTGAATCAACATATTAAATTTTTTGAGAGATATAGGAAAACTGGTAAAGATGTGAAATACTTTTCAGCTTATTATAGATTTCCTGTTGTTACAAAACAAGAAATTGAACTGTTATTATATTCCATAAAAGATTATCGTGAAGATGAGAATAAATTTATTTTGCATCATCAAAAATTTGAATTTGAGTAAAAAAAAGATCTTGCATTAAAATCCATTCTCGAGCAGAGTTTTCCTCAAATAACTTCCTATGAAAGGTTTTTTTATTTGAGTCATTAGTATGGATTTTTCTATTTGCAATCTTCTGCTTCCTGGAGATTAATTTTTAAGAAAGCCTCTTCTTGGAGATTACGGTTGTCTGATTTTACAGATCGATTGACTTGATGCAAGTGTTTCATAGCATCGTTTTTTCCTTCTTTAATGTTTTCAATTAGTTCTTTCTTACTGAACCCCCCAGATATCACTAGAGCGGTCTGAAAAGTATGTTCCGGTTCTAAAGTCATAAACTCAATCTGTAACGCCGATAAAATCTCTCCTCTTCCTTTATGTAGCGTATTAGAAAGATTCATTTTACTTTGATCGATTTTAAAATCTTTGGTCAAACATGATTCGTAGTTCGTTGATTTAGATATGGGAGAAAAGCCCCCATATAAACCTGTATCATCATATTGATATATTATATCATTTTCTTCATCGTAACCAGACAAATCATTGTCATATCCTGCAAGTCCATTTATATCAAAGTCAAAAACAAAATACATCGAAAAGTCTTTCATAGCAAAATCGGAAATATTTTTTATAGTAAAAAAAGTACCAATATACGGTACTTTAGGAGGATTGAAAATGTCTTTGTACACACGTACAAATTGCTTTTTCACTAAGGATATTGGTTGAATTTTCTTTTGTTGAACCAGTTTCTTAAGATACTCTGTTATATTGAAATCTAAAGTAATCCTACTTAATGCTGTTCCAGCTTTAGTATTAACCATATTGTATATTGGAGTAGGCTCAATATTTTTTAGGATAATTGGGATTGAACCAATTTTTTCCCCTTCTAGTGTAAAACTGAACCAAGGACCTGTTAATTCTTGTTCACTTAGATAAATAAGATATTTTCCTTTGTATGTCAGCTCTTTAATTGAAAATCCCATGACGTATCCGCGGCTGTTTCTTGCTTCAATTGAAGAAATTGAAGATTCAAGTGGCTAAAACATCATGCCAAATAATTTTAAGAACTATTTTTATTTAACCTCCTTCAATTTTTTTTAAATTAATTATAAACTTGTTATAGTATACCAATTATTTAAAAAATTTTGAACTCATAAAAAAGTTTGTAATGAGAAGATTAAAGTGTTTCTACAACTCTATACGCTATATATAAAAAGCCATCATTAACATTCTCACCTGTTAGTGCTGATGTGAGAATGTAATGGAAATCATATTTTTTAGCATATTCCTTAACTTCTTCTTCACTTATAACAATTTCATTAGTCAAATCGGATTTGTTTCCAACTATGATAGTGGGAATATTATGCTTCACCGATTTTTGAATATCATTATACCAATTCTCAATACTATTCAAGTGATCAGAACGAGTTCTATCTACTACTATTAAAGCAGCATTAGCGCCATTATAAAATCTTGCTCTATTCAAATTAAAATGCTGTTGACCTCCAATATCCCATATAATAAAGTTCATCTTAGTATTTTCACTTAGATGAATTGTTTTTTTACTAATTTGGACACCTAATGTGGAGATATAATCTGTCTCAAATCTATTTTCCACAAATCTCCTTATTAGTGATGTCTTTCCGACTTTAAAATCTCCACATATTACTAATTTGTTCGAATATTCTCCCGCTAAATTTGGAAGTTGACCTCCTCGAGTTTTTGACAACGCTTTTATTATTTCTGGGATCTTTGGAGATACATCTTCATTTCCGTCTAAAACTAGTTCAATTTTAGAAGCGATATGTTCAGAATATACTTTTAATTCAATATCCGTTGTTGATTGATCTGCTACTGTGGTTAATATTGAATTTGGACCCATAGAACTAAACACAAACTTTTTATTTCCCGTTGAAGTAATATTGAAAAAGCTACCTGTTGTTCCAAATTCAGTTTTAATTCTGTCTATATATGTGTCGAGTATAGCCGATAGTGCTCCAATTATAGCATCTGATTCCTCCTCATTTTCTTGTTTAGATTCTGAAGCTATAATAAAACCATCTCTATCGCATATAGCAACGCCTAAAATCCCTTCGACTTCGTTGAAATAATTTTTTATAATCTCTTTTAGCAGCTTAGTACTGGGAAGCTTTTCCATGGCTATTCATTGTTAAATTTTAATTTAATAATATTACGTTGGAAATATAAATATGAGTATTTAGGTAATATTAAAGTCATATTTACAACCACATATACGTGCCATATTGTTTTATATTTATTTTTTAACTTCATTCATTTATGATAGAAACTTCATCCCCCGATCCAGATATGTTGAGATATGAGGAAAGTATTGCCAAAATCTTAGATAGAGCAGTGAAACTCTTTAGAAGAACTAATCTTGAAGAACTCGCTGATAAATGGGACAGGATTTTAAAAACCTACGATTCAAAAAAAAGGAACCATTAAGACAAACACACACAATCTAACTTTTCAAGGATTCCATATAATTCAAAATATGCTTTTGGTTATCAACTGAAATTTGATATAAATCAAAAATTAATGAATCAATTTTTCTCTCGAGATCTTTAATTTCATTTTTTTCCATTAAGATTACTTTTACTAATTCCTTAATTTTTTTAGCCTTTTCTTTTTCCTCTTTAGATATGGGGATCTTAATAGGAAGATCTTTTATTTTTTCAATTAAAATTCTTGGAAATATTGTTTTATACGTTCCAAATGATTTAATGAAGTAATATGATAATAAGGTGGAATTAATAATTCCTAATAGATAAAGAATATTAAATTCAGGAATAGAAGATTTTTCTATTTTTAAATTATAAAATGACTGAGATGTTAGAGATAAATTCTCATCATAAGTCGCACAAATTTTGTTATTTTGGCTTATTTGTCGAATGATAATCCGATCTTCATAATTAGTAAAATCCTTATAATTTATTCCTATTTTCGTTGTATCAATATATTTATATTGAGATTTATTATAACGTCTAATTGAGTGTAGGTACAGTTTGAAATTACTTTTTAACCTTTTGTGGGGTAATGATTTGTAAATAATGTTCTCAATATTGTGTTTATTTAAAGGCGAGTTGCATACGGGACATTTTAATATTTTTTTAGGAATTGGTAAATATTTATTGCAGGATTCACAGAATATTATTTCTCCTCTTTTAGTTAACTCAACTCCCCGATTTAAAAGGAATTGAATACCATTTTTTTTAGGTAAATCTTTTAGTTTGGGGAATTTTGAATTTAAATGGTCAAGAATTAAAATATCCATATCATTTAAATGCACTAAAAATTTATAACCCCATTTTTCAATGATGTTTTGAGGGATTAGGTTTTCTTGTTGATTTTTTATTTTGATTTTGACTTGGTTTTTATTTCTCTCTAATGCATTGTCTTCTTTCTCTAAGATGATAATAATATTTGAAACGACAGGATCATTAAATTTTGGGCCTGTATAATAAATTTCTCTGATCTTTGTATTATTATATATATATTTTCTAATAACGGATCGATTAGAAAGAGCCAGTAATGAATCTGGAACAATAAACCCGAATAAACCTTGATTTTTTAAAAATTTTAATCCAATTTCTATAAATATCTGATAATAATCATATTGACCTTTATTTGTTTCATAATTGCCATTTTCAATAATCTGTTTTTGATTAATTAGAATATCTCTAATAAATAAATAAGGAGGATTTCCTACAACATAATTATACTTTTCAAGAGTATCAATTGTTAGTGTGTTAAAATTATTTATATTGAATAATGGTAATTGATAATTAGGATCTATTTTTCGAATTAATTGCAAAATATCAAATAATATATAGTGAATATTAATCTGACATAAAATACAAGCAGTTCGATTAACATCTATCCCATAAATATTATTTTTAATCCTTTCAATTACTATTTTAGCTTCCTCAACAGTAAATTCCGAAACTCCTTTCCGATCATAAATTTTAAGGTATCTTTTAATCAACCTTCTAATCGCTTGGATAAGAAAACTTCCAGAACCACAACTTATATCAATTAATGTTTTAGTTTCAATCTCATTAAAATAATCATAACCTACTCCATCCAAAATATATTCAACTACCGAAAAAGGAGTATAAAATTCGCCTAATTTCTTTTTCTCCTTATGCTTTCGCAGATTTTCATATAAACTAATAAAAATGTCGTAGTTTAGACCGATTTTATTTAATAAACTTAGATTTTCAATAACCTTATCGATAAAATCTTCCTCATTATGATTATCTATACCTGACTTATAAGAATTCTTTAAATTTCGAATGATGTTTTCCTTATTCAGATAATCAATGAAATCTAGCATAAATTATTGGAACTTGATAGCATTTTTTAAAATTAAATCATATGAGTATTTCTTTTTTTTTATTTATAATTTAATAGTATCAATTATATATTGAGACAATGGTATAAAATTGAAGATGTAAGGAATTGATAAATAGACTTCTAAAATATAACAAATTTAAATAATATTGAACTATTAGTTTTTTGTTAGAGTAAAAGGAATTCATAGAAGAATAATGATTATCGACATATTTGTGATTATAGCTTCAATAATAATTTCTGTATTCGATATTACTTATATTTACTATAAAAGAGAAAATTTTGGTAACAAAATTAATTTATATTTAAACAGTCTAATCTATTTATTTTTTGGAATATTCTTTTTTACATCTTTCATATTATCAACTGAGACTTATTTTTCAGAAACTACTACATTAGTTCTTTGGAATCTCTCAATAATTTTTTGGGTATTTTCTCTAAGTTTGTTAAGTATTATTCATAGATTTATAATTAATTTTAAGAAGAAAGTAGTTTTTTCAACTTTTTTTTATTCACTTATTATAGGGATAATTTTGGGTTTAATCTTCTACTCTCAAGCATTTACAATTAACTCTAATAGTGGAATTTATTCTTATGGATTTAAAAATATACTGTTGTTACTTTTCCTGTTATGTTATAACTTTATAATAATAGGCATTTTTTGCTGTAATCTTATAAAGTATTATTCCAATATCCGTGATGATAGATCGAGAAAGATGTTAATTAATCTTACTTCTCAATTTTCCATTATTATAATATTGTATTCAGTATACATTCTCACTCAAAATATTATTTTTAGGTATTTCTATGAACTTATCTACTTAATTGGTATATCGTGTGCATCCTATTACATAATCAAAAAACCATTTTTCTTTATTGGACTAACTAATAGGATCTATGATTTTATCATATTCCATCGAAGTGGAATTCTTTTATATTCATATAATTTTGAGACAGGGGTAGAAACTGATGATTCTCTTTTAAAAGGGTCAATATTAATTGGAATCAACCACATCCTTTCGAATTTGATTAATAAAAAGGATCAATTAGGGCTTATAAAAATGCAAAATAGAGATATTATACTTGAATACGATATTAGTCATGGTTATGCTATATTATTAACTACTGATCATAAAAATGCGTATATTGATAAAGCTGTGAATAATTTTATGGTTAAATTTACGGGATTAAATAAAGAAAAACTGCAAAAACTAACTGGTCTTATTGACATCTCAGAATTTAGAAATGCAAAAGATATTTTATTAGAATTTTTCGAACCTTTTATTATGAAAGGCTAAATATATTTGTAATTTATTTTTTTTGAAAAAAATTTCAATTAACACTGTTTTTTTCAATTTATTTAGATATTATCACAAATAAAATAAAATTATATTTATGACTGTGTCTTCTAGATTCAATAACATACAATGGGTTAAAATTTTAATTATAGAAATCACAATATATGTAAAGACTTGTGAATAAATTCTATGTTTAGCTTATTTTTAATGATATTTGGATACGTTTTTACTCTCTGTGTGAGTATATATACCTTGAATTTTATTTTTACTCATCCGGGTAAATACGGCATAAAATTCACAGCAATTTTAAATTTTTTAGCAATTTTAAATGCAGTTGTAATATATTCGACACTTTATATGTTGTCAGTACTAACTTTATTTTCTGAAAGCATTAATATTTTGCTTTGGAAACTTTCCATTATATTCGGTTTTATCTCGTTATTTATTACTTCATTAATTTATACTTTTTTGAAAGAATTTAAGAGGATTCCATATTTTCCTTTTCTTATTTTTACTATGCTTTTTGGTTTGTTAATAGGATCGTTTTTTTCACCGAATTCAGTCCAAATTTTGATTAATTCTCTAAATTCTCCCCCTTTTTTAAATACAGATCTTTCTATAATAAATTTCAAATTTAATGTTTTAACTGGATTAATCATTGGAATTTTCCAAATTTCTTCTATGGGGTACTATTTCTTACTCTCTTATGTAATATATATTCGAGCAAGGAATAAAGAACTGGTAAAAGGTTTAATTGTCAATAATTTTATTCTTTTTACTCCAATCTTAATGTACATTTTATATGTTACTTTTCAATTATCAATTTTCAGAGAATTGCACATGCTTTGTGTATGGATTAATGTCTTATTAATATGTTATATCTTAGTAAAGAAACCCGAAATGTTTTCAGAATTAACTAATAAGCTATTTTATGTTAATATTTACCATAAATCAGGTATCTTATTATATTCTTATAAGTTTAGTACTAGTAATAATGAGATAGACTCAACTATATGGGGGAATATCCTTATTGGAATCAATCATATCCTCTCTGAATTTGTCGATCCAAAAGATCAAATTGAAGTACTCCAGACGGATAACTCAGATATTATTGTAAACTATGATCAAGTAGGATTTGCAGTGGTATTAATAACAAATCATAAAAATGCTCTTTTGAAAAAATTAATGGAAACCTTTACAGTAGAATTTAAAGCTAAATACGAAAAAGAGTTAATTGAAATCCAAGATCTAAATAAATTAATTAACGTTTCAGAATTCAAAGAAACGAAAGATATTGTTGAGAAAACTTTCCAAATGTATCTTTAAAATTTTTTTCAGCAAAATTGGACTATATAAATCTTATATGAATTATAAATGTTAATTTAATTAATAATTGAAATTTTATAATATTAAAAATAAAATTGGTGTTAATAAAAGTTGTCTTTAAAATTTTGCCCTAAATGTGGCAGTGAATTAGAGCCAGATTCAATGTTTTGTGTATCATGTGGCGCGAATTTAGGCACCAGAAAAAATGTTGCAGAAACTACCTCTTACGAAACAGTTCCTGAAAAGAAAGCTCAACAAGCTAAAATTGCATCTGAAACTGTAGATTATGGAGATTTTTGGCCAAGACTTGTTGCATTGATTATTGACGGAATTATAATCGGAATAATTGGTTCAGTCCTCTCTTTAATAATCTTTGTTGCGTGGATACCATTTAATATTTTTAATCCACTTAGTGGAGGTTGGTGGAGTGTATCTTTTCCTTTCGATTGGTTAATAGGATTTATATACTCTTGGGCTCTTGAAACAAATAATCAGGGTCAGACGCTGGGGAAAATGGCTATGCATTTGAGAACCGTAGATGAGCATACTTTTGGTCCAGCAAGTTCTGGTCATTATGCTATAAACAATCTTTTAAAACCTTCTGGGTTATTAATTTTAGATTTAATTATTGGATTTCTGAAAAATTCTGGTGATCCTAAGAAGAGATACCGTATTATGCAAAATGTCTCTGAAACTGTAGTAATAAGGACAAATTAAAAAATCTCATCTTTTTTTTATAACATAATCTTAAAATTTATTTTCTTTCTTTTAATTCATTAGAAAATTATTACTATCTAAAGATTTATAAAGCAATATTTTTATGAATAACGCGAGGTAATAAAAATGGAAGTATTAGAATATCAACAAGATACTGCTTGGGCAAGAGATTGGGGTGTTATAGTTGGGATTTTTGATACTATTGACTATCTAAATTCATTATTCAAAAAATTAGATGTCCCTTATTTAAGGGAAATACAACAAAAAATGCTAATTCTCAATCTTGAGAAATATGCTTGGTCCTTACAAAATTACATCATTGAGAAATATTCCTAATTAGCTATATATTTATAGCTTAATCTATAGAGAATATATTGCATAATCATATTCTTATCCTTTAAATTAAAACGGTATCTTTACCGGGTACAGAAATAAATGTTAAAGATTAATAGATTTACTCTTTTTTTCTTTAAATTTGCGAAGGATTTCTATTATATTTACCCTTAACATTAGATATACCATAATGACAGTGAAATATAAAGTTACTATACTAAATAACCAATTTTCACCTCCTAGAAACGTACAAATATTGAGTATATTGTAGGCAAAAATAAGCATTAATCCAAGTTTTCCAAACCATACCCAAAAAATTGTTTTTTTAATATCATATTTAATTAATCCTAAAGGAATCGTTATCATATCATCATTCAATGGTGTTAGTCCAAATAGATATATGAGAAGTGGTGCAATTTTTGGATGATCGACTAAATACTTTTGATAAGTTTTTAGATTTTCAGTTCTATCAAAAGAAATAATTTCTGAAGCCCCTCTGCCAATAAAATATCCTGCCATTTCTCCTACGAGACATCCCAAGGATGCTATGAATCCCACTAAAAGAGGGATAAAAATATTTAACTGGCGAAAAGGCTCGGAACTAAAACATACTACAAATGTATATGGAGTAGGAACCGGAAGTAAGTTTCCAATCATACAGACCCAAAAAGTAATTAAAAGACCAGAATATATATCTTGAAATTGCGGATATCTTGAAATATTTTCAATAGCTTCTCTATGGGAAGTATTTACTAAAAGATCTAGTGATAGAATTGTTAAAAGTACAAATACAATAATAAAGACAACGTCAATCTTTTTCAGTTTCAATTTAAATTACCTTTTTTTTTTGTAATTTAAGTAAAGGATTCAGAATTATATAGTTAATGATTTAGAAGTATTTTAAGACATTGAAAGTGCTATAAAAAGAATTGAGATTATAATACTAATAAAAAGCACAGTAATAAGTACGAAACCAAGAGTTTTCCTTTTCTTTTGCCTTTTTGTTATAGTGGTTTTGCGCTGTGGCGATGGCCTACGTCTAACATGAGACATTATTATTTATTCAATTGAGAAAATTTTGAATTTAATTATCTTGTTTATCAGATTTTTGTAGAAGTTCAGTTAATACAACATTATTATATGAGAAAAGCATCCTTGGGATATAATTTTCAGCTAAATATGGTCCATCGTCAATTTCTTCTTTTAATGGGAAGAGCTTTTTTTCTTTTATTACTGACCCTAAATAATTTCTATCATATTCTCTATAGCCAAATACTTTATTTTTAACTATGACTATTTTTCTTTCGTATCCTTCTGGTATTCCAGCCTTCTCAAGAAGTAATAGTATCTTTTCTCTAGATAAAGATTTAATTAATTCTAAATCTTCCTCAGTATCTTTATATGCCGGGCCGGTTTGTGCTTCTACATAATCGGGTTCTTCTTCTAAACCGGCAGCTACTTTGAAACCTAAAGTTTCATTACCTTCATCGACTGCTGAAATCTTAAAACCAATTCCATATCTATCCCTGATACTAGGTGCCATTTTAGCTGCTATGAATTTCATCCTCGTAGTTGTATTGCTTCCATGCCAAATCCAGACTCTATATCTAGATGGGTCAACAATAAGGAGTACGAAATCTGGATCTAATAATTCAGTTAATTCAATGTCTTCTTCTACTTCTAATTCTTGAAATTCATTCAATTCATCATTATATTGGAAAACGATTATTTTCTCTTTTTCTTTTACTGGAAACTTTTCATCTGGCATAATGTTGGTTGAACAGTGTTCGTTATATATAACTATATAATTTTACTAATATATTATTATTTTGACTTTTACCAATATGAAATGCGGGAAGGGAGATTTGAACTCCCGAACTCCTACGAGAATGGGTTCTGAGCCCATCGCCTTTGACCAAACTTGGCAATTCCCGCAAAGTTTTTGTATTTAATCCATTTTACTTATTTTTTTAAATAATAATTATTTAAAATTCCTAAAAATTTTAATGATTACTTTTAAACTTGATTCCTTTCACAGAAACATGCAAGAACTTTTAGATAAAATTCAAACGCTTAAAACTAGTGAAGTTAAAACTCATGTGGATGCTCGTATAACTGAGTTTAGTGAGATTAAAACTCACCCTATCCATTTGATATTTAAGGAGCTGTGTTTTTGTATTACTACGGCTAATTGCAGTGCAGAACGATGCATTGAGGTGCAAGAAAAGATGGGTAATGGATTCCTTACCTTATCCGAAAAACAGTTAGCGTCCAAGTTAAAAGAATATAAATATAGATTTCCAAATGTGCGATCCAAGTATATCTTTGAGGCTAGAAAAAAAATATCTGAATTAGAAAGCAATATTAAATCTGGTGATAATGGACCAAATTTACGAGAATGGATTGTGAACAACATAAAAGGGATTGGCTATAAAGAGGCCAGTCATTTCTTAAGAAATATTGGGTATAATGATTACGCGATTATTGATTTTCACATTATAGATCTATTAGTTAATTACAATTTAATTCAAAAACCAAAAACTTTGACTAAAAATAAATATCTCGAAATTGAAGAAATATTGAAAAATATAGGAGAGAAATTAAATCTAAATTTATCTGAATTAGATTTATATTTATGGTATTTAGAAACGGGAAAAATTCTTAAATAGTCAAGATATTTAAAAATCAAATAGAAAAGAAAAATAAAAAGGGAAATGAAATGGATCCTACGTGCCATAACTGTAATAGTTTAAATTTTTGTATCCGTGGAAAACCAAACAAAAACCTGGAAAACTGTCCTATGATTGTGAGTCCTGAAATTGAAGAGGAAGCTTTCAATCGTTATAAAACTGACGAGGTCATAAAAAAAACCACAAAAATGGCATCAATTGTGGAAGCTTCAGGATACATTCATTGGCCTCGTTTAAAAGATACCATAGAATTTGCTACAAGAATGG
>JAHQWL010000030.1 GCA_029856155.1 Promethearchaeia archaeon
GTTCGAGTCTATTCATCCTTGACAGATAAAATTGTAATAATTGATGCGGATTTAGTAGTTTTATCTACAGCAGCACTTCCTTCTAAAGGTACTCAACAAATTGTAGATGTTTTAAATCTTGACACTAATAAATATGGGTTCCTCACAGAATCACATTTCGGACTCATGCCACAAGAAACGAAATCAAAAGGAATTTTTATAGCTGGATTTGCTCAAGGACCGAAAAATATTTCTTATTCCGTTTCTCAAGCCAGGGCAGCGGCTAGCAAGGTAGCTGAGTTAACAGCACCAGGACAAATCGATATAGAACTAATTACTGCTGAAGTGAACAGCGAATTCTGCATTTCTTGTGGACGATGCGAAAAAGAATGTCCAAAAAATGCCATTAGCATTGAGAAGGATATTGGTGCATTTATTGATGAGACAAATTGTGACGGATGCGGTATTTGTGCTACATGTTGTCCTACTCAAGCAATTGATATCAGATATTATCGAGATCATCAATTATTTGCTGAAATTGACGGTCTTCTCGGAGGTGTTTAAACAGGTATGAAAAATGCTTATAAAATGATTGTTTTTGCATGTTTAAAATGAGGATATAGCGCTGCTGATTTAGCGGGAGTTTCTCGATTGAAGTATACACCTGCAGTAAAAATAATTAAAGTAAAATGTACTGGTAGAGTTGATGTTAAGCATATCCTCTACAGTATTCGCTCGGGAGCTGATGGTGTCATGATTGTAGGGTGACGACCCAATGAATGTCAATTTAAAAATGGTAATTTCACAGCTGAAAGACATGTAGAATTAGCAAACAGAATCTTAGCATCTAGAGGTTTCGGAAATCAGAGAATAAATATGTATTGGGTAAGTGGAGGAGATGCTGGGAAATTTGTCGAATCTGTCGAGGATGCTTATAAAAAGGTAAGCAAGGCTGGACCAAGTCCACTTAACTTAGTAGATGAAGAGCCAGAAGTTGAAACAAAACAAGTTATAACTACCCCTGTGGAATGATTCTTATAAACAAATTCTAGTTATAAGAAGACTAACCTTGCAAGGGAAGGGGTTTTTAAATAGTATTCAATTAAAATTTAAAATTTTGTATAAATTGTAAACCAAAAGGATAGAAATATGGTTCAAATTTCAAATAACGTAAATTTCAATGGGATATCTCCAAAAAATTTAATGAATGCTACCTATAAAGCCGTAGAAAATTTTCAAATTCGCGCTTTTTTCGAAGCAAAAGATGAAATTTTGAAAACTGGAAAGTATTCTGAAGAAGAATTTTATGAAATATTAGATGCCCTGATTGATGCAGAAACAGAGCGGAAGTTAGTGTTAGAACAATTAAAAGGTAAAGAACCGTTATTTTTAGAGGAAATTGCTGAAGTTTTAAAAGATTTTCTTGTAGAAAATGTAATTCGTGATGTGATTTATCTTAAAGAACAGGGATATATTGAAGAACTTATCCAAATAAAAACTAAAACTGTCATCAAGAAAATAAAGGGTGAAGAAAAAGAAGTCGAAGAAAAAGATTATTTTTATCGATATCAAGTTAAAGATCTCCCCGATGATTTCATTGAACATTTTTTTGAACCAGTTTCTATTGTGTTTGATTCTGAAGTATGTTGCCAATGTGGTTGGTGCTCATCAATTTGTCCCGTAAATGCAATTACAGCCACAGCAGATACTTTGGAGATAGATGATGAAACTTGTATGAAATGCGGTTTATGTTATTCTGTTTGCCCCAGATCATTTTCAATCGAACAAGCGGGCAAAAATATAAATAAACTTGATAAATCCTTAAAATTCTCTGAACAAATTAATGGTTATTTAAATAGCTATTCTGCGAGCACCACTAAGGATGATATTAAAAAAGTACGACAAGATGGAGGAATTGTTACCTCTTTGCTTGAATACTTACTTAAGAATAAATTAGTTGATGCAATTGTAGCAGTACAACATTCGAAGGAACTATGGAAACCAGAGCCAGTTATAGTAGAAAATGTTAATGATCTTTACAAAACAAGTGGTACTAAATACGCTAATGCCTCAACTTTAAGTATTATAGATGAAACAAAAAAGTATGAAAACATTGCAGTTGTAGGCGTTCCTTGTATGATGAATGCTTTAGAAAAAGGTGCTTTATTTCCGAGTGGACTACCATTTTTCAAAAATATTAAATATAGAATAGGGCTTTTTTGTATGGAATCTTTTCCTTATGAGGGTGTCCTTAACTTAATTAATGAAAAGTTTAAAACAGATTTTAATAAAGTTACTAAAATGGATATAAGTGGTGGGAAATTTATCATTTACTTAGATTCGGGTGAAGATTTAAAAGTACCCTTAAATGAAGTTAAATCGTTCGCTCGCCATAATTGTCATTATTGCGAAGACTTAACTTCCGATTACGCTGATATTTCTGTAGGATCAATCGGGTCCCCTAGTGGGTGGTCTACAGTAATTACGCGAAATAAAAAGGGTGAAAAGCTCTATAAAGACGTTATTAAAGCAGGATTAATAGAATCAAAAAGCTTGGAGGAGGTTAAACCAGGGCAACCCTTATTAGAAAGAATTGCTGGTACTAAGAGAAAAAATTGTAAACCAATTGAATTAAAAAAAGAAAAAGAGAGGAGTGACAACCATAACTGAAAGCGAAAAGCGAAAAAAATTAAAACTAGATTCAGATGACAATTATGAATATTTGAAAAAAATATTCGAGCCCGATTTAAGTAATTTATTAAAAAAATGTTATCAATGTGCCCGTTGCTCAGGTGTATGTCAAGTCAGTAAAGTTCAAAAATTTACACCTAGTAGAATTATTCAAACAATATTAGAAGGTTTTGAAGATGAAATACTCAATAGTGGGGTGTTATGGGACTGTTTAATGTGTAATAGTTGCTTACAAAATTGTCCTAAAGATATTAATTTTGCTGATATTGTTAGAATTGCCAGGTATAAAATGCGGTTAAAAGATATTCAAAATCCTGAGCGTTCTATTGCTCATAAAGGTATTTATCCTTTGATGTCAGAAATGATGAGTCAAGATAATTTTAAAATTGAGAGACCTTTAGATTGGATTCCAAAAGGTTGTAATATTTCAGATAGAGGAAATATTTTATATTATGTAGGATGTTTACCTTTCTTTAACTATGAATTTCAAGATTCAATGTCTATAGCAGAAAGCACACTTAAGATTATTTGTCGATTAGAAAAAGATCCAGTAGTTATTCTAAAAGATGAGATATGCTGTGGTCATGATTTATATTGGGGACAAGCAAAATTCGAAAGCTTTATTGAATTAGCAAAAAAAAATATTAAACTGTTTGATAAAACAGGAATCACACAAATAGTTACAGCATGTGCTGAATGCTATAGAACCTTTAAAATTGATTATCCAAAACTATTTGAAGATTTTAGTGAAAAATTTGAAGTCAAACATATAATTGAATATATCTATGATAAATGGAAGCAAGGAAGAATTCAATTTAAAAATCCTAATGAATCTAATGAGGTTATTCCATTTACTTATCATGACCCTTGTAGGTTAAGTAGATTTTTACCAAAGGATAATAAAATAGTTGAGAAAGTCCGAGAAATCTTCAAATATTTGAAGAGTATTGGTTATGATTTTAAAGAAATGGAACATAATAAAGAAAATTCTTATTGTTGTGGAGTAAATTCTTGGATGAATTGTAATGAGCGATCTAAAGCTTTACGATATAAACGACTTTTAGAAGCTAAAGCTGTGGGAACAAAAATGATAACAGCATGTCCAAAATGTCGAATACATTTAAATTGTTTAAAAAAAGACTATGATGATTTCTCTTCTATAGAAATTTTAGATTTTTCAGAGTTTTTAGTGGATTTGATAAAGATAGTAGATTCTGATCAAAATGTTGAGGAGGAGTAATGGAGAAAGTCGGAGCTGTCCTAGTTATTGGTGGCGGAATTGCTGGTATTCAATCTTCTATAGATTTAGCAGATTCAGGCTATAAAGTATATCTTGTAGAATCTACAACCAGTATTGGAGGGGTTATGTCTCAATTAGATAAAACATTTCCAACTAATGACTGTGCCATATGTATTCTTGCCCCGAAGTTGGTACAGACTGGTCGACATGAAAATATTGATATTTTAATTAATTCCTCAATTGAAAAAATCGAAGGTGTTCCAGGTAATTTTAATGTTGATATAACTCAAACTACACTTCGTTTGGATCAGGATAAATGTACAGGGTGCGGTTTGTGTGCTCAACAATGTCCTATAGAGGCTATAGATTTTTTTAATGAGAAACTTTCTAATAAAGCAGCAATATCCGTGAAATTCCCACAAGCAGTTCCATTAGTGTTCTCAATTAATAAAGAAAAATGTATAGGTTGTGGTATTTGTAAAGGAATATGTAAAGCAAAAGCTATAGATTATGAACTTCAAGATAAATTAATTACCCTTAACGTAGGAGCTGTAGTATTAGCAACTGGATTTGATGAATATGATCCTAGTCCTTTAACGGAATTGGGTTACGGCAAGCATTTAAATGTGATCACTAGTATTGAATTTGAACGTATACTTAGTGCTAGTGGACCACATTCAGGTTTGATTATTCGCCCTTCTGATGGAATTATCCCTAGAAAAATTGCCTTTTTACATTGTATAGGGTCAAGGGATAGAAAGCATAGAATTGATTACTGCTCTTCTGTGTGTTGTATGTATACGACAAAAGAAGCAGTAATTGCAAAGGAGCATATGCCCATTATAGAACCAACAATTTTTACAATGGATATTAGGGCATATGGTAAAGATTTTGATAAATATATTGAACGAGCGAAGGATGAGTATGGAGTAAGATATATAAGACGTAGAATATCTTCTATTAAAGAAATTACTGACTCTAAAGATTTAAAGGTTTATTATGAAACGGGAAACGGAAAAATTGTTGAAGAAATTTTTAATCTAGTCGTCCTTTCAGTTGGAATGCAACCTAATCAAAAAGCAAAAGGATTAGCACAGAAATTAAATATCCAGTTAAATGAATATGGGTTTTGTAAAACTGGAACCTTTAACCCAGTAGAGACTTCAAAACCTGGGATTTATGTTTGTGGCTCTTTCGCAACACCGAAAGATATTCCAGAAACTGTTATTGAAGCTAGTGCTGCTGCTGGATGTGTAAATGTTCTTCTATCAGAAGCAAGAAATAAATTAGTCTCTAAGAAAGAACTTCCTGAAGAATTAGATGTAAGTGACCAACCCCCGCGAATCGGAGTGTTTATTTGTCATTGCGGTATAAATATTGGTGGGGTTGTTGATGTTCCTGCAGTAGTTGAATATGTTAAAACTCTACCGAATGTTGTTTATGCTGAACATAATTTATATACTTGTTCTGCGGATACTCAAACTAATATTAAAGAAAAAATCGAAAAAAATCAACTTAATAGGGTTATTGTTGCCTCATGTACTCCAAGAACACATGAACCTTTATTTCAAGCAACAATTAGGGAAGCTGGTTTGAATAAATATCTTTTTGAAATGGTAAATATTCGAGATCAATGTTCATGGGTTCATATGCATGAACCTGAAAAAGCAACGGCTAAATCTAAAGATTTATTACGTATGTCAGTAGCAAAAGCTAGCCAATTAATCCCGTTGCAGGAACAAGAAATCTCTGTAATAAGTAAGGGTCTCATCATAGGAGGGGGCGTGTCTGGAATGTCAGCAGCATTAAATCTGGCTTCTCAAGGTTATGAAGTTTTTTTACTTGAAAAGGAAGAATCTCTTGGGGGATTTGCTAAAAATATTTATCAAACCCTCGAAAATGATGATATTCAAGAGTATCTTGGAAACCTCATTAAAGAAGTTGAAACTAATCAATTCATTCATGTATTTAAAAATGCTCAAATCAATTCAATTTCAGGATATATAGGGAATTTCTCTACAAATATCAGTTATGGAAATAATAGCAAGAGTGTTGATCTAGACCATGGGATAATCATTGTAGCCACTGGTGCAAAAGAGTATCAACCAAAGGAATATAGTTACGGAAAAGATCAAAGAATTGTATCCCAAACTGAATTTGAAAAAGATCTTTTTACTACTGATAAAATAAAAGGATTGAAATCAATAGTTATGATTCAATGCGTCGGATCCCGAAATGAAGATCATCCTTATTGTAGCAGAATCTGTTGTTCAGAAGCTATTAAAAATGCGTTAAAAGCAAAAGAAATCAACCCAAATATAGAAATAGTAATTCTATATCGTGATATTCGAACATATGGTTTTAAAGAAAAATATTATAACTTAGCACGAGATAAAAAGGTTATTTTTCTTAGATTCGATGAAAAAAAACCTCCAGAATTAAAAATTAAAAATAAACAGTTAAGATTAATAGTAAATAATCCTGATTTAGGTGACCTTGAAATAAATCCAGATTTAATTGTACTAAGTACGGGACTCGTAGCACCTATAAATGAGAATGAAGAGCTAGCAAAAATGCTAAAAGTACCACTTAATGAGGATAAATTCTTTTTAGAAGCTCATGTTAAATTGCGACCAATCGATTTTGCTACAGATGGCATATATTTATGTGGGTGTGCACATTCACCCAAAGATCTTCGAGAATCAATCGCACAATCAAATGGAGCTGCTGCTCAAGCAGTTAAAATTTTAAGCGCTGAAAAACTTGTAACTTCTGGGCTTGTAGCTGTTGTAATAGAAGAAAATTGCATTGGTTGTGGAAGCTGTGTGGAAGTCTGTCAATTCAATGCTATAGAATTAATAGAGAAAGAAAGAACATTCGAAGATTTTACAATGACTAATAAAAAATCTCATATAAATCCTGCGCTTTGTAAGGGATGTGGTACATGTGGCGCACAATGTCCTAATTCAACAATAGTTATTAAACATTTTGGATTTGAGCAAATTCATGCTATGATTTCTGCGCTCCTAATCCAAACTTAAATTATAAGGCATTAACTTATGTCTAAGCCAAAAAAGAGAGTAAATGAAAAGGATTTTCACCCCAAGATATTATGTTTTTGCTGTAATTGGTGTAGTTATGCTGGAGCAGATTTAGCTGGGGTCTCACGATTTCAATATCCCTCTACCATTAGGATAGTAAGGGTGATGTGCTCAGGTAGAGTAGATCCCGCTTTTATTTTAGAGGCTTTTAAAGATGGCATTGATGGAGTCATTGTGACAGGATGTCATATTGGTGACTGTCATTACTTAAAAGGAAATGAGTTTGCTAGAGATAGATTTGAAAATTTTCAAGAAATTCTAAAAATGTTCAATCTTGACAAAAGGTTTAGACTTGAATGGGTAAGTGCATCTGAAGGAAAACGATTTTCTGAAGTTATTACTGAATTCACAAACCAAATTAAAGAACTAGGGCCCTTAAGACCAATTTAAAGTAATTATTTATTTGTTTTATTAATGATTTAAAAAATCACATCTCTTTTTCTTATTAACATTGAAATATGTTTGTATTATCCATCTCTATGCGTATGTATAAAATGGTAAATATACGGGTCGAAAACGATGGGAAAACTATTAAATAAAAGGTAAAGAATGTTGTACAAAACGTTGCGGCTAAAATTAAGAAATGTTTAAGCGCCAGTTATCAAACAGTAAGAGTATTAAGAGATTCAATGAGTGGCGCTTATTTTTTATCACTATAGTGGTATAGTAAGGATATTATGTGTCATAATTTTCTTCATGGAACTGGTTTTCATTTTCGCCCATTTCCTCATCTTCATCATTCTTTTTATTCCAGTCCTTGTCTTCTTCTTCTGTTTCGTCTTCCTCGCTATTTCTGCTCATCTCATTCCATTCATCAGTTTTAACTGGTTTTTTACCTTTATTTTTTCTCATAATAGTATCTCTTTAGTATTTTTTCTAAGATGCATTTAAAATTTCAATTTATAATTTTAAGTATTAGTGTTTTAAATTATAAAGTTATTAAAAATATTAATTACTCTTATTCAAAGAATTATTTTCATATATTATCAATTCTTTTTGTCTTAATACATAATAAATGCAATAGAAATATATCTTTTTTCCTCTAAATATGACATCTACCATTAATTGCGGATTAAATAAAAAGACGATAAATTGTCATATA
>JAHQWL010000031.1 GCA_029856155.1 Promethearchaeia archaeon
CAACTGATCAAATTCAAATTTCAGAACTGCCTAGTAAAAAAAATTCTGTAATTAATTTAAAGTTTGATAAAAAGCCCTCTAAATTACCACAAGAAGTCATAGTTAAAATTTTTAGAACTGAAAATATAGCAATTGAGTACAACATTTTAACTAGGCTTTGGAATCAAGGTTTTCATGTTCCAAGTATTTTATTTTTTCATAATCCTTATTTATTCCTCGAAAAAGTTGATGGTACAAATTTATGTGATTTTATCAATGAAAGATTAAAAGGCACCAAGCACTTAGATGATTTGGAATCTGAAGCAAGAACTCAAATTGTTAATAGTATAGAAAAACTTGCTGAGTTTATTGCTCAATTTCATGAAAAAAATTTTGTCAGAAAAATGCATGAAGAAAAAAGAAAATACGTTCTTTGTAAAGGAGATACAAGGCTTAGGGATTTCATTTATGATTCTATGAATGATAATTTGTATGCCGTTGATTTTGAGGATGCATATGAGGGTAATCATATGGATGATTTGGCTTGGATATGCACTTCCCTTCTTGATACAGATCCAGGGATCTTTGAAATGGAGGAACCAAAACATAAGGTTGACCTGATAAACATATTCCTTAGAAAATATTACCGAACTAATCCAAAATTTTCTTTTGACTTTAATTATTTAGCTGAGAAGATAATTGATAATTTAAATATAGTTATAGAAAGGAGAAATCTTCCCTATGGCACTATCAGCAGAACTCTTTTTCTAGATGATATTTCTAAAGAAATATAATCGTCTATTCCTATCTTAAAGATTAATTAAAAATATCTTATCTTTGCCAAAACACTATATTAATACTGAAAATTGTTAATTTAATATTCAAATCTGTAAGATTAAGTTTTTAATAAATCGAATGGTTTAATATTTGGTAAATGCAATTAATTTATTATATAAAATTTAAATTTAAATAGAAAAGTTGTAAAAAAATGGGAAGTAAAACATCATTGGGAGTGTTCTTTGCCTTAATTATTGGGCTTAGTGGTTTAGGAATTGGGATATTTTCATTCCTGAGAATTAATCAAATTGCTACGCAACCACAACAACTTAAAATAGGCTTAAAAGTATATGTAAATGTAAGTTATGATGAATCTGATTTAGCGACTCATATAATAAATTTTGAAAATAAAAGTTATGATTATCATAACGATTTTAATCTAGCTACGGATGTATTTACTGTACCAATATCTGGAGATTATCTTATTATAGGAACAGTAACTATCTCGGTTCTACAAGACACAGAGATATTGCTGGTCTCAATTTACGTTAATAATGTTAAAAAAGCCGAAGTTATTTCTCATGCTTCTACAAATCACCCTACTTCCGCTACTGTTACAGATATTCTAAGTTTATCTGCCGGTGATGAAGTAACTCTTAGAGAATTTTTTTACGCATCGAATGTCAGAGAAATTCAAAGTGGTCAAGAAGCTACATATCTTACAATATACAAATTAGATTAGGCAATTTAGATAATTGAATATCCAATTTAAGTTCTAATAATATTTATTTTTTTTATCTTTCTAAAAATCAAAATTTAATAATACTCACACTATTATTTTATAAAAATTAATAAAATTTTATTGAAAGGAGAAATTAACATGAGTCTTACTGATACCAAATCATCTTTAAAGAAGATTATTTCTATTATTGAAGAACTTAATGGATTAAATTCAAATTCAATTCCTAAATTACAAACTCAACCAACCAACCTACTCGAACAGATAGGAAAACTTGAAGAAGCCAAAACAAATGATTTAAGAACTATTGAATCTAATGATGATGAAATTAATTCTTTAAAAAATAAGATTTCTCAAAATCAAAGGGATATTGCCTCATTAGAAGAAAATAATGCTGAACTCCATAATCAACGACAAACTCTTCTTGACAAAATTCAAGATGCACAAAATGAATTAAATGAAACACAAACAAAAATCACTGCACGAAGGGAAGAGTTAGCAACTCGCAGCAGTCGATTAGATCAATTAGAAAATAGACTTATAGAATTAAAAGATATTCAAGAGAAATTCGATAATAAAATGAAAGAACTTGAAACTCAACTTCAAGAAGAATATAATAAAAAAGAGAAATTTAGTAATTCATACGCTATGCGAACCGCTGCGATGAAGTCTCTGATCAAAGCTGGTTATGTACAATCTGCCCAATTAAAACTTATTCAAGCATTGCAGCCTAATACTACTCTTGAACTTAAGGGCATTGTTCAAGCGATGGGTTTAAGAGAAGATGTAGCAAAAAGTATACTGACAAAAATAGTTCAAAAAAATGGACCAATTGAATATGATGAGGGAAGTGGAACAGTAACATTAAAAGGGGAGGTTGATTTCTAATGGGTTCACAGGAAATTTTGGCATTAATCGAACAATTTGAGACCGCTTATGATACTTACTGGCAGGTTCTTCAAAAGCATAACGAAGAAGTGCTTTCGCAGTTAAGAGAAGCATGGCGTTTCATGCAAGCAGAACAAAAGGAAGAAGAAAGTATCAAAGAAAAATTAGGCTCTCAAAATTCAGAACTAACAGAATTAAGAACAAAGTCAGAAGAATTAGATAGAACTATTGAAGGATTAAAAGCTAAAAAGGATGAATTAACTTCGAAGATTTCTGAATTAACAAATAATTTAGAAACCAGTGTCAATGATTTAAAGAAACCGGCGTTCGAACTTACACAGCTTGAGGAAAAACTTGCAGCTGCTAATGAAAAGATTACAGCGAAAGAACAAGAGAAAACTATACTTGATCAAAAGACAGTCGAAAATGAAAACCGAGAAGTAGAGTTAAAAAATACCTACCAGAAAAAGATGGATGAACAAGAATCTAAAATTGATCAATTAAGACAAAAGAATTTCTTTACGTCCTTTTTGATTGAAAATTCAGATGAGGAGATAATAGAAGTCGATATCCTCGCTACTATCATGGATAAGGGAGAAGCTAAATTAGATGATTTAAAGAAACTTCTTGATGTTCCACCAATAATGGCGGTTCGTACAATAAAACAATTAAGTGTACGGGGTATACTTAATCTAGACGAAAATAGTGGAAAGGTAACTCTACCCTAAACTGGTTTTAATTATTTTTTCTATTTTTATTTCTTGAATTTACAGCTTTAAGCGAATATTCAGTAATAGCTATTTTTTAACATCTATAAATTTTACATATAAATCTGATATCCTAATAGAAAATTTTTTATTTGGATATACTTATTTAAACTCTTATAAACGAAATCTTTTGAAAATTCTAACTTTAAAATCATTTAAAAATTCTAAAAAAATTAAAGAGGGTGATAAAATATGGGAAATTCTGGAAAGATACTTGGGTTAATTGCTCTATTAATCGCAATTGGGGCATTAGGTTTAGGTGTATATCAAACATTTTTCACAATACCTGATGATGGACCAGAAATTTTTATCGTATCAAATGAAGAAATTATAAATCTAGATACTGGTGGTTGGAAAGATATTCCTAAACTTAATATTACCTATAACACTGAAGTGGGTGATCTTGTCTTATTTGAATATACATGTCAATATAAATTAGACATTATTGGGACTACTTCCCTTCAAATTTGTTTTTTTATTGACAGTGTAAGGATAAATATTGAATATTATATTTATATTATTGGTGTGAATGCAGAAGATTCGCAGGATATATATAACTCCGGTATTATGAAGTATTATATCCAATATAGTAGCACGGGAGCGCATACTGTAGGAGTTACTACCTGGATTGACGATAGTTTTACCGCTACATATGTAACTTCTAGTGTTCTAAAGGTCGAAATTTATTAATTCTTCTCAATATAGTTTATTTTTTTTTCATTTTTTCCTAATTTTTTCATTTTTTTATATTATAAAGATTATAAAAATTAAACCTTAGTCTCCTTCTTATTCTTTTTAATTAGTTTTCTACAATAAATTAACAAATTGAAAAATTTTATCTTATATTAAATATTGAAATTGGATTCCTTTTTTCAACTATTGAAATAATTAATCCTTAATTTTTGCATAAACTATGCAATGTGTTCCATTTACTTTCCCCAGGATATTGCCGTTTTTGTCCTGAAAATGCTTCTCTTCTAACTTGTGGGAATCCATATGCTCTATTAATTCTAATCCTCGTTGTTGAAGAAAATTATTAATACCTCCCTCAGCTATTCCAAAGGTCCAGCCTTCACCAGACTTTTTAACTCTTTGATATATTTGTTGTTCTCCATAATACAAATTCTCTTCTTCAAGAACTGATTGATATATATAATCAAAAACAGCTTCACTTCCCATACCAGCACTTTCGGTGATGAACTTAAAATCCTCGTTGATTGCAGATTCATTCAAATACATAGTAATTCCTTCGAGTATATAGAGTGTTTTTTTATCATATTGGAAACCAGCTGTTTTAAGTTTGTTCTCGATCTTCTCGGTATTAAAATCTATTTCAACAAATATAATCTTTCCAGGGTCTATTTTTCGCTTTTTGTATTGTTTTAATTTGTCAGATATAGTGGTTTTTACATCTAATTCAAAAATACGTGTCTTTTCATTTCCATCAATAAGACGAATACCACGAGAATCAAAACCCGCTCCAAAAAGAAGGATCTGGTCAAAATTATTTGAAATTGCATTTAAGAAAATTTCATCAATTATTTTCGTTCGAGCAATAACATATTCATAAATTCCCTGTGGGCCTACTTTCTTAAGAAGAAGAGATCTCATCCGTTTAGATTTGATTAAAAGGTGAATAAATTTGGGTAATAACTTGAGAGCTATATAATCATTACTCTTATAATTTGGTGATTTCTCATAAAATGAAGATGCTCTGGAAACACAAGTCATAGCGGCTGTTCTAGACGACTTTTTCTCGATCCGTCGTTTAACTTTTCTTGAATCCATAAGATCTAATATAATGAAGGAATTTTTATCTTTTAAATTGAATCGATTAATTAATGATAAAGTCAGTGAAATGAATTTAAACAGCTTTCTAAAAAAAATTATAGAAATTTAATAAAGAATTTAAATTATCGTTATTTCCTACCAAACATAACGCTATAAAAATTAAAAAAAATCTGAATAAAATGAATAAAAAAGACATTATAATTGGAGTTTTACTTATAGGAATCGTTGGCATATCTGGTGGCTTAGGATATCTTTTAATTGCAGGACCTGAAATATTTGGTCCACCTTCAGAAGGACCCACAAATCTATTTGGTCTACCAGATGACTGGAGTACAGCACCGAATGCATCCTATTTTATGATCTATAATCAAACTGGAGCTTCTATAAAAGTAACATTGAAAGATATATTAGATGGTGTTGCCTTAGCTATAGAAGAACAAGCAGCAGAAGGACCAGAGATTAATGCGTATAAAGATATTATATATCCTTATACATATCTAGATCCAGGAACTGGGCTTTATATAACTGGCGTGGATTTATTAGATATTTTAGAAAAATATGACACTAATTTCGGTTGGGACTTAACTATTACTTCCAGTTATGGTCATACATTAGAATTAACGACGGGTGAACTCATTTCAAGAATGTATCATGGAGATGAAGATCCTATTATTGTAGCTATTGCTGCAAATAAAGAATGGTTAGGAGAATCTCCATTAGGCCCAAATTGGGGTAATTTTACATTCATTGGCAAACAATTTCCTTCAGCGATATATGATATCTCTCAAGTTGAGGTAATGAGCAATTGGACTGTTGAAGTAGTTGTAAATGGAAATGTGAATTACACAATTGATCAAACTAATATGATATTAAATGAATATGACGATGAATACCACTATGACAGAGAGGATTGGTGGGATTTTCATAGACACTATTGGGCAAGAAATATTTCGGAAATCATATCTCATACATCTGCAGCTGGTAAAAATTATACTGTTAGATTTTGGTCTGCTGATGAATGGGCGACTCCATGGCCATTCGGTGGAAAGAAAGAACTCAGATATAATAATACTCACGTAGAAGAAGGAATAATTCCTCCTTATCCTCAATGGGCTGATGGGTATTTAAACTCAACTGCAGATTTAATTAATGAGACTTTAGTTCCAATGCCTGAAACTAATCTTTTGATGGCTTTAGTCCATGCTGATCAAGAACTAGGAGAATCAGGACAAGGAATTACAGATCCTATCTGGCCATATAGACGAACATGTGGTTATCATCGAGGACCGTTTTATTTAATTATTCCAGGAAGGCCAAGAAATACGTATCTCTCACATATTGTTCGAATAGAAATTACATCATATACAGGACCAATTCCATCGGGGTTTTACCTATAAACAAAAACAATTTATTTTTTTTTTTAATTTATTGTAGTAAAAGTCAGAAGTAATGAATAGAAATGAAAAAGCGAAATATCTTAAGATTATTTATTATTATATTTTCACTCTTAATATTAATTAGTATTAAATTTCACTCAGTTAATGCTTTTCCCCCTGATGGAGATTGTAAGGATTATCATAAAGTTGTAAATATCATCCCATATTATGAAAAATCGGCTTCCATAAATTTAGACGGATTACCTAATGAAAATTTTTGGACAGTGCATACTCATGAAAATGAAAATGGAACGTTGATAATTCCCTTAGCTTCTGAATCTTATGGTCCTGATTTCTTCGTAGTATACCTTAACATGACTTTTGTATTAACAGCTACTTATCTTTATGTATTATGCCAGTGGTCTGACAATTCAACAAAACCAGATCTTGGTGCAAGTATTTATGATGGGTTATATTTCTGTTGGAATATAAATGTACCAAATTTTTCATCATATTTTCCAACTGGAATGAGTACTTTAGATATGGGAGGTGGTGATGTAGATAGCTGGGATTGGTCATGTTTAATCTCATCTCCTCCTAACGGTTCATCCTATTATTGTCGGGATAAATGTTTTGGTACCTACGTGTGGTATAGTCCAAGTTTAGAAACTGAAGATGTAGAAGTTGCTTATACGTATAGGACAAATACCTCATATACACTTGAGATTAAAAGAAAGCTAATTACAAATGATCCTTATGATGTTCAATTTGATCAATCTAAAATTTATAAGTTTAATATGGGAATTATGGATGATGGAAACCATGAAGATCACGCAATATCTTGGACACATGCACTAGACTTAAGATCTCCCGAATCCTCAGCAGTAATACATGCCTATAATATTATTATAATTTTATCATTTTCAGCAATAGCTTTAGTAATTATAAAAGGAAATATTAAATATAATATCAAAAAGAGTTAACTTACAGAATGGAAAAAAGAAATTTCAATATTATGGTTATGAGTGTTATAATTGGAATGTCAGTGTTTTGGTTAAGTCTATATGCATTTATTATTTTAGACATTGATCCATTATATCACATTAAAACCACATTTGGGGGAGAAGATACAATAATCCTTACCATAAAAGGAAATGTAAATAGAGAATTAGAGTTATCTATATCTGATATTAAATCTGATAAATATCAACAAGTAAAGGATAGAACTTTTCATTTTATAAATGCTATAGGGAGTGAATTTGACGAGGTATACTCTGGTGCATCATTATGGAGTATATTCGAAGAGGAAAATATATTAAATGAAGATGCTTCAAACTTCCTTTTTATAGGAGGAGATGGTTACTGGGCTGAAACTTATCTACCCTTAAATCTTGCTGAAAACCATACAGAACAAATAATTGTAGCTTATGAAAAAGACGGAGAACCAATCTATTATGATGGACCACTTAGAAGTATTGTAGATCATGAATTAATTCCCGAAAAAGCAAATACTCATTATGCGATAAAATATTTAAAAACGATATTAATTCAATGAATTTTAAGAAAAAATGAGAAAAGAAAATACAGACACAAATGAAATTGATTTAAAAGATGGTTATAAACCGTCAGGATATTTACATGAAAAGACTAAAGGTCTAACGCTTCTAGATCTTCTCTATTCAACAATAATAGGAGTAATGGGTGGAATCATATCTAGTTTAATCCCATTTTCTTTATTAATAAAAGTTTGGTACCCATTAACTGGTGGTACACAGCTAGTAAGTGGACATCATGTTATCTGGGCGACAATAGTCTATGGTTTAACTCGGAAAAAACCAACGATAATGTTAATTATGATTACTAAAGGAATTCTAGAGTTTTTATTTGGAGATGCATGGGGTTTATTAATTATTCTCGTGAACTTGATGGAGGGGTTCTTCTTAATAATTGGGTTTGAGTTAATGGAAAAGATTGGAGAAGGAGAAACTAAACTTGGATGGGCTATTGCAGGAGGATTTGGCAACTTTTTTCAAGCCCCATTTTTCTGGATTATTAATCAACGCTGGTATTTACATTGGGTACTTTGGGTTTTGGCTTTTATGTTTGCCTTTATATCAGGGATGCTAATAACAGGATTATTAGGTAGAACAGTGAAAAACTATTTGATTAAAGCGGGGGTACCTACTACTTTTTAAAATGAGGTGGCGCGTTTTCTCTCTAATCAAAAAATAGCTCTAGATTTTGAAGGCTTTTCTTTTATTTATGGAAACAATCAACATCAAAAACCTGTGGTTTCTGATATCTCTTTCAAATTAAAAGAAGGAGAAGTATTAATATTAGCTGGTCCAAGCGGAAGTGGAAAGTCTACTTTATCTTATGCTATGAATGGTATAATTCCATGGCGTCAGAAGGGATTAGTTAAAGGAGATGTTAAAATTTTTGGAAAAAGTATTTGGGATTATGATTTTTCAGAATTATCAAAGTTAGTGGGATTAGTTAAACAGAATCCCAATGATCAATTAATAACTTTCAATGTTAAAGATGAAATTGCATTTGGTCTTGAGAATCTTAAGTTCTCACATGAAGTTATCGAAGAAAGAATTAATAATATTTCAAATTTGATGGGGATTAATCACTTATTAAATCGCGATATCGAACAACTCAGTGGCGGACAAAAACAACTTGTAATTTTAAGCTCATTCTTAGTCATGAATCCGAAGATTCTAATCCTTGATGAGCCAATCGCCTTCTTGGACCAACAATCCGAAAGTCTTTTGTTAAATAGATTAAAAAATCTCATAGAATCAAAAAAAATTCCTCTAACATTAGTAATAATTGAACACAGATTATCAAGGGTAATGAATATCGCTGATAAATTAGTGGTTTTGGATGATCAGGGTAAAATTTCCTTAAAAGGAGATATTAAAAAAATTATCACTCAAAATTTTGAAGATTTACGTGCTAATAATATAAGAGTTCCATGGATAATAGACATTTTTCATGATTTTATAAAATTGAATAGAAGTACAGAAATTATTAGTTATCCTACAACTTTTCAAGAATTATTAGACATTATTCCACATTTAGATAAAGAAGATTTGCGAAAATTATATCAGATTGTTATAGATAAAGAGATAGAACCAAAAGCTTTCCAAAAGTATGACAAATTTGAAGAACTAATAGAATTTAAGGATATTTATATAAAATCCTTGAAAAACACCGAAGATAAAGAAAATAATAATCCTCCCGAAGAGATTAATGAAATATTAGAGACAAAAAATCTTACTTTTAAATATCCCAACAGTGGAATCGTTGCTTTAAAAAACTTGAATATGAAAATAAACCAGGGGGACTTTATAGGGTTAGTAGGTCCAAATGGTTCAGGAAAAACTACTTTATTATATTTGCTTGCTAATTTATATGAACCAACCTCAGGTCATATTTACTATAATAACAAGAATTTAGAAGAGATCAATCAGTTTGAATATGCTAAAAAAATTGGTTTTATCTTTCAGAATCCAGAAAATATGATCTTTAGACCTACAATTGAAGAAGAATTATTATATGCACCAAAAAATTTCGGGTTGCTTAGTGATATCAAAGAATCTTATATTTCTAAGCTGTTAAAGTTAATAGGGAAAGAAGATCCTAAAAAAAATCCATATAATCTAAGTTGGGGTCAGAAACGTAGATTAAATCTAAGTTCTATTTTCATATATAACCCCGAGATTATTTTACTAGACGAACCATTTATAGGTCAGGACCAAAGAACCATAGACGCTTTAATCGAAACACTTTATATAGAAAATAAAAGGGGAAAAACAATTATTATTTCTTCACATGATTACCACTTACTTTTAAAATATACTAGAAGAATTATTGAACTAAATAAAGATGGTACTCTACGAGATTATGATTTCAGCACTAATTATTTTCAGAAACATAGAAATTTAGGACCAATTATATTATTGGAGAAAATTGAAAAACAAATTGAACAAGAAGACAATGAGAAATAAAAATAAAATTTTAGATCATAGTTTATACACATTTGCTTATTTTCCTGGAAATTCATTAATGCATAAATTAAATCCTATATCTAAGATTTTTTTTTTAATTTTGCTTACAATATCCATTTTTATGGTTAAAAGTTTGATAATGTTTTCAATAATTTTTATTCTGATTATTCTTTTAGCACTAATCAGTAGTATATCCCTTAAGAATTTATTAAGAAAACTTAAATTCATAATTATTATTCTCATCATAAGTATAATATTGAATATCTTCTTCAATGCAATTCCAAGTAATCAAGAAACAGTTTTATTTTATCTTTTTAATATCCCCTTCCTACCAATAAGAAGATTAGCTGTATATTATGCTCTAAAGGCATCAATGATTGTACTTATATTATATACTTCTACAATCATATATACTAACACAACATCACCAAAGGATTTCTTATACTCACTTATTAGATTAAAAATACCATATAGATATTGTTTTTCATTAATGGTTGGAATCAGATATATTCCATTGATTGAACAAGAAGCTAAAACAATAGCTTTAGCTCAAAGAGCAAGGGGTTTTGGACTTGAGAAGGTAAACTCAATTAAAAAAGCCTATAAGCTGATTTTTGAAAGATTAGTGGCAACTTTAATTTCAATCCTGAGAAAAGGGCACATAACTTCAATTTCAATGGAAAATCGTTGTTTTGGACTTCATAAAAAAAGAACTAATTTAAAAATTATAAAGTTCAGACTAATTGATGGCTTTTTTATCATTTTCTGTATATTTATTTTTTCTTTTTTTATATTGTATTTACTTCAATCACTACCGATCCCTGTATTACCTTCCTTATATCATTTATTTTTAACAATTTTCTAAGATTACTAGGATAGATACTAAGGAGGTTTAATTCAATTATTATAATTGAACTCTTATAATTTATAGCAAGGAACTTTTAAAATTAGGAAAGCCTAATTGACATAATAAAAAATAGTATCATTCTCCGTTATTAATCTTATAAGATATTACAAAATTTAGATTCGAAGTAGTTTTTATGGATAGGAAGAGACAGATGTATTTAAAATACATTGGAATTCTAATTTTATTATGTTTTCCCTTATTTGGACTGATGGGGCTCGTTTTGAGCAGAAATATTATTACTCCTAATGATGAGTTTTTTGTTGTGTCCAAGGGGGAATCTCCAACTATTCCTGTCAATACGTGGAGCTTAACGATATATGGACATGTAAATAACACTTTAATTTTTACTTATTCCAACTTTACATCCTTACCTTCAAAAGAAGTTATTGCGACACTACAATGTGTTGATGGACCTTCTGGTACCGCCAGGTGGAAGGGTGTTCCAATTAAAGATTTACTAGATTTAGCACAAGTACAAATAGGGGCTGTGGATGTTGTTTTTTATGCTGCAGATGATTATTCCTCCTCACTAACTATTGAAGAGGTAAGTGTAGAAAATGTTCTATTAGCATATGAAATGAATGGTGAACCTCTTCCGGTTGATCAAGGATTTCCACTAAGATTAGTTGCTCCAAACCACCTAGGATATAAGTGGGTGAAATGGGTTGTTAGAATGGAGATTGTAGATTATAATTATATAGGTTTTTGGGAGAGTCGTGGGTGGAGTGATAATGCCTATCGTACACCTGTCACTGATTGGATTTACCATTCTGCATTATTGGCGATTTCTTTTCTCTTGGGGGGGATTGCGTTAATGTCAGGATTAAAAAAGTCTCCAGTTACTGAATTCTTTCATGGTCTTCCTAAGTTTGTAAATAAGAAATTCCATATTACAATTGGAATTGGATATTTAATCACCACTTTAAGTAGTTTCTTCTATTGGGTTATCTCCACAATATTAAACAGAGGCGCTATTTTTTATACAATTCATGGTATTACAGCTTTAATATCTATTATTCTTGTAATACCCGGTGCTATTACGGGCTTTAAAAAATCAAAAAAAAGAGATTATGAAAAAAGAACATGGCATTATAAATGGAATTTATATTCCTTTTATTTCTTTTTAACTACAATTATTCTAGGATTTTTATTGATTTTTATTAGATGGCTTTTTTTATACTAACTTGGAAAAGTATTAAAGAAGCTTTCCATATTCATCATTCAATATCAAAATACGAGCAGATTGTTAAATAATTTATGGTTTCTTGAAAGCCTTATTATTAATATTTATTAAAAGTCTAATTAAAACATGGAAGTAGAAGTTCTATATTTCGCTGAATTTAAGGATATAACTCGAAAAGAGAGAGAAAAGTTTAAATTATCCAATTCCACTTTAGCGGGATTATTAAGTTTATTATTTGAAAAATATAAATTGAGAAATTTAATTTGGGATGAAAAAAATCAAAAGATGCATAATTTGATTTCAGTTATAATTAACAATCAAGCTACCCATGAAAAAGATCCATCATCAATTAATTTAAATGACAGAGATACAATTGCCTTCTTATTACCAGTTTCAGGAGGATAGAAGTAAATGAATTCAAACGAGAAAATAAAATTATGGAAGAGAGAAGCCTTTAGTAATTAATTCATTAAAAATGGTCTATTGAAAATTAATTAATGAAAATTGACTATTTTTAAATTAGATTAGAAAAATTTCTTCTAAATAATTTTTATGAAATTAGAAATTAGTTGATTAGAATGATAAAAAAATCAAAAATTTCCGAAGACCCTATAAAGAAAACTCCTCAAAAAATTAATTTAGCTCTAATTATAGTAAGCACAAGTCAATTTCATGAACTAAAGGAGAAAAAAAAAACTTCAGATAAGATAATTCCTAAAGTAGAGAGATTATTGAAGGATAACCAATCAATTTCATTAGCTTTTTCTGAAATTATTACAGATTCAGAAGACCATATAAATAAAGTTTTAGTAGAATTAATGAAAGATGATAAAATTGATGCTATACTATTTAGTGGAGGCATGGGATTATCAAAAAAAGATATTACATATGAAACTTTAGAGCCTCGTTTCGAAAAAAAAATAAATGGTTTTGGAGAACTCTTAAGATCACTCTCGTATAATGAAATTGGTACTCCAGCTATGTTATATAGAGCAACTGCAGGTATTTTGAGAAGTAAGAAAAAGAGTAAAGCCATTTTTTTACTTCCAGGTTCTCCAGATGCTGTGAGCCTTGCACTTCAATATATTATAATTCCCGAATTGGGAAATATTCTAAATTTAATCAATAAAGAAGAATAAGTTCATATAAAGTATCTTATAACTTACCAACTATAACCTAAAATTATGGGAAAAGCATTCAATACCTTCTCCATAATTACTTCAATCTTCTATTGAATTAGTTAAGAATTAGATGTTTCTTCTCTCAATTTTCTTTCTAATTCTTCTTTTTCTTGTTCTAGCCTTGCAATTTTTTTGTCTTTTAATTGTATTTTTACTCCGCTAATAGTAATTCCCTGTAAATTAAGTATTTTTTTAATAAAGATGAATGCTGCTAAACTAATTCCAACTAAATATAGAACATTTACAGACCAAAAATAGGGATCTATCGTATTCCAAATTTCTTCTACATATGGAAAGCTTAAGAAGGGTAAAATTATAGCAATCAATCCAATCCATATCATTCCAATTAGCAGGAGTGCTTTTTCCCATAATCTAATTTGCATTCTATAAAAAACATATAAATGAAGCCAATACATTACACAGATAAATCCAATAGGCATGAATAAAACTGATCCAATTGCTAAAATCAACAATAAATTAACAGCAAACTTATTTCGCCATAAATCTAAAATATCTTTTACAGCCATTTGATCTTGAACTTGGGCTTTCGCATATTCTTTTCTTAATGAAAAATACTCTTTTTTTATTTTCCTGGCAACATTTTTTGCTCCTTTCTTCCAGAAAGAAAGTTTACCTATTTCCGCTGCTTTATGAAATTGTTCACTCGCTAAAGGGATAATGTAAAGATTTAGCAATAGGGATATTATTCCATAAATGTAGATAATATTATCAAACCATAACCATAAGCCTGTTTGAGTAACTGCAGCTGCTTCAGTATAACTTGCAATAATTTTATAAATCGCATAACCGATTAAAAGTGCGGGAATGATAATCTCTAATATGATTAAAACAATAGTGCCTCGCTTTTTTAATTTACTGCTTAATTTATCCATAAGTAATAAGAAACCATTTGATATACTCAATAATAAACCAAAACCAGCTAAAAACTTTACAACCCAGAAGAATATAAGAAATGTAAAGTTTAATGACGTATCTCCAGTAAAAAGTAATAACAACATTAATGCTAAAGTGATGACTAATCCAATAATATAGATAATTTTGTATTTTTTTTCCTCCATGATTTATCAAAAAGAAAGAGGTTATTTAATTTCTTAATTAATTTTTTATAAATTCGATTCTGAATTTAAAATTTCCTAACTATATTTTTCTGTATCAACAATCTTATACAATCTAAAATTTTTTTAGAAATGGTTAATTCTTAAACATATGGTTGATACAACCAGAATAGTAAAAGAAATACAAGAAAAATATAATATTATTGGTAGAACAGAAGAACTAAAACAAATTGTTTTAGCTCATGCTGTAGGCAAAAATATATTATTGGAAGGAAACGTTGGAGTAGGCAAAACTACATTAGCGAAAGCCATTTCTGAATATTATGGTTCTGATGCTTCTAACTTCTATAGAGTAGACTGCAGTGAAGAATTACTCCCTCATAATCTTGTTGGATACTTTGATCCACCTCTAGTAATTGCTAAAGGTTATGTCGAAGATTCATATAAATACGGACCTTTAACCTTAGCTATGATAAATGGTGGATGCTTGTTTATAAATGAAATTAATAGAATGCCAGAGAGCACTCAAAATTCGTTGTTAACATCATTAGATGAAGGTATTCTTGAAATATCAAAATTAAAAACTATTAGAGCTCATAAGGATTTCTTTGTTATAGCAACTCAAAATCCAGCAGCACATGTAGGAGTTACAATATTAGGCGAAGCACTAAAGGATAGATTTATTTGGATTAACTTAGATTATCAAACACCTGAAGAAGAATTCTTAATAATTAAACAAGAAGCAAAGATGAACAGTAATAATGCTGATAAACTAGCCAAAATCTCTCAAAGTATAATCCAAATAACGAGAGAAAGTACTTCAATTCGAAGGGGAAGTAGTATTAGAGGAGCAATAGACTTAGCAACTTTAGTAAATCAATACGATAATAGTAACAGCTCTAAAAATTGGGTTGAAGCGACTGTAATGGCATTATATAACAAGATTGAACTTGAGGATGGTTTGACTCAATCAAAAAAGGAAATAATCACGAATATTGTCTTAGCTGTATTGAATAAATCGGATTTTCAATAATCGATGATTTCTCTGAGGAAGAATCTGAAGAGATTGAGAAAAGGCTGCATGTTAGACTAACCAAAAGTAAACCGGATAAAGAAATTTTAGAGTATGAAATAATCCGAAAAAAAAAGAAAAAGCCTGATTATTATAAACACCTTGCCAACACATTAGATTATAAGCAAATAAAGGAGCTAACGTATCTAGCAATACAACATAAAAATCTTGAAGCTTTAATGGGACTACTTAAAGCAAATGTTTATGCTTCTACAGATGCTTTAGATACTGAAGAAGGTGTTCAATTTTTCTCAGAAAAAGCTGCAGAATCAGGAGACTTTATGCCAGAGGTCTATTTTTTTATAAGACGCCCTATATCTAATAAATACAAATCAATTTTTAGACGGTTAGCACGTCAGAGTATTTTAAAACTCTCTTTAAAAATAACCAGTAAGGGAATTAGAGGGGAATTCAAAAAAACTGTTCCCTATTATCAAATGGGTATGCCAGAATTTAGCATGGATGAGACTATTCAACATAATCCATTAAAAATCTATAAAAGAAGCTTGAATTATAAAGACATTTATGGAATTGAGAGAAAACGGCAAAAAAGAAAAGTAGTATTGATACTGGATACTAGTGGTAGTATGTATGGGCGTTTGTTGCTTAATGCCGCTCTAACCACCTCCGTTTTAGCATATAATATGGAAAGAGAAGACTTTGCTATAGTTTTATTTAATTCTACAGCAATGATAATGAAAAAAATTAATCAAAAAAGACCTATAATTTCCATTATTGATGATATTTTAGATTCTGAAGCAGTTGGCTTTACGAATATTTTTATTGGATTGGAAAAAGGATTAAAAGAATTAAATAAAATAAAGGAAAAGAGAAAAAGTCGTTTTGGGATATTAATAACAGATGGTAATTATAATCGAGGCGATGATCCCATAACTTTAGCAAAAAAATATCCAAAACTACATGTTATAGGAATGCCCGCTGAAAATGATGCTGATCAAGGAATTGAAACTTGCCGAGAAATTGCCAAAGCAGGACGAGGTAAGTTTTATGCCGTTAATGATTATAAAGAAATTCCAAGAGCTTTAATAGAATTACTATCTCAAACTTAATTTAAATTTTGCTTTGTTTTTTTAAAAAAGTGATTAAATTAAGTATTTTTTCAATTCTATAGTCTTAAAAATATAAAATTTATTATATTTATAAGTTAAAAGATTAAAGAATAATAATCAAAAGATACTTTTATTTTAAAGATTTATATGAAATATCTGATTTGATAATGGTGATTTGTTATTTTTAATCAAGAAGACTATAGTTATATCTTTAAGGTTTGTTTGATTGGGGCCGGGGGTGTAGGAAAGACTTGTATTGTTCGACGATTATGCTATGATACATTCAATTTAAACACTCAATTAACTGTTGGAATAGATTTTTATACACATGATATTTCTTGTATAGTAAATGGAAAGGAATCTAAAATAAGACTTTCTATCTGGGATTTTGGAGGACAGGAACGTTTCAAATCACTTTTTAGATATTACATTAATGGAACAAATGGGATCTTCTTAGTGTTTGATTTATTACAAATGGAAAGTCTTATTAATTTAGACTGGTTTTATGAGAAATTGGTAGAAAATAACGTTGCGGATCGCCCGAAAATTCTTATAGGCACTAAGCTTGATTTGGCTGAAAGTGAGAATAACTTAGTTAAAATTGATGAATCTATCATTAACGATTTTCTTAAAACACATGATGTAAAAGATTTCATTAAAACTTCTTCTTTAGACAATATAAATATTAAACATATTTTTAACGAGATCGTTAAGAAAATATTTGATGTTCATGAATTCGATTATGAAGAAATACGTTAACTTTCATTTTTAAATTCTTTACGATCACTTAAAATTAAAAGATATTTTTGTACTAGAATTATATATAGTAGATTTTTTTTATTGAATTAGGTATAATAAAATAGTATATTAGATATTCTAAAAATTCAAAAAGTAGGTCTATCATAGACATATAAGTGAGAATAATATGGCATTCCAACAAGAAGAAAAACCCGCTTACATTTTCAAACTAGTTTTAATAGGATCAGGTGGGGTAGGAAAGACTTGTATTGCTCGAAGATTATGTTTTGACGCATTCGATGCAAATACTCAATTGACAATTGGTATAGATTTTTATACCTATAATATCCCAATCATTGTAGAAGGTGAGGAAACATTTGTAAGGCATACTATCTGGGACTTTGGAGGCCAAGAACAATTTCGGGCGCTATTTAATTACTATATTGATGGAGCGAACGGTATATTTTTAGTTTTTGAGTTAATAAACATTGAAACACTCACAAGGTTGGATTGGTGGTATGATCAGTTAATAGAACATAACCTTCACGAACGTCCTAAAATATTAATTGGTACTAAACTTGATTTAGTCCAAAATGCTGGAAAGAAACATAAAATAGATGAATTAATAATTGACCAGTTTCTTACAAATCATAATGAACAAGATTATGTGAAAACATCTTCAAAGGAAAATGTAAATATACTTCATAGTTTTAAAGAAATGACGAAAAAAATCCTTGATTCTCATGAATTGGATTATGATAAAATCTTATAATTGATTTTGTCTAACCTTCAATTTTTAATTTCCGAGACTATTTAATCAACTATTAGGTATTCTTTTGGGATTTTTTGTCCATATCCCGCATTTTTAAATTTTTGACCATTTTCTGCATAAAGATTAGTACTAAATTCATTCAATCGTTTGTTGGGATAACCTTTCTTTTTGATTGCAGGTACTCCTGCGTATAATGAGAAGTCTTCAGTTTTATCTCTAAGGACGGAACCTGCTGCCAATACGGATCCATCTCCGAGTTTAGTTCCTTGCAATATGGTGGCATTAATTCCAACTAAAGAATAATCTCCTACAGAGCAAGCTCCATGAACCATACAGGAATGTGCCAACCTTACATTATTACCAATCTTACAAATTTCATTTGGTCTTGAATGTATTACAGCATTGTCTTGAATACTTGTATTTTTTCCTACAATAATTTTTCCCCAATCTCCACGAAGTTTCGCACCAAACCATATATTAGTATAAGCATCTATTTCCACATCTCCAATTATTACAACGTCCATAGCAATGAAAGCAGTAGGATGAATTTTTGGAATTTTACCATTGAAAGGACTTTTAATTATCATTACTTAACCACTCAAAATAAGAATATCTAAAATATATTATGTATAGTAGATAAAGCTTATGATGATAATAGTTTCTAGCACAAAATTACCATGGGAAATTATTCCACATTTTTTTTTCATAAATGTATGTGTGACGATATCACGTTCATTCATTAAAATTACTTTTATTAATTAGTTAAAATAATTAATTGATTTATAGCGTACTTTCTTAATTCGGTATAACTTTATAATATTTTCAAATTATTAGTATAATAGGTGTATTTCAACTGGCTAAAATATCAAATTTCTTAACTCAATTAAAAAACGCCAAAAGATTAATTCGAATGACGATTGTAGGAGATGGAGCAGTAGGAAAGACAACATTAGTACAAGCTATGCTTCAAAAAACAACTGAATATAATCATAATCATTCAGGTCATAAAGTGGTGGAAGATAAAAAAATTACACGCACCCCCTTTATGGAGATTGAATCTTGGTCCTATAAAGATTTAGTATTTCAATGCTATGATTTAGCTGGACAAAGAACTCCTGGTATGCATCCATTAGATATATTACAGAGTTCAGTTTTATCATATATCGATATTTACGTCTTTGTTTTTTCAATAGATAGATATGAATCCTTTGAAAATCTTAATAATTGGCATCGATTAATGAATCTAGATTCTAGATTCAAACATAATAACATAGGATTTATTCTAGTAGGAAATAAAGTTGATTTAGAAAGAAACGTTTCAAAAGAATTAGTTCATACTTTAGTTGGTGAGGATAGATTCTTTCACTCTTATGTAGAAACAAGTTCTATTGAACCCTTTGTGGGTATTGATATAGTATTAGAAGAAATTGTAGGTATGGGTAGAAAACTCCTTAATTTATGTGATTAGGGCGAATGTATGGAGTATTAAAAGACTCTCATCTTCTAAATAAAAAGAAAGGATGAGGTGCTAAAATGACCGAGATTAACTGTAAAATTTGCAATAAACGAATTAATTTTGACCCTCAAAATCCTGATACTTTTATTTCCCGATCTGAATCGGGTAATTTATTGATTGGGAAGCTCTATACAATCAGATTGGGGCATCAAACAGATTCAGGAACATCACATATTAATGTTGTAGTTATCGATGAAAATGGAGAATATCGAGCTCATAAAGATTATTATGAAGAAAAAATTAATATTAAAGGAACACCAGATGTCTGGAATAAGCTTCAGCGTTTTATTCCTTTAGAACTTAGGTTATACTTATCTCTAGCAGGGGATGAGGAGAAAAATATTCTTTCTACCATATCAGAACCATTCAACAAAACACCAAAAGAATGGTATGAATGTTTAAAAGAATTAAAAAATAATAACCCTAATAATCAATTGGTAACCTTTTTAGCTGTAAAATGGGGTTTTATAATAGGAAAAGGTAAAGAACTTCTAAATTATAAATATGAACCACGTTCTTGGAGTTATCCAATATATTTACGCTTACAAGCTAGGTTTGCACCCTCTCAAGAATTAATATTGATAGCCAAGAGAATCGATTTTGACTCTGCTCCATTAATAATTCAACTAGAAGCTGCAATAGCTAAAGCTGAAGTTTTTCTTCGTTTAAGTGCATATGATCTTTTAGAGGAATTATATGATAGATGTCAAAAAGAATGGAGTGATCAGACTTCTATTGAAGTGAAAACGGGATTAATGCTATTACAAGGATATTATGGATTCCGTTTATATTTTCTAGGCAAAATAAATGAAGCTTTAGAAGTAATAGAACCTGTATTTAATTTTGGACAATTATTAGGAAATCGAGAAATAATAATGGTTGTTGGAAATTTTTACGCAGCTGTTAATCAATCTAGTGGTGATCTAGAAAATGCCCTAAATATCTTTGAAATTGTACTAAAAGTTAGTGAAGAGATGGGTGATGAACGAACTAATGCAGTAATTTCATCGAATATGTCTGTCATTGAATCCAAACAGGGATTATACGATCAGGCTCTAAAACGCCAACGAGCTATATTAGAACTGCCAATTGTCAATGAAGAGTTCTTTATTAGAATTTCTTTAATGAGTATAATTGCTGAAACACTTTTTATATCTGATAGGTATGACGAATCAGAAGAAACATGCAAAAAACTTCTTTCAGAAGAAAATATACCTACTTATTATAAACTCGATATACTTTCTACTCTGAAAAGAATTGCAGGTAAAACAGATTCTCTTGAATTAATAGATTTTGTAAGAAATAATCTACCAAATGATCCCGACTTTTTAGCTTCACCCGTAGGTAACATTTTTATGCATGATCTGGAAGCAATAGAGGGAGAATTACGAAGTAACTGGTCAAAATTGATAGACAACTTGAAAGAAGAAAGAGAAATAATGTTTAAGAATCAGTCTGTAGAAGACGCAAGCGATATTGAAATTAGGCTTGGTGAAGGTTATTTTAAATATTTTCAAGAGACCGGAAACCTTGAATACTTGAATCATGCCTATAATCACTTGGATTTAGCAAAAACAATTGCAATAGAAAATCAGAGCTATCTAGATCTCTGTAGATTAGTTATGCTCAAGGGATTATTAGCAGCAGAAAGTAAACTACCCGCACAAGCGAAAATATATTTCGAAGAAGCGCTAAGGAACGCACAAGAATACAATTTATCAGGTTTAGAAAAAGAAATAATTGAAAAAATAGAAATGATAAATACGGGTATTATTGAAAAATCAGCTGATTCTGTATTACGCAGAATGTTTCAAAGACTAACATTCAGGAAATCTGAAGATAAAAAATCAAAAAAGAAAAGTGTTATTTATTCTCTTTTTATAGGAACACAAGATTCTGCTTGGGAAATCATATTAAGAAATGAAAAGAGTGGTTCTCTTAATGATACTATATATCTGGTAGGAATTCATGATCTATGGAATAATATACGGAAAATTATGATACAACAACAAGTTAATTATTTCACACTTCGAAGAGGTGCCGTGTTAATCGAAAATTCAACTCACTTTCAATTATGTGCATTATGTGATCAATTGGATTATCTTACTAGATTGACGATTCAAAATCTCTTACCAGAATTAGAAGAATTTTCTTTTAGACATATTCCAGAAGAATTAGAAACCAAAGTTCTAAAAATGCTTAGCAAAGATCTGGGAAAGTTTTCTAAAGTATAATTAACATATTTTTATCTTCTTTTTTTATATTAGCTTTATTTTAAGGAGATAACTTGTTCTTTAATGTTTATAGAGATATTGTAGCAGAAAAATACTCCGCCAAGTCGAACACCCAGAGGAGAATTTGTTAAAAAATGTATACTTTTAAAAAATAACTGATAAACTTTTTTTTAATCTTCTATTTATTAAATTAAAGTAAGATATTTGTATTATGGACATTTTCACTCATTCTGTTTTTGGCGCTCTACTGTACATACTCTTTTTAAAGGCGGTGACCTTTGAATATATCATAATAGCTATTTTTTTCTCATTTTTACCAGATTTAGATATTTTTTTATTCCCATTGAAAAGAATTTTTAAATCGAATTATCTTGAACATCGCGGAGGTTCCCATTCATATGTAGTTGGTATAATAATATCAGCTATTTTAAATATATTTTTCTCGATCTTTAGAAATAAATCATTTTTAATAGCGTGGATAATCGGATCGGCATTTTATGGATTACACGTTTCAATGGATCTCCTTACGACTACGAAAATTCCTTACTTATATCCCCTTTCTAAAAAGGAGTATAGTTTTTATGTTGAAAAGGCTGGTAGTTCATTTACCTTTATGCTCTCATTGATATTTCTTATTATACTTCTCGTAATGTACCATAATTCTGCATCACTCTCCCTTTTTGTGAGTGTTATTAACTTTTATACCTATTTTTATCTATTCTATTATTTATATCGAATTATTGCAAAGATTTGGATAAATCTGCATCTTAAGGATAACCAGAAATACTTTCCAGGCGTATTACCATTTTATTTTACTATCTTTGAATACGATATTACTCCTGATGGAGTATCATTATGCATTGAAAAAAAGTCACATTTTTTAACATCTAAGGTGATATATAAAAACCATTCTGTTCTAGAATTAGAGGAAATGATTCTTTTTAAAAAGGCGATCGAATTGTGCAATCAGCATTATTATTATGCAAAATGGACCGTTTTACCAATATTTTTTAGGGAGAATGGGATATTTTCTGTGAGATTTTTCTTTTTAGAGACGATGGTACGTGGAAGGACTCATTATATTCAATTTAATTTTGATACAGATACTCAGCAATATATTGATTCTAATCAGGGTTATGGACATATTACATCTTAGAATCTTAATTTTAGAAGAGTAAGCCAATCTATAAGCATTTTATAAGTTTGAGAAAAAATACTAATTTTTTAATATAAGTATTAAAAATTTAAACTCTTATACCTTTTTTATAATAGAAGATACTAATTTTCAAATAGGAAACTCTAATTTAGAGAGAGAAAAGGTTGGTAAGACCCCCGACAGAAAAAAATGTTTGCCTTCGATGTAAGGGTGCACGTTTATTATGCGGAAAGAAAACATGCCCAATCTTATTAAAAAAGTCTGTAATGAAATCTTTAGTCCCCTTTGAATTAGATAAAACAAGAAGAGATGTTGAAATTTTTGGAGCTAGTCCTCCGGGATTCTTCGTTGGACATTTCAATTATCCAAATGTATACCTTGGACCATTAGTACCATTCCAAGAATTTGAAACGGGACTTGACATATCCGACTATCATATTTTAGATGCACCTGAACTGTGGTTTGGCAAAAAAATGGTTGATGTTATTCGATATAGAAGCAGTTTAGTGAGGAGTAATTTTAAAACAAATGTATTTATAGGTAAAAAGTCAAGAAAAAACACTCCTTCACTGAAAACCCAAAAACTTCTAGAAACATCGCAGGAATTATCAATGGCCGCCAGACCAGTAGACACTGAAACTAAATTAGAAAGAATGAATCTGAGAATGATGATGGATAATCATGCCTTACCAATGGGACCTTCTGGAATAACAGAAAAAATAGAAATCACTGAAAATACAAAAGTGCATCCTCAAGTAGATTATTGCGTTTCAGATACAGATCTAAAAGCATCTGAGGCAGTCTCAGAAAATCTATATTTTAAAGGACACGTACCTGAGTCTACAATAAAAAGAGTATTTTCAGCGGGACTTCTAGGTGAGAAAAATAGGCGGAGGATTGTTCCGACTAGATGGTCAATAACAGCTGTGGATGATATCATTTCAAAAGCTTTAATTAAAGAAATCAAAAAATTTCCAGAAATAGATGATTACCAGATCTTCGAAGCAACTTATCTCGATAACCATTTTAAGATTTTATTATTTCCAGGTAAATTTATATATGAAATGAATGAAGTATGGGCACCAAATACCTTGTGGAACATCTCTCTTGACGGAAATTATCGTAGCTTAAAACCCCAAATAATGACTGATTTTGAGTTTTATGGTGGAAGAAAATCTTATGCGAGTAATATTACAGGTGCTTATTATGCAGCAAGAAAATCAGTGTGCGAATATCTCTATAAAATAAGAAGACAAGCAAGAGTTCTTATCTTTCGAGAGGTTAGTGGAGGTTATGTAGTCCCTTTAGGAGTATGGGTGATAAGAGAAACCGTAAATAATGCTATGTTTACAACTGATCCGATTAAATTAGATAATTTTAATGATTCAATAAAAACAATGACAGATGGGTTTATGGTTGATTATAAGTATTGGAAAAACAGTAGTAAATTAATTAATTTCATGAAAACTCAGAAAACTATTGATAGCTTCTTGTAATGTTTTTATCAAAAAAAAAAAGTTTAAAATAGAGTTTTATACTTGTTTAAATTTACATTTTCTTGCGATTTCTCTGAATTAGGAATGAAACGCCTAACAATATTGCTATAGAAGTTAAAATGATTGAGTATCCAGGTATTTTAGTGGCTCCACTTGGAGCTGTATATTGAATTTGTATTTGGTCTGATGAAACACCATACATATTTTTAACTTCCATTGTAATATCATAGTTTCCAGTTGCTACATTACCAAGATTATAGTCTATTGTAGCGGGTACTGTTGCCCAATTAGTCCAATCTGTTCCATTATATATCCGATATTGATAGTCTGTATCAATTTTTTCCAGGATTACTAACTGGCACTATTGCACCTATGACAGGACGATTCATGGTTGCTGGGAAATCCCCCCTAACAGGAACATGGGGAGATTCAAACTGTGGAGGATATTTTGGACCAGAAATAAAAAAGTGTGGTTTTGATGCAATATTGATTAAAGGAAAAGCGAATGGCCCTAAATACGTTGCCATTATTGATGATGAAAAATTAATTTTAGATGCTACCGATCTATGGGGCTTAGATGTAGTCCAAACAGAAGAAAGGTTAACTGAAAAACATGGAAAGGTTCAAGTTGCAAGTATTGGTCAAGCGGGTGAGAATATTTCTCTTATTTCTGGTATTGTTAATGATAAAGCTAGAATAGCTGGAAGATCTGGTTTTGGTGCAGTTATGGGTTCTAAAAAATTGAAAGCTATTATACTTAAAGGAAACCGGAAAATCCCAATAGCAGATAAAGAAACACTTAATAACCATGCAAAAGAATATAACCAAGGTATAAATGATAACACTAGTGGTATGATTTACATATTCAAGACTTTAGGAACGAGTGCAGGTAATACATTCATGGCTCAATCAGGAGATACTCCTATAAAGAATTGGGGGGGTACATCAAAACAAGACTTTCCTGGAGTTAAGTTAAATAAAATTTCAGGGATGGAAATAGATAAATATAAACAGAAAGCCTATGGCTGCTTTTCATGTCCAACCCGATGTGGTGCTATTATGAAAGTTCCAGAAGTAGGACTAGAAGAAACTCACCGTCCAGAATATGAAACTTGTGCTAATTTTGGTTCTATGTTGTTAAATGATGACCTAATGTCTATTTTCACAATTAATGATTTATGTAACCGAGCGGGGATAGATACAATTTCAGCGGGTACTACTGTTGCTTTTACAATAGAGTGTTATGAAAATGGCATTATTTCCAAAGATGAGACTGATGGACTTGAGCTAAATTGGGGAAATTCACCAGCAATAATAAAACTAGTGAAAAAGATAATAAATCGTGAGGGTATTGGGGATGTTTTAGCAGATGGGGTTAAGGTTGCTTCAGAAAAAATTGGGAAAGGAAGTGATAAGTATGCTATTCATTCAATGGGTCAGGAACTAGGTATGCATTCGTCAAAGTTCTATAAGAGCATGGGAGCAACTTTTGCTTTTGATCCTACTCCAGGGAGACATACTACACCCACTCTGGACTTTAGCACGGCTGGACCCATGGCAAAACCTAATGGATTGTTTGAGGGCTTTTCATTACCGGAAGGATTCAAAAAATCTGGTGATGAAAGAAGTGAAGCAGAAAAGCTAGTAGTTGGCATTTGGCAATCTTTAAATAGCCTGGGATTATGTGAGTTTATGGGGTCATTTCAAAAATACCCCCTTTTACAGATTATGAAAGCTGTGGTTGGGTGGAATATTACAATTGATGAATTAGTAAAAATTGGTATAAGAATTCAAACCCTTAGACAAGCGTTTACGTTAAGAGAGGGCATAGACATTATTAATAATAAGTTACCGGAAAGAGCTGTTGGTATCGATTATTTAGCAGATTATAAAGGATACTGTAAAAAGATGGGTTGGAATCCGGAGAATGGTTACCCTTTAGAAGAAACTTTAACTGATCTTAATATAGATTTCGTTATTGAAGATCTATATTGACTCTAATCTTTTTTTTAATCAATATTTAAAACACTATTGTTTTTAATGGATCTAAAATTAATCTGAATCAAATTTTTTATGAGTTAGGAAATTGACTTTTTTGCATGGTTAAACCTTATTTAAGAATTCTTTTTTAAACTTTAAATGGATTTAAGTTAAATATATGAATATACTATACAATATATTAAATAAAAAATAATTTATGTGAAAATTATGGCTCTTGCTGGCGAAAAAGTTGGAATTCCTTCCGCAGATGAGGCGCCTATGATTGTTATGGCACGTTATAAACAACCTCTTGCGGGAATTTTATCAATATTAATAGTATTTATAATAAGTTGGATAACATGGTTAATATTCTTCGATCCACGTTGGCATAATCCTTATCCTACCCATGAAATGGAAATTACTGCGTGGGCAACTGTAATTGGTGGTTTTGGTCTAATAGGAGTAGTTTGGGCAATCTGGTTTGAAAATTGGCCTTATTATGGTTGGTTTCGTACTCCATGGAAAGTAGGACTTGTAGGAACAGCTATTAATTTTGTGATTATATTGATTTTCACACTTATACTTCTACCATTATTTAATTCATTTTATGGAAGTCAAATTACAGATCCATATATAGCATGGTTCGTTGGTGCCTCAATTTTTGGAGCATTAAGTGGCTCCTGTTTTTCTTTTGCCGTTCTTTGGGTTGCTGGTACTATGTATTGGCCTTTTTTTAAAATTAAACAACCAAAACGGGGAATTATTGTTTGGATTATAGGGACAGTAATAATGTTAGTGGTTTGGTTTTTAATATTCTTTCCTGCAGGCGAACGTACAGCTACATCTGAAGCTAGCGCTGTTAAACCTATTACTTTCTTTCCAAGTTATGCATTTTCCTTGGGGTGGACACAGTGGATAATATTCTTCTCGTTATTGACGATGATGGTTTTCGAATACTGGCCGTGGAATAAATTAGGTAGGAAACAACCTTTTATGGGTATTATAGCATTCATATCTTGTGTATTATTGGGTTTATTAGTTTCATACTTTTTCCCATATATCGCTCAAAATATCTTTGATCCTTTCTTTGTTGCGATTGGAGGAACACCACCCGATGCGGTAACTAGACTTAAAGGTTGGTATATGATGAGTATTACTTATGCTATTTTTCTCATATGTGCTGTTGTGTTAGTATCATTATTTTTTGACAATTGGCCAAAAAGATTTCCTCAATGGCAAAATTTTCTATTTAGGTTTCTGTTGGTCATTGGAATCGGTACTTTGACATTTTTTGGTTATTATCTCTTATCTCCAATTCTATTTGGAGATACAACAGATTATTGGCGAATGAATCCTACTCCCTTTACTTTATGGTTTCTTTGGATTGAAATTTTGTTTGCCTATGTTTGGAGGAAATGGCCAATTTATAGAGCAGTATAGGTGAACTTACAAATTGTTTAAAGCAGGAGATTATTCAATTTCGAATGATTTCTCATGGATAGGAGATTGGGCAAAGCGTCGTGCACTTTTAACTCCCAATCGGGAAGCATTATTCGATAATATCGAGAAAAAATTATATACTTACAAGGATCTTAACTTACGAGCGAATAAATTAGCTCGTTTATTATTAAATGAGGGGGTTTCGAAGGGAGATCGCGTCGCCATGTTTTCTACCAACAGAATCGAGTGTGTAGATCTTTTTTTAGCGACTGGAAAAATAGGAGCTGTACTTGTTCCGTTTAATGTAAGACTCTCAATACAAGAATTGGAATATTTAATTAATAAGACTGGTCCTTCAATTTTTTTTTATGAGACTAAATTAATAGAATCAGTTTCAAAGTTAAAAGAAAATTCATTGATAAAAAAAAATATAATTTTTGGAACCGAATCAGTACTAAATGATCCCACAACAAAGGATTTAACAAAATCTATATCAGATTCAGAAGTTAATCGTCCTGTTTTAAATTTTGAAGATCCTCACCTTATTTTATTTACAGGGGGGACAACTGGCTTACCTAAAGGAGCTGTACTCTCTCATAGACTAATATTTTGGAATTCTATAAATACTATCCTCTCATGGAATTTAAAACCTGATGACGTTCAACCATTATTATTTCCACTATTCCATACTGGGGGATGGAATGTCTTGCTTGTTCCATTTTATCATCAAGGAGCAAAAACAATTTTAATGGGAGATTTTAATCCCGAAGAGACTATTCGCATCATAGAAGAAGAAAACTGTACAATTGTAATAGGGGTTCCTACAATGTTCCATATGATGGCAAATTCTCCATTATTCGAAAAGACTAAATTTGAATCTGTAAGAATTTTCATATCTGGAGGGGCACCTTGTCCTGTTGCAATAATGGAAAATTATTGGGCTAAAAATAAACATTTCAAAATGGGATATGGTTTAACAGAGGTAGGGCCAAACAATTTCTATTTACCTGAAGGCTATATTAAAGACAAGCCGACATCAGTAGGTTTACCTGTCTTACATTGTGATATGAAAATAATTAACACGAAAACAGATGAAATTGTTAAACAAGGGGAAGTAGGCGAATTACTTCTTAAAGGACCCCATATTTTTTCTGGATACTGGGATGAACCGGAAGATACAAAAAAGACCATTGAACCTGATGGATGGGTACATACAGGAGATCTGGCTATGCAAGATGATGACGGGTTTTACTATATCGTAGGTCGCAGGAAAGAAATGTATATTAGTGGAGGGGAAAACGTATATCCCGTTGAAATTGAGGAGATATTATTCAAGCATCCTGCAATTGATTTAGCGGCTGTCATTGGAGTACCTGATGAAAAATGGGGTGAAGTCGGTAAAGCAATCTTAACTCTAAAATCAGGAAAATCCTTAGACTTGGATGAAATACGTAATTATTTAAAAGAAAGGTTAGCAAAATATAAAATTCCAAGATATTTTGAAATCCGAGATTCTCTCCCAACTAGCGCTACGGGAAAAATTTTAAAACGAGAATTGAAATAGGTGAATCTTAGTTGGAATATCGTATTGTAGGTTTAGAATCATGGGGGGTTTACATTCCTAAAGAGAGACATACAAGTGAATATATCTCAAAAGAAACTGGAATTCCAAAAAACATTATTGAAGAAAAATTTGGACTTTTAGGAAAGACAGTTCCTGGACCAGATGATCATACAGTTCAAATGGGAGCAAATGCAAGTCTTCAAGCCCTTGAAAGAGCAGGAATAACATCTGAGGATTTAGATATAATTATTTGGGCAGGAGAAGTCTATGCTGAACGACCGATGGTAGTAAATGGCATAAAGCTTCAACAATTATTAGGAAATCCAATGAATTCATGGGCTTTTGATGTTAATCAGAGATGCGGAACTTTTTTAGTAGGAATGTTGATTGCCAAAAGTTTGATACAAACGAACCCAAATATAAATAGAGTATTAGTAGCAAGTGGTTATAGGAATTGTGATTTGATAAATTATAAAAATCAGAGATCTAGATTCATGATTAGTTTAGCTGCTAGTGGTGTGGCAGCAGTTATTCGTGCAGATTATAAAAAAAACGAGATTTTAGGTATTAGTGCGATTTCAGATGGTAGATTTGCTGATGATGTTTTCGTTCCCGCAGGAGGTACAATTCAACCTATTACAGCAAAAGCATTGGAAGATGGATTAAATTATTTGGATGTTCCTGATCCCGAAGGTTTGAAGGATAGATTAGATAAATATTCTATGGATTCATTTGTAAAGGTAATTGATAATGTATTAAAACAATCTGGACTTCTACGTGAAGATATAGGCTATTTAGCTTTATTACATATGAAACGCAGTGCCTTTGAGTATGTGGCTAAAACCGTAGGTGTGGACCCATATTCTCAATCAACCTATTTTGAAGATATCGGTCATAATGGACAGAATGATAGTATAATTTCAATTGAGTATGGAATTAGAGATGGAAAAATCAAAAATGGGGATATAGTTGTAATGGTGTCAGCGGGGATAGGATGGGCATGGAACGCTGGAGTTATTAGGTGGGGGCTCTCGGACTAGAGTTATTCTTTTATTATAATTCTTACTCTTTATTCCAAAAAGATAGTACAAGGTTATTAAATTCCTTAGGGTGATCAAATATTGTTAAATGTCCCGCTTCTGGGATTATTACTAATTCAGATTTAGGTAACCACTCATGTATCATTTCACTTGCCCACACAGGAGTGGTGATATCTTTTTTTCCCACAAGAACTAAAACAGGTATATTAAGATTTTTCAAGTTTTCACAAATATTAAAACCTGCTGAAGCCGCTGTAGCTTGTAAGCAAAGCTTCTTTGTCATATGATCTGTAACTAACTTAGCAACATATTGAGCAATTTCTTCATTATAAGGAATTAAACCCCTGATACTAATTCCCAAAGCGAATTTCTCCAATTTGCTACTATTAATCCGTCCCAAAACATCTGTGATTGCTTCTTGACTAATGAAACAGAAACTATCTGCTACTACCATTTTTTTAACATGGGAAGGATTCTCGAGACCATATACTAGAGCAATCATACCCCCCAATGAATGCCCTACTAAATAAAGCTCATTCTTCCAACCTAAATGTTGTAATAGAGCGAACATATCATCAACATAATTACGGATTGTAAAGCGCTCCTTTGGTTTAGTAGTTCTTCCATGACCCCGTAGATCAAACCTGAGTATATTAAATTCTGATTCTAATTCATGGAGTTGGAATTTCCATGTATCACTATTCAGAAAAAGTCCATGAATTAGAACCATCTTAGGACCTTTATTATTTCCACTAATTTCATAATAAATTTCAAAATTTTTCTCAGGTGAAAAAGTTGGCATAATTCTCCTTTTTATTTTTAACTAATTAAGTATATTGATTGAATGTTATTATTTGTAAACAATTTTTTAGTATAATCAAATTTGAATCTTTAATTCGAAATGATAAAACTAAGCTTTTAGTAATATTTATATAATCAACTAATAAATAATAACTTAATTTAAAATCATATTATAAAAAAAAAAGAAGGGTTAATAATGAAAAAAGGAAAAATTTTATTATCTTTTCTAATAATATTCAGTTTTACTTTAGCAATTACTCAATCTGCTACTCCCCAAGTCGGAACTTACACTTTCTCTGGAGCACCTGGAAATCAAAAAATCTTAAAAGTCACAACAGTTAATAGTACTAGTCTTACAGCCTTGTTCGGTGCCAACTGGGATGATATACTTCAAGAATTCTTTGGATTAGGATGTCACCAGTTAGGAGCGAGGTTGAAATCTGTTGTTGTTTCTGTGAATACAAGTGCTAAATTCGACACAAGTACCTTGTTTCTAGCGCTTGGAGTATTAGATGTGGCGGTTTATGTGACTAATAGTTGGAATTGGACTACGGGAAGTTTTGCTAATACTCCTGATAGTTATAATCAAACAGTTATGTCTTTTTATGATCCTGACGAATTAACTGCATTTGTTCAAGCTTTCTATGCAACCTGGTACTTAATGTCAGTTAATGTGTCAATACAAAATGCTGGTGCTTATTTTGCACAGCTTCCTACACCAGTACCTCAATATTTAGGAGCAATAGTCTGGGAAGACAAATGGGAAAATATAGGAAATACGGTAACTCATCATGCGGAAGTAGGAGATTTTTTAGTTAATTATCTTACCTTAGACTTTTATGCCTATTTAGAGAACTGTACAGAAACCTGGACTTATGATACAACTTATGGTGCTTGGATTGGGTATAATATTAAGGATAATGAAGGTAATGTAATATATGAATTTTCGATAGAATTACCTAGTGGAGCCGAAATTGCGGGATATGAACTTCTAATAGTTATTGGTGTTGCGAGTATTGGAATAATTAGCTTAATTTTCATTGTTATGAAAAAGAAACGATAAACTCTATTTTTAAAATAAATAATTTTTTTTTATTTAATCTTTAATTCTTAATCTTATTTTTAATGATATTTTAAAATACTAATTTAATAGTTGTTATACCTTAATTATAATAATATTAAAGTAATATTGGAGTTTTGAAAAATGAGTAGTGAAAATGAATTTATTGAAAAAAAATCATTAGGTTTTGAACAAGGCAGCATTAGCCTTAGAATTGCTTTAATAGCTATTACTGCAGCATTATATACCGCTTTAGGTTATATTTTCCAGCCAATAAGTTTTTTGGAATTCCAATTCCGCGTAGCTGAACTAATAGTAGGGATGTGTATCATTTTCCCCTTTGAAGGATTAGTTGGGAATGTTTTAGGAGTGTTCTTTGTTAATTTGACTTCTCCTTTAGGTCCCATTGATTTAATCAGTTGTTTTGTAAATATCCCTGCATTATATTGTATTATATTTTTTAAAAATAAAGGATTTTTGAAATATTTAGGCGGTTTATTATATGCCATTATCATCTCGCTATATGTAGCAATAATTTTATATATTGTTCTTAGTTTGCCTATTTGGATAAACTTTATTTATGTTCTAATTCCAGAGTTAATTTTAGCGACAATTGGAATAGCTTTATTTGAGATTGTTAAAAGTAGATTTAAAATAGAATAAAATATAAATTTAATTTTAAGCTCAAATATTTCTTATAAAATTTTCATTTGTATAAGAAAGTCTAGATCATTTTCATAAAATAATTATAATATTAAGATAAAGGGGGGAATTTATGGAAGAAAACACTAAATGGTTTAATGAAAGATGGTGGATATCACCTTTAAATTATATTGATAAGGTAAAAAATTCTTTTAATCTTCCTGAAAGGGTTTATGTGAGGGATTCCACTATTCGAGAAGGAGAAGAAACTCCAGGTGTATATTATACTTTAGATCAAAAGATTAACATAGTAGAAAAATTAGAAGAGTTAGGTGTTGAGCATATAGATTGTGGTTATATAGGTCAAGTTCAAGATCAATGGGATTTAGCTAACCAGATTAAAGAATTAGGTCTTAAATTAAATACTTATTCTCATTTAAGTTCAAATCCTTCACGTTGGAATGATGAAATCAAAAAATCTTTAGAAGCCAAGCTTGATTATATTGGATTTGGTATTGTTTTAACAAAGTGGCAACTTGAGTTATTCACTAAAGATCAAAATATAACACCCGAAGTTATGATTAGTTTAATCCCTTCTGTTTTAAAAAGGATTAAACGATTTGGTGGGAAAGCTATCTTGGACTGCGTAGATGCTACCCGTTCTGAATTACATATTCTGGAAAAAGCAATCGAGAAAGGTATTAAATTTGGCGCCAAAATGATAATGCTTTATGATACGGTGGGTGCTTGTAATGTACCGGCAATTTCGTATATGATAAAACAATTAAAACCTATAACTAGAGATATCCCAATTGGAATTCATATTCATGATGATTTTGGATTAGGCACGGCAGCAACAGTCGCTGCTATAGAGCAGGGCGCAACTTACATGGATTTAGTTGTTAATAAATTAGGAGACCGAGCAGGGAATTCATCCTTAGAAGAAGTTGTTGTAGCTTTAGAAATGCTATACGGCGTTGATACAGGAATCACCCTTTCGAAACTTTATAATTTGAGTAAATATGTAGAAAAAGTATCTGGTGTTCCATTACCATATAATAAACCAGTAGTAGGTAGAAATACATTCTTACATGAGAGTGAACTTCATGTTATGAGCGCTTTAGAAAAAGAGAAATTTTGGATGTGTTTCACCCCTTACAGACCAGAAGTAGTGGGGCAAGAAGAACAAATTATTTTTGGTCCCACAACACTACATGGAGACGCTATTAAAATGAAATGCGAACACATGGGAATTCATAATTACGATGATTATTTTGATAAAATCTTAGAAAAAGTCCATTCAATTATTTCTGAAAAGAAATTAATTACAGAAAGAGAATTAGAAGATCTAATCAAGAAAATAGTATATACTAAGAGGTAATTTGATATCAAGGAGAATGATGTCCAAGTTATTTTAAAACTAATTGCTAAATTTATTAGAAAAGAATCTAGTATTTTACCTGTCGAATTACGTAAAAATTCAGTAGTTGTTCATTATTACAATGAGATTATTCGATTTTGGAACAAAATAAATTTCATAACTAAAAGAAATCTTAAGAAAATTGTTTTTTTAGAAACCAATGAATTACCTAAATATCTATATGCTACTTATAGAATGTTATGGGAAAAAGCTTCTGAGAAAACAATCACCAAGGAATTAAAAGTAATTGACAAAAAATTTCTAAAAAGAGTCAGGATATTTTCTTGGAAAGAAGTACTTAATAATAAAAATGAGTTAGAAAAATTTAGTATAACAGAAGCAATCCCTAGCTTTATGATTGAACGGTTGCGTCCTGTAATGAATATTGAAGTTCTAAGAAATAATGTTAGATTTATGAACGGATTGGAAAAAAAAATTAACACTACATTGCGTATTAACAAACTTTGTGTAAAACCAAATTACGAGGCTTTACCAATACGAATCAGAGAGAATTTTAAGAAAAATAAAATAGATTTTCGAGAAGATTCTGATATTCCAGAATTATTTTGGATACCCTATACACAAAAAAATAAAGTTATTAGAAATTCTTATTACCAAAATGGTAGTCTAATTTTGCAAGATAAAGCATCAGTAGCAGTTATTCAAGTATTAGCACCTAAAAAAGAAGATAAAATATGTGATATGTGTGCTGCACCTGGAATAAAAACAAGTCTAATTGCTCAATATATGAATAATAAAGGGCATATTATAGCGGGTGAATTTCTTACTGAAAGGGTAAATATGATGGCTTTATTACTTAAAAAATTAAATGTTTTAAATGTACACACACTAAACACTGATAGTATTATTTTTCCTATCCGATTTCCGAATTATTTTGATCGTATATTATTAGATGCTCCTTGTACGGGATCAGGAGCCTTTTTAGCTAGTCCAGAATTAAAATGGCGGCAAAATCGAGAATTTCTACATCAAAATATTATTATACAAAAGAAATTGATCGAGAATGCGATAAAAATATTAAAACCTGGTGGGATTTTAGTATATTCTACTTGTAGTCTTTACGCAGAGGAGGGAGAATTCCAAATTTTAGATTTTATAGATTATTTAGAACCTTTAGATTTACCTAATTGGTTTTCTCCAAGTTATAAAGTTGAAGATAATACAATACCTGGTACAGGTAGATTATTTCCATCACTGCATCATACTCAAGGTTTTTTTATAGGAAAGTTCAAAAAAAAGGAAATATGACAATATTCATTCTAATTATTGATAGAATTAGAGGATTTTATGATGGAAGATACACCTAGAAAATATATGACAATTGGTGAGATAGATGCAACCGGAGTAAGAGGTCCACATGAAAAAGAGTTAGCAGATATAAGTAATGCAAAACATCATTTATTTATTAACTTAGAAATGGATAAGTTAAAAGAGATTGTAGAGGAAGTTATTGGAGCTAAAATTGAAAATATCGGTTTTAATGAAGATTGGACGATAACTATTGAAATGTTTCCAGAAGTAAATATTCACATGGCTTATTCGTATTTTGGAGATGAATTCGGTGAAGGGATTGAAGCAGAATTCAAATTTTTCTTTTCGGGCAAGCGAGTTTTTTGGGTACCTGGAGAAGATAGCGCAACGTTTATAGATATAATCATGAATATTATCGAAAGAAAAATAAAGGGACAAGAACCTTATGAAAAAAAGTATGAGGAAAAAACAGATTTAATGGAAAAAGTTTTACTGCAAAGAAAAGAACCATTTATTCTTCTCAAAGATGCTGATAGAGAGGAATTAGCTAGATTTCTTGGAGCAAAAGTATGGATAACTGAGACTGGATGGAGAATAAAAAAAGAATTTTTCCCAGAAATTTTCATAGAAATTATTTGGGATGCACAAAATCATTTAGATATTAAATTTTCAGGCACTAACCTCTCTAAAAATATTGATAGTTATCATGTGGAATTTATTGGTATATTTTTGATAAATCATATCCTTAGGTTTATTACTGTTAGTAATATTGATAAGGATCTACCTGATATTTGCTATATTATGTTCTCACGATACTATACTAAAAATATTGGAAAGTGGAATCATAGAGTGAGATAAAATTTAAAAAAGATATGATTGGCAATATAAATTAAATTGCCGTCCAGAGTATTGACCTCCCCTTTTTAGCCGCTCGTGTAATTTTTTTAGAATTTTCTAAATCTGACATTACTTTCCAAATTTGTGAATTGCTTAGTTTAAAGTACCTTCTTAATTCTGGAGTCGTCATTTGTGTACCACTCAATAAATTTGGGATTATTCTTATTATTTCTTCAATTGTATTCTCATCAGAATCAATATCTATCCCCTCTTTGTCCTCTTCTTCATTTGATTCCATTTCTGTAATTATTCGTGAGGCAATTTTATTTAACTGCTTAATATTATTATCAACATTCTGAGGTTTCATGAAAAGACAACAAAGTTCTAAATCTCTTGGAAAAGCAACAATGTAAAATTCATCATATAGGATTGCTCGTGGTTTTTTAACAGAATTATTTCCACCACGAAAAGCTAAATAAAAATTCATTGCGAAATCATTTAAATTTACTTGATTATTTATTTTTGAAAATTCCTTTTTCCATTTTAGGAAAGGGCCATCTATCATATCGAAACCGATTAAAGCGGCTCCAAACATTTCACTTTCGGTAAAATTCAATCTTTTAATCTCCTCCTAATTGCTATTTTATCTAATTCTTTTTTAATTATATTTATCAATCTAAGCCGTTCTGAAGGATTAATAGCAGTTAATCCATAAGTTTTACAATGAAGTACATCCTCAACACGTTTTATATCCATTCGCCCATCATTTTTTACTAGGTCTTGCTTATTTGCAATTGCAATAATAGGACATTCCTTTCCTACGAATTTACAAGCATAGTTAATAAGTTCCCTTGAACTTAGAACATTTCGAGGAGTCGAGTCAGTTACTATGAAAATAATATCTGATCCTAAAAGATAATCTTTTGAATATGCCCTAAGATAACCGCTCTGACCCGCTAGATCCCAAACTCTTAAAAAATAATCTTCAAACTTAACTGTTTTGAGATCTAATCCATGAGTTGGAATGTATAGTCTGTCTATCGTCTGTTCAGATAGTAGTTTTAACATTGTAGTTTTTCCTACAGCTGGAGCTCCAATGAACGTAATTTTTACGAGCCGACTTATTTCAGAACTTAAGATTTTATCTCTTCTCTTTTTTTTTGACTTATTAAGAAGAAATGAAAAAATAGAGAATATGAATCTGGATAATATCCAAGTATTATAAGTAGATTATATTTTTATATAAAAATTGATGCCAGTAATTACTATTTTTTCCTTAAGAATTCAATATCTTTTTTAATTAATTTTAAAAATAGGTTAGATTTTTAACATTATATACTAATTTTGTTTAGTTAGATATTGAGAATATATAAATTGTGGAAATTAAATGAGTGATGATAAACGTATTAATAAGAATGATAGGAAGATCATAGAAGAAATTGAATCAGTTTGTGGAATATCATTTAGAAGAGTTAATATGGACTCTTATACTACAGTAGAAAATCTCTTTAATTTTAATGAAGAGGGTTTTATCACTATGCTTGGCTTCGATTTAAAAGAATTAAACTTAGATGATTATAAATTAAAGCTTTTAGGAGATTCTGTAAAGAACTTGAGAAATGTAGAGAGATTTCTTTTAAATTGTCCCGAGGGTAAAGGAGTACCAGAATGGTTAAAGGAGTTAAATTATATTAAAACTTTGGTTTTAACAGACAGTGATTTATCTAAGATTCCTGAATATATAAAGGAATTCAAAAATCTCAATGCCCTCTATTTAATGGGCAATAGGATCACCAATTTACCTGAATGGTTAATCACATTAAGTGATTTAAAAATATTCAATTTAAATGATAGAGCTCAGACTCTTGATTTAACAAAATCGAATATGGATATTCTGAGGACTTTACATGAAAGAAATGTAAAATTATCTGATCCCACATTTAGATTAAATCTCATCATGGGAGTTCCTCTAGATCAAATCAAAATAATCAAAGAGATCAGTTGGTATGAAGATGGGATAAATCGAGTTTTTTCTGAAAAACTTAATTCTATTAATGAACCTTGGAGAGATCCTCGCACTTATGGCGTATGTCTTCGGATTTTTAATGGTAAAATTTTACAAATGAGTATTAGCGACACTAATTTAGAGAATCTTCCAGAAGATTTTGGAAACTTAAAAGATCTAAATTTTATATCTATAATAAAAAATCAATTAACTTCTTTACCAGAATCAATTGGGGTGTTAAATAATCTAAAGGAACTCATGCTATCTGGTAACAACTTAACATCACTACCCGAGTCGTTTGTGAATTTAATTTCACTCCAAAAATTAGATTTGAGTAATAACCAGTTCAAAGAGATTCCTACACAATTATGGGCCCTTAAAAAATTAACACAATTAGATTTAAATGGAAATCCTTTAAGTAGCGAAGAAAATACAATAATTCAAAAAGTTCCTGATTTAATCAGAGAATACCTAAGAAAGAAAGCTACAATTAGAGTTTTTATATCTCATGCAGTAGTGGATTTTGAACCCTATCGTATAGGAGATCTTGTAGAATATCTGGAAAAGCAAAAAGAAATTTCTCAAGTTTACTTCTGTGAGGAAGACCTTGCTGGAAATATTGATGAATGGATGTTAGATGCTGTGCAAAAATGTCAGTTGTTGTTGTTTATAGCAACCAATAAATCTGTATTTAATTCTGTGGATTGTGCTAATGAATTACAACTCGCGGATAAATTTTCTATTCCAATTATACCTATAAAAGGCTATGATGTAGATTGGACAAATTTAGCAGAAAAGAACCTTTCTCGCGAACTAGGATTAGAATTTGATAGGGATAATTTTGAAGTTTTTTGTGAGAATTTATATAAATACATTGAGAATTTTAAACGAGAAATTGATTTATTGGAAAAAGAGGCTAGAGAAAAAGGTATTACAGATATTTATGAGCGATTCCGTCTCATACTAGATGAAGTCGTTAGTGATTTAAAAAGAAATATTTCTAATATTACAGATAAGATGGATAGTCTAGCAGAAAGAATAAATAACCTCGAAAAAAGATAATAAAACTTAAATCCAAACTTCTTTTTATAAAAAAAATTATTTTTTTTGATAAAAACGGATTATTTACTTTTTAAAAGGAAGTTTTTCATCCATTTGGGTAATAAGAATCCTCCATACCAACAAATTGCACTTAAAATCAAAATTAATCTAATAATAATGATCGTTGCTTCACTAAAAGGTACAGACGCGTCTAACAATGCTCCAACTGAAAAAGTAATAAAAGCGATTATTAATAGTTTCCCCTTGAGTTTTACTTCTGGATCTTCAGATTTTAGAGAAAGATTGGCAAATAAAGAGCCTGTAATTACGACGATTAAAAGAAAGATTATTAGGAATACCATTATAAAAGACTTATAATTTACATCTACTGGACCATTCAAGTCTCCTATTAAACTTTGATTTAGAAATAGAAAAGTGAAAAACAGGATCTCAAAGATGGTTCCAATTATGGCAAAGGTCGAAAGAATTATCTTACGTTTTTCAGAATACAAGAACTCCGTAAAAGCTAATAACCAAAAAACTATTGCTAGAGGGATAAAAAGATTTCCTATTAGAAAATATACCCCTTCAGGAATTCCAACACCATTAATTAGTGCTACCAGAAAGGAGAGGCTAGAGGGCCACCATGGTTCAGATATAAAAATCCAGGTTGCTCCAACTAAAAAATAAATCCTTTCTTTATATTTAAAGAATCTCGAGAGTATTATTAAACCTATTAATAAAGAGATCGCTACAAAAATAAGAGAAAATACTCCATTTATAGTATCTAAAGGACTTAACGACATATTCTAATTTTATTTAATTTAATTTGTATAAATAAAAATTAAGAGCTTGGATTATTTAAATTTTGAATTTTTAGAAAAAAAAATATTATTAATTAATTTAGAGAGCATATAAAAATATTAAAAATATCAATGAAAATAATGTTGGGGCAATTAAACTTATGGTTAATAGACTTTGAGATACCCTGATACATTCCTTAAGAGTACTGATTATAGCATTGAAATATAATGGGTCTCCCCAAATCTTAACCTTTTCAAACGAGTCCTTATAAAGGAATTCTACAGGTTCTAAATTATCCTCAGCCTTTTTGATCAATTTTTCTAATTTTGCTAAAATGTAATTTATTTTTATCTTATCTCCAATCGGAGAATAACCTCGATTTGAAAATTGCCTAGCTACTGTATGAGAATCTGATGTGGTAATTTCTGCTCTTTCAATACCCTGATTTTGTAGAAAATTTAAGATATTGGATCGTATTTCTACATAGGCATTGTTTCCGTCGAAATGAATTAATACAGTTTTTTGGTTCGTGATTGTGTTTTTAAATAAATGAAGTACCATTCCTCCATATCCAATCCCATCATCTTCAGAAAATTCCTCTAAGTGATCCTTTGCAACACCATATAACTTAGGAGCATATTGGATTTTTTTAACCGTTTCACTCTCCATGTACTTTTTAACGACATCAATTAAATCATGGGCTTCTATAGTATTTTTTTTTATTAAGACTTCATCTCCAATTATGGCATTGTGAGAATCTACAACGATTATATCTCTATAACCTTTAGATTTAGCAATATTTCTTATATCATTTCCAACTTCTAACTCAATATCATCTGACGGAAGTGGATGTCTTGTTATAAACACAACTGGGACATCTCCAACTTCAGTACCAATAAGTTTAGCTGAGTTAGAAATTTTCCTCGTGAAACCCCTAATTTCTTTAATCCATTCAATTTCTACGTTTTTGGTGATTTCATTTATATCTTGTTTGATTTTCTTAATTATCGCTTCAACATACCCGTGAGTTGTTAAATTTTGAGAATGATCATTGGTTGTATGATAAACTGTAGTTCCGGGAATATCTTGAAATGCTCTATAAATATGTTCTGGTAAATCTGAGGATCCACATGTCTTAAAAGGTCCAAAATGAATGTTTGGTATTACGAATAATCCTTTTATCTTTTTATTATTGATACTTCGGATTATTAAATATTGTATTTTTACTTCAGATTCTTTACCGATATCATCAAAATAACTCTCAATAAGCTCATCATTTCTATCTGTCAACATAGAAAGTACAAATGCTCTAATAAATGCGTATCCTCTCATTCCTGTTGCTACTTGGTAGATGTTGCTTACTTTGAATAATCCTCTTCTGTAAGGGACCGCAAAAAAAAATGCACAAACTATGAAAACTATCATAGCTCTTATGAAAAAATTCAGATTAAATTGCCCTGTATATAAGCTGTAGGTAATTATTATTGTAAGTGGTTGAATCAGCGCCAATATTATATTTCCACTACGTCCAATAGTAGTGAATGAGAAATAAATAACGAAGGCAACAATATAAGAGAGAATAGAACCTAATATGAGAAATACTTCCTGCATGGTAATATTATCTACAAGTATAGCAACAATTTGTCCAAGAATAAATGTTATTTCTATTATGCCACTAAAAAATGCATTCATTTGAATGGACCATCCAGACGGAGGTGCTTTTAAAAGTGGTGATCTTTTTGAATAAAATCCCATAGAAAATAACGTACCAATTCCAGATGTCAAAAAAAAAAGAAATGTAAAACGGAAAAAATGAAGAGGATCAAAATAACTCTTTATTAGAAAATAATGCAATAGTAATGATAATAAACCCAATGCAATTGGTATACCAAAAAAGATTGAATATGCTGACTTTCTTGATGAAAAAAATTCCATATATGTAATAATACCCGGAATTTGACGACTCTTTTTTTCTTTTACAATCATAACCAAAGATAGTGGATGAATTTAAATTGATAACACTTAATTGACAAACTTTCTTCTAATGTAATGAATAATTAATACAAATTTATCTTTATGTAAAAAATTATAATATAATATAAAACAAAACATTCTTTTATAAGGAATATGGAAAAAAAAACACAAGAATTGATACATCTAGCGAATAAGAGGTTTACTGAAGTACTTTCCGATGGATTTAAATTATTTATTAAAGCTTACAAAAACTTGATAATACCATTAGCCCTCTTTCAGATATTTTTGATTGCTTTAAACGTTTTGCTATTAACCGATCTTAATTGGTATATCGATTCACTAAGAGTATCTATTGATGCAATTATGGAGAAATTTATTGAAAATATATCTCTTACGGAGAGCGAGTTAAATGAACTAGCTTACTTTCTTTTTATGACTTTAGCTCAATTTTTTCTTCAAAATTTAATAGGAGCTATAATCATTACTATTGCTATGTGTTCAGTCAGTAATTATGTTTTTAAATTTTATATGAAAGAAGAGGTTAGGTTTACAGAATCGTTTAAATCAGCATTCAATAAAAAGATGCTAATTGTAATTTTAATTATTGGGATCTTTTTACCAATAGGATCTTTTCTCTTACTTTTTCCAGCTATCATTATATTTGGATTTTTCATTTTTCTAATTTTCACTTACAATATAGGAGACGGAAAAAGTCCAATCTCAGAAGCCCGCTCTATTGCTAAAAAATCTTTCTGGAAAATAATAGGAATTTTTGTTATTAATACTCTTTTCATTTTAATAATAGATTATATAGTTACAGCTATTTTAGATTTTTTTCTAATAAATGACTCAACCAAACCAATTATTAGTAGTTGGTATAATCCAGCAACTAGAAATTTTGGAATGTTAATTCTTTATAATATACTATACAGTATTGTTGATATTATTTTTGCACCACTATTTATCTGTCTATTAACCGCATTATTTTCTTCTTTAAAGGCAAAAAGAGATTTAAAAATTCAATATCAACAAGGTTATTATCCAGAAAGAGAATTATATCAAAAATCTTATAAAATTCTCAAGCAAAAACCCATTAATCGTGTTGAAACCGAAGGAACTACAATATCTCCAGATATAAGACTTGATAGTAGATTTTATTGCCCATTTTGTGGAGTTTCAATCGATAGTCCAAAGAAATTTTGTCCACGTTGTGGGGAGAGCCTAACATTTATAGAAGAATAGCTAACATAAAAAGTTGATTAAAAATGTACATAAATATTGAAAGGAAGTTTGAATTAGAAAAAAATAACATTAAGAATCCAATTGTGTTAATAGGATGGCCTGGAATTGCGTTAGTTGCTAAATTAGCAATTACTTCAATTCAAGAATCATTAAATGCAAAAGAATTTTTGAATATTACTTGTTTTGATTTTCCTCCAAAATCAATCGTAGAAAAAGGGTCATTAGAAATACCTTCAGCAAAGTTGTATTACAAGCCAACTGATAAAGAGGATGGAAATGATTTTTTCATTCTAACCGCAAGTTATCAACCCACCAATCCAGAGGGTGTTTTTGAATTTTCTAAAACTTTTTGTGAAGAAATGGATAAAATAACTGGTAGAAACATAAGAATGTATGTGAGTACTGGTGCTATGATTTCTGATATTATACATGATACTCCCTTAGTTTATGTATGTGGAACTGACCAAGATTTAGTTCAAACATTTTTAAAAATGGAAAACACTAAACTGTATGAGGGAGGATATATCTCAGGAGCAAATGGTATCCTCCCAGCTTGGGCGGGAGCAAATAATTTTGCTCCAGGAATTTGCTTATTAGCTGAAACTTTACCATTACCAATGATGACATTAGATCCGCGAAGTTCTAAAGCTCTGGTTACACTGTTAAAAGATTATTTTTCAATAGATATGGATTTTAGCAAACTTAATGAAAAAATAAAGGAAATGGAACATATATTTGAATCCTTTAAAAAACAAGCAGACCAGTTCATGAAACCGCCTACCGAGGATAGTGGGGCTGATTCATACTTCCGTTAATTATATGTATAATAAATCCTATTTTAATTATAATTTATAAAATAAAGAAAATTAAATAATATTTAATTGGAATTCTACTTAATTGATTCAATGTGCTAGATACCAGTATTCTTGAGAATAATAAAGAAATCAAAGATAAAATTTCTAACAAATTAAATGGAATCAAAGAACAATCCCGTAATTATATAAAGGATATTGTTACTCTAATTAATAAAGAGGTGGGCGTTAATAAAGTCTTATCAATTTTACTATTTGGGAGCCAAAGAACTAAAAATTCTAAAGATGTAACAATAGTATCTGATTGCGATTTACTGATTATTTTTAAAGACAGGGTCTCAAATCATCATATTAAAGAAATCGAGAAATATTTTATTGCGTTAGAAATTAAACATAATTTTAAAGAATATGATGACAACTTTTTTAAAAAAGTATTAGGTGTTATCAACCAAACTACTGGTATATTCAGGAGTCACTTTTTAACTAAAAAGAAATATTGGGAAAGTGTTACCTTTCATAAAATATTTCGCGTAAATAAAGTATTCTCATCTATATTTGCTCCCAGAAAAATTGTTCTTGGTAATATTTTGATAAATAGTTCAATCCTTTACGGAGATGATTTAAGAGAAGCCGTCAGGCCAACTATCCAAATTACTTTCCCAGAAATGTTAAGGAGTACTGTTATGAATCTAATGATATCCCTGTTTGCGATCGCAATATCATTCCTTAAAAAGTTGAATCCAACGAAATATCAATTAGAAGCAATAAAATGGGCTTTAAAAGCATCAAATTATTATTGTTATCGAGATTCAGAAGATCTAAAGACTATTACTAAGCGATTTATCTTATTTGAAAAAAATAGATCTCAAAAAAAAGCGAGAAGATTTTTTTCTGATTTTCTTCAATTAAGAAGATCTCCTCATAATGATATGGGTTTTATGATTCGATGTCCAATTAGACTCATAAAAATTCACATTAAAGCAATACTATTTAAGAAATTGATTAAAAGAAAGGAAAAATTAAGGTTTCCTTCTAAATATGTTGAACCAATTATTCCTGATCATTCTTTTCCTTTAAGATTTTAATATTGGTATATAAATATAGAGATCTGATAAGTTTTTTTTGAAATTTTAAAAATAAAAATATAAATATTTATAAATCTATTTAGAATTGTGCTGTAAAAGAAAATTAAATTTACAATTGCGTAATAAAATAATAAGAATCTATTAAAGAGGAAGAAAATATGGCAGAAGAAGTTGATATACGAGAATTATTCTTTGATATATTAGATATTGTCAAATTCGAGCTAAAATTTTACAGATATAAGGAGTCTCCGATGTTTGAGCGCATCGTTAAGACAAGAGTCTTCCAGCAGAAGCTCCAAAAGTTAAAGGATTTTATTAATACATATTTTGATATCATGTACAAAGACGAGGAGAGTCCTATAAATCAAACAGCCCTACATACTCAACTGGATAATATCGCTAGATTAACTAATTATTATGATGATTTATCAGAATTTTATACGGATCATACAAAAATAATGATAACGAGAGATAAATTACAAGGGTTAGTTGAATATTCTCATGTTGAAGTGTTATTTCTTATATTCACTAATATTCTTGATTGGGAACATTATAAAAGTAGTCTCTTATTTCCTACAGACAAATCTAAGGAAAAAATCTTAAAAGCGTTTCTCAGTAAGCTTGCGAGCTCTGAAATTAAAGATGTAGAAGATATTATTGACTTAGAACAAGCAATTGATAATTTTGTACAGAGTATTGAAGCTTAATACACAGCACGATACTCCTTAATTTTAATAACATCTAAATTTTAATTTATAAAAAGAAAATTTATATTAAAACTGGCTCGTTGTATTCATAGGAATATACACTTTTTCACTGTCAGAGTTCAATTTTTAAAACCTTTAATATATTGAAAAATTCAACTTTTTGGGTAATATTATATGACAATCAAAATAAAACTATACGGAGCTTTAAGGGAAAAAACTACTCGATTTAATATAGATAATGGAGTAACTAGTACTCTTACTATCGAGATCGATAAAATTAAAACTGTACTAGATATTCTAAATAAATTTAGTATAAAAGAGAAAGAAATTAGTCATATTTTTGTTAATAGTAAATATTCTGGAATAGAAAAAGGAGTAAAAAATGGAGATCGAATTGGAATATTCCCTAAAAGAATGGGAATATTGTTTGTGGAATTGAGAGATCCTTTTTAGAATAATAGAACTGTAATATACCTTTTTTCCTATGAGAAAAGAGACAATAAATAGAATTAAATATGGGATACATTATGTATCTGCTTAAGCAATGCTTAAATAAATAAAAATGTACTAGAATTAAGGGATCTTATATTCAAAATGGCTGATTGTGTAGACAAAATATTGGAAATCTGTGAAAATAGTGAGATAAAAAGATATCAAGCTCTAATCAAATTAATGCAGGAATTAGATAAAGATATATCAAATGCAATACGAGTCAGAAATTGTTTGATCTTATTAGTAAATTTATGTTTTAATCCAGATTCTCCCGATTATGCATATAATAAAGGTAAATCTACACATCACCTTTCTGAGGATGAAAAGTTCGAAATGAATGAATTATTAAAATGTGAGCTAAATAACTAAAAATTTTTAAAAAACCTTAAGATCTACTTCTTTCCATTCTTCATATTGATGAAAAATATTATCAATTTTCTCTAAGGTCTCAATCAATACATTTTTGGTTTCATCCTCTTGTTTAAAGGTATCAATAATCACATCACTAAGATCTACTTTATATTCTTGAGCAAGATTCGAAATTTTTCGTAAATCATCTCGATATATCCCTGTCTCTTCTAATTGATCAATAGCATATTCAATTTCCTCTTTTAACTTAATTGTAGCATTTAAAGATTTGGAACATTTATCAAATAATTCCTTTTCTCTCTCAAGTACTAATGTTTCTTCTTCAGAAATATCGTGTTTTTCATTAACAATTTCAAGTCTTTCATTTAATAAATATTTCACTCGTTCATAAATCTTAATTGCCTCTGATATCTTACTTAATCCTTTTATTAAGTCTATTCTCTGGTTTAATCTTGCTTCAACTATTTTTAAGTATGCGTCTTCATAATAAGTTTGTATCTTCCCAAATGTACTTTTTTCCCAATCGTTTATTTTATAATATAAAATCCTCAATTCATTATTTAGGTTATTCTTCTTTCTAGGATTTAAACCCTGATCTTCTAACTCTCTAAAAATCTTATTAGTGTCCTGTTTTAATAATAATATTCTTAAATACATAATATGTGCTTTTTTTTCTATGTTTGTTATACTCCTTGAAGTACCTTCACGCTCGCAGAATTTATATATTATCAAAGCATCCTCAAGTAATTGATTAAATCTACTTTGATCTTTTCGAATATAATATTTAGAGTCTTGAACTTTTTGAATTGCCCTATCCATTTGGATTTCTAATTCGAAAATATAATCAATTAAACTAACTTGTTTTCTTTCTGATAAAATTCTTGATTTATAAGTCATATCTTCTTCTACGTTCCTGCTTGCTAAAAGCCAAAATATCGCTGCTGGGACCCAAAAAAATATGCTAACAAATATCATATTAAATATACTTCCAAAAATGGAAATAAGGGTATATGATACTAATAGTGTCACTCCTTTACTCAATTGCTCTGACAGTTTAAAAAACGAAGCAGCGGTACCTTTATGTTCTGGCATATTAACATCTATCATTATTGCGTTTTTATTTGCCACAGGTCCAGCACCTAGCATTGAAGCCATTAAAGCAAAAATAAAGAAAATAATATATGTGGGGTATGCTACAAATATTTCACCAATAGTGCGCAAAATGTAAATAAAAAGCTCGTTAGTTGGAATGGGGTTAGGATATATGATATTTAATCTAGTCGGATTAATAGGCTGTAATGAAAGAAGCATTACAATAGCAAAAGGTATTGAAAAAATCAGACATAAAGTAGCTAACCTAGCTCGGTTTTTTTTATTTCGACGAAATAATGTATCTCCTAAACGAGCGAATATACTATTTCCAAGTATATATCCGATACCAACCATACCCGCAAAAATAGTTGCTGTTTGAAGCTTTATTTCATCAGGAATTTGATAAAAAAATTGAATCATTAACATCGAAGTCGTAAAATAGACTAATACAGTACCAGGAATAACAGTGAAGAAACCCTGAATTATTAAATGACGATTTGACTTTTTCTGAATAATTGTTTTTAAATCCTCTTTCGAAATTCGATAACTATATTCTAAATCCAATTCAATTAGCTCTAACAATTCATCTTCACTAGCTCCGCGTTGAGGCATTTTAACAAAAAAGAGAATTATCACTACTATAACACTTATTATAGAAAGCAAAATGAAAGGAAATCGCCATGTCAATATTGGTCCAAGAAACGAAGATAAACCTTGCCCCGCTCCATTAGATATTGAACTTAGGATTGCTAAAGTCCCAAACCAACCCGATCTTTCTTCTGGAGGTATCGCATCTGAAATAATAGAATACCCCACTGGTAATACACATCCTAATCCCGCACCACACGCTACTCTAGAAATTACCAACATAAGATAAGTACTTGAAAAAGCAGTTAACATCATGCCAATTGTCCATGAAATAGCCCCAGCCATAATAACTATCATTCTGTTTATTCGATCAGTATAATAACCCCAAAGTAAAGCAAAAAAAGCACTGATCAATACAAAAAAAGCATCAGGGACGGCAATTAATGCTTGGGGAATCTTAAACTCTTCTTGAATCGCAACATAACTAGGGATAAGCATATTAGCACATGCTGTTGAGATGAAAAGCAACACCATGACTAAAATGATAGGTGCCAGATCCTTGAATTTCACCTTAGTTAGTTGAAATTTTCCAATAAGCAATTACCACTATAATGTGATTATAATAAATAGCATTTCAATCTTAAAAAAACTTACAATGATTTATTTTAATGATAAGTAATAATCCAGAGTTGCATCAACATGAATTTGTAATGTATCAAATAATTTAATTTCGACATCATCTTGACTTAATATTAACGGTAGCTCAGTGCACCCTAAAATAACTC
>JAHQWL010000032.1 GCA_029856155.1 Promethearchaeia archaeon
AGAAAATCTTTCAAATAAGCTAAATTCGCTCCAATCTTCAAAGATATTTTTTCTTCAACTTTATATCCGTTCTTTTTGCGAATAAATTGAATATTTCTTATTAAATCATTAACTACTCGTTCGGCTAATAAATCGTCATCAATCGTTTTGTCTAGATAAATATTGCAGTATTTTGATTCGGCTTTAACTAAGTTATCGTTTGCTTGAACACCCTCTTCAATTTCTAGCTCCTTAACATTAGCTATCTTCTTAATTATTTGAGGAAAAATTATCTCGGGCATTTCATCTTTTGGTTCAATAATTATTTTTTTATTTGGCCATCTCATTCTTATTTTATTTTCTTCCTTTAAAGCTCGAATAACTTCTATTAAGTCTCTGATAAAATGCATTTGTTTTTCCAATTCTGGATCTATTAGTTTTTCATCGAACTTAGGCCAATTTTGTAAATGTATACTCTCTGTTTCATCTAAACCTAATGAACTCAAATATGGTTTGAACATTTTCAAAAATATTTCTTCACTTATCATCGGATTTATGGGTGATAACATCAAAAGAACGTTGAACAATGTTTTAAATAACACTAGCATTATAATATGTTTATTAGGATCTTCAGAATAGATATCAAGTCTTTCTCGATTTAGCATTATGTACCATCTACTTATATCATTCACAATCAACTCTCTTAACTCACCCGGAATCCAAGGTAATTCATAATTATCCGCTAATTGCGTAATTTTTTTTATTGTAGAATGTAATCTTGAAAGCATCCATTTATCTAGTTTACTCAGATTTTTCTGTTGTAATTTTACCTTTGAGGGATCAAATCCCGCTAATTTGAATTTTTCATTAGCGTAAACAAAAACGTTCCAAATTGTATTAATAATTTTGTAAGTATCTGCATATTCTTTAACGACAAAATTGAAATCTCTACCTGGTTGTGTTACACCAATCGAATAAAAACGAAAAGTCTCGATTCCTTTTATATTTGAATAAGATTTATTTTTTTTAAGATCGGGCAATGAACCATCTATAAGATCTTCCGGTAAAATTTGAGTTCCTTTTGATTTACTCATTTTTAATTTTTCTCTTAAAGTCCAGCCATGCATATAACAAGCTTCATAATTTTTACGTCTTGATGATACCATTGCGCTACATAGGAGTGTATTAAACCATCCTCTTATTTGATCTTTTCCTTCAAGAATAAAATTCGCTGGAATCCACGTATCAAAATGACTTTTTCCATCATATATTTCTTGGGCTGCCCACATTACAGAACCTGAATCTAACCAAACATCTAGAATATCGGGAATTCTTCTCTTTGTGCCATCATTACATTTTTTACATTTCCATGTAACTTCATCAATCCAAGGACGGTGTAGATCTTCGGGACATTCTCCAGCTATCTCTTTTAATTCTTTAGCTGAGCCTATTACAGTTTTATCCCCACATTCTTCATTGTCACATATCCATACGCTTAAAGGGATACCCCAGAAACGTTGTCTTGATATACACCAATCCTTTAAAGAACTTAACCAACTTTTAAACCACCGATTTCCAGCCCAATCCGGGATCCAATAAATTTCTTCATTTTTTTCAAGTAATTCCGGAACAAGGCTTTCAGTTTTAAAAAACCATTGATTTGTCGCTCTATATACTAATTTTGAGTCACATCTCCAACAGTGAGCGTATTCATGTTCTATTTCATTAGTTAAAATTAATGTGCCTTTTTGTTTTAACAACTTTAAAATCTCTTCATTAGCATCAAAAACAAACTTTCCTTTAAATTTTCCCGCTTCTTTTGTGTATTCTCCTCTTATGTTTACAGGGGTAAAAACAGGAATATTATTGGCAACACCAACTTCAAAATCTTCAGGACCATGACCGGGAGCGGAATGAACTAACCCTACTCCTTCTGAAGCTGAAACGTACTCTTCAGATAATATAATAGAATGAACTTTATCGCTTTGCTTTTCTAATTCTTTTTGAAAAGGCACTTCTTCTAATAGGGGATGAATATATTTCATTCCTTCTAGATCTTCGCCTGTATAATCTTCTACAATTTTATATTTATAGCCTAGTTCTCCTGATATAAGATGAGTTATTGAAGCTTTGGATAATATCCAATATTCATCAAGATCTTCAATATATACTTTTCCATATTCAGCGAAAGGATTTGCCATTATAGCTTCATTGGCAACTAATGTCCACGGTGTTGTCGTCCATATTATAAAATATGTTTTTTCCATATCCAAGGACTTAAATTTCACAAATAGACTTGTATCAATGATATTTTTATACTCATGTTCATGCTTAGCTAGAGCTGTTGCACATCTTGGGCAACAATTCAGGGGTCTATAAAATTGATATAATAAATTATTTTCCCAAGCTTTCTTTAATGTCCACCAAATTCCTTCAATATAACTATTTTTAAATGTTATGTATGGATTTTCCCAGTCCCAGAAGTAGCATCCTAATCTTTTAAATTGTTCGTTCATTATTTTAAGATTCTTTTTAGCATATTCCTTACAATTCTTAATGAATTTATCAATGCCATATTCTTTAATCTCTTGCTTATTTTGAATTCCTAATTCCTTTTCCATTTGAACTTCGATCGGCAATCCATGAGTATCATAACCGGGAGTATCTGTGACTTTAAACCCTCGCATCCGTTTGTACTTTATTAAATAATCCTTTAGAACTTTATTCCATGCTGTTCCAAGATGGATTGATCCAGTAGTATAGGGAGGTCCATCTATAAATCGCCAAACTTCTTTTCCTTCTTCTTTTTTTCTTATTAATGAATAGATGTCTTGATCTTTCCAAAATTCTAATATATTTTCTTCTAATTCTTTTAAATTCAGCTTCTTATCCAATATTTCCACGAAAACCATCTAAAAAAAATGTGAATGTTTATAATAAGAAGTTTAAATTAAAAAATTTAATTAATTCACTTAAAAACTCATTCAGATTTATCTTAAACAGAAACCACATTTACCAAATGATTTAATCGTTTGCTCCCAGCAATGATTATGATATGATTTATTACAATGAGGGCATTCTGCATGACATTTGTCATCTCCGGCAATTTTTTTAGAACAGCTTGGACATTCGATTTTATGGCAAATAACACACGAGACTACCGAGACTTCGAAAATTTTCTTGGAAATAAGATTGAATAAATCAACAAGATAACTAAATGGTGTCCATTCTTTAAAAAAATCATCAAATGATGTGTATAAATCATTTTTTATTTTCTCATGAGCTTCAAGTTCGAATTCATTTATCACTTTCAGTTCAGGCATTTTCATTGGATAATCAACTGGTAATTTTATTTGAAATTCAAAAGTTAGATCTTCTGATTTCATTTTTCCTTTCATTTCTACTAACAATGTTGCTGTCGATGGTTCATATTCTATTTTTTTATAATGATCTTTTAATAAATCTATTTCAAAATTAATTCTTGAATTTTTATCCACTAACCAAGAGATTTCTCTAATTATTTCAACTGGTTCAGATTTATTTTCTTCCCAATTCTTATAGGTGTTTAACTCTGTTGTAGGTACTTGAATAATTTCCTGCAATTCTGAAGATAAGTCAATTATAGGAGGTTTTGGATAAGAATCTAAATCAACACTCATAGTATATTCTTTAAATCCATATGTTAATAGTTGAACTTTTAATGTTGTTAAACGGTCGGGAACTTTTTCGCATTGATATTCTCCTGAAATCTTTTTAGATTGTGTCTCAATTTCTTTTATAAAATATAGTTTTTTCTCCAGTTCATGTAAAATGTCTACAATATGAGCCGGCTTTTTAGAGTCCCAGCTCTTTAATATGTCTAATGTTTTATAAGGATCTCCCAATATATTTTTTACATCACTTGGAAATGTTATAACTGGTCTTTCCGGATAATTCATGAAATCTATTAGTATTATAAATGTTTTGGTGAGAGTTATTGTAACATATACAGTAATTTCTGCTCCCTCAGACCCAAGTTGATCATAAGCATATGACTGTTGGATTAAGCCCAATTCAGTATTAATTGCAACACTTAATTGATCACTATCTTCTGTAATATCTTTTTGAGTAGAGATTTTAGAATCAAAATCAGAATTATCAATAATGTCAGAATCAAGATCATTAGGAGGAGTTTCAAATGATTTTTCAGAATAAAACAAATCACTAGTTGAATCTGAAGGAGTAACATATTCATCATAGGGAAATTCTGGAGGGTAAGCATTTAGATCAGGTGTAATGTAATTTTCCTTTTCAGATGAACTATCAGTTATTTGCTCTTCTTCAATATGGATCATTTTTTGTTCTGGTATTTCTTCTTTTGGCTCTAAAGTATCTTCAATTTTTGCTTTGAGCTCATGCATAATATTAACTACAACGGAGTCAGCTGTCCAATTAATAATATTATTTAACTGAAAATCTCCTAATAGCTCTTTAATTTCATCGTGATAAATCATTAGAGGGGGAGTATTTGGAAAATCTTCTTCAAATTTAATTTCTAACTCATATTTTACATCGGGAATTTGATGCACATAGCCATATAAATGAGTTATATTTCCCGAAACCATCCAAAAAGAAAAATCTTTTGCAATTCGCTGAGCTTCTTTTAAGATTCGCTTTTTATCCACAATTACCACCGTTAAAAATTTGTATGTCTTACTATTATTACAAATAGACTTTCTTCTTAAAAATATTTACAAAACTTCCTAAAAATAGTTTAAAAATCTGTTAGGTTTGGTTTCTTTTTAGATTAGAGTAAAAATGGGTTAAATAACCCAATAATAGGGTAAATCTTCACCATATTCTCCTTTAGCTGAAAAAATTCTATTCAAATAATCTAAATTATAATAAGCTTCTATTTCTTCTTCAGTAAGTTGATCAAAAAATGTCCAGCTGAATGGTGAATAATATTCTTCAGGAAACACTAAAATAACATCAGTATTATAATCTGATTTTATATTTTTTAATTGGTTTGAACCATTAGAAATATGTAAATCTGGATGAATTAATTGGCTATCTACTAATAAAAAGTAATGAATTGAGTCTAAAGGAAGCTCTTTATTCTTATCTTCAAAAGGATAATCATAATATATAAAAATGGCATACCAACCGAATTTTGAGATGATCACTTCTTCATTAGAAGTATAGTTTGAATACCATTGTATAGAATTCACTTCTCGTTCTTTTAAACAAAATATGTCTATGCTTGTGGAATCAAAAAGATTCTGGGTATATACTGAAAAAATAACAACAAGGATTAGAAAAATTTTAAATTTTCTCTTTTGAAATGAGTTAAGTTTTATTAATTTATATAGATAAGATACGAATCCTACTGAGATTACTATTGTAGTTATAAAATATACTCTTAAAAAGAAAGTGGTAAACCCGATTATTGCGTCATAGAGAAACATTAATAAAAACATCAAATCCAATGCTAATCCCCATAAAAATAAAGGTTTACCTCTTGGTTTATATTGGAAAATTAAAAAACCCCATATCGCAAAACAGCTGATAATTAACATTTCTATAAAATAAAAAACATATGTAATAGAGATATTCATAACTGTTAGATTGAAAAGAGTAAAAACAATAGAGAGAATAATTGTTGAACCAAAAATTAATGGAAATATGATTTTATCTTCTATTTTTTTATATATTCTTTTTTTGTTTCCTGTTATTATTGATGTAAATTCTCCCCTAGAAAAATCCATTGATCTCCTATAATTTAGAAGAATTAAAGCTATTACAAACGTAAAAGCTAAGGCTCCAAAAAGTAGATAATACCATGGTAAAATTCTAAAGGGGTTAAAAACTTGGAAATGTCCGACACTGATGTTGAAATTATAAAAAATTAAAAAAATACTGAAAAGCACTATTAAAAGTAGTAAATCAAAACCCCTCCTATAATTTTTAACAAAATATATCAAATAAACCCATAAAAAGGAGATTAATAAAATCATAGCTAATAATGAATGTGTTAACAAAGAGCTTATGAAGATAAATATTGATAGAATGTATGAAAATGTAATATTTGATGAGATATCTTCCTTTTTTGGGATTTGTTCCTTGATCAATGCTTGTAATCTTATATAAAGAATCAAAAATATAACTAATCCTTGTATTAATACAATACCCGATGGCCAGAATTGAACCATCATAAACCAAGAAAATCCAAATGATGAAACTAATAAAAATACTCCAAAAATAGCTAAATTTTTGTTTTTAAAAATCCTCATTAAAAGATTGTATAATATTAATGATGATAAAGGAATAGTATAGAAACAAAAATATTTCGGTAGTAATATTAAATCCAATCCAGAAAAAAAATGAATAACTGCTCCAAATATATGCAGTCCTAATGTGCCAAAATACGCATTCATCGGAATAGAATTGATTTTAGTTATGTATTTGACAATTGAAATATGTAGCCATGCATCTGTTCCTGCAAAAATACTTGTATTAACAACATTTAATATGCAAATTAATATGATAAAAATGCTTAATAAAATCGCATTTAAAGAGATATTTCTTTTAATAACATTACTTAAAGAAAATTTCTCGTTGCTTATTTGTTCAAAATCTAAACTTTTTACTTTTTTAAGAAAGAAACCTGTTCCTCGATAATAACCATGAAATATCACTATTAAGAGAATTGAAAAATAAACTAAAACCAAAGTAAAGAAGAAATATTCAAATGTTATTGGTAAATTAAAGTATGAGCCAATATATCCGATTATAATATAAAATGATAAATTAGATACTATTGTAATCCCTAGTTTTTCTCGAAAATTTAAATTCTTATCCCTAAGTAAGATAAAAAAAATGGGATAAGTAGGTAAGAATAATATGGTAAAAATTGCACTTGATTTTAATAATAGCTGAATAAGAAGAAATAGGACCAAACTATTAGTCTCCAAAACAATATTTTCAATATGAATCAGTTTCAAATACATGAACATAATACAAAATAAAGAAATGAAAAAGGTAATTAACCTAATTCTGTATTTAATAAAGAAGAATATTGTTTTAAAATTGAACATAATTGTATTCATCTATTATTTATTTTTAAAATATATAAAATTAGTTACTGATGAAAAAGTTAATGTTTTTATTATCTCTTTCAATATTTCTTCTGATTTGTCTTTTGGAAATGGTAAACTTGATCTAACATTATCAATAGTTCATTACATTACTATAAACTAATTATTTTTTTCAAAATTCGAAAATTATCGATACATATAAGCATAAACCAATATTATTAAGATAGGCTAGTCAAGAATTCAAATCATGTTGCCCATCCTTTTTTTGAAATCTTTTTTAAACTTAATCTCCTATTATATATCATGAGTAGTTCTAAACCCGTCGCTCCTTCCCGTCTGTTTCACTCGAAGCAGTGTAAAAATTTTAGATTCATCGCCTTTTGGTCAAAAAAAATTACCGATTTTGTTGATCATATTGAAAAAACGGGTACTAATGCTCGAGTCACCCATCACGATTTACTCGTCAACTTTGTGAACGAGGAATATCTTGACGGGGCAGGTGAATTAGATCATGAAAAACGAGTAAAGGGTTCGAAGCACGATGACTTGAGCCTTCCTTCTAAGGTAATAGAATTCAAATTCCGTTCAAGCGCATTAACTTCGTTACCCGGTGTTTTAAGAAATGCGAAGGACATTTTCACACGCAATAATTTTCTCTATTTCGCGTACTTTCGCCGAAGAATCAAGAAAGACCAAACCAAAATTATAAAAACCAGAGGTTGCATATATTACTTAATAATTATCATATTTCCGAAAGAGATTGAACAACTAAATTTAAAAGCTCTGTTAAAAGAAATTAGAAAGGAGGAGATGGAGTTTACTAAGGAAGTAGCCCAAAAAAGCGGTATTGATATGGATGATGAAGAATTATATGCAGTCGGCAATATGATTAAGGAGATCAAGCTTGAGCGAAAGTTAGAAGAGAAAGA